>CAYOJH010000036.1:0-2052 GCA_964404275.1 uncultured Gammaproteobacteria bacterium | reverse complement strand
GCGGGTTGACCACGAGACCCTTGATGCCGACCATCTGGGTCAGCTGGGACCAGGAGCCGCGAGCTCCGGATTCGATCATGGACGCGACCGAGCCTTCGCGCGGGAGCTGTTCCTTGGCGAGCTTGGTGATGCGATCCTTGATTTCGGTCCAAACCTTGATGATCTGGAGATAGCGCTCGTGCTGCGTGAGCAAGCCTTCGCTGAACTGCTCTTCGACTTCTTCGACGCGCTTCTCGCCTTCGGTCAGGAGGTCCGGCTTGCCTTTGATCGTCGGCAAGTCGTCCATGCCCCAGGAGAAGCCGGACTTGGAAGCGTAGTGGAAACCGAGCTCCTTGAAGTCGTCGAGGAGGGCGGCGGCGCGCTCGGAGCCGTGGAATTCGAGGCAGAGGCGGACGAGGTCGGCCGACTTCTTGGTGTCGAGCGCTTCGGATACGCGCGGCAGGCCTTCCGGCAGGACGGCGTTCAAGAGGATGCGGCCCTGCGACGTCTCGACGGGCTTGGCGCCCTTTTCGACGCGGCAGAGGATCTTCTCGTTCAGCTTGATGTTGCCGGACTGATAGGCCAGGCGCACTTCCGACGGAGACGCGAAAGCTTTGACCGAGCCGTCGGCGCGATCGACGAAACGCGAGAGGTAGTGGATGCCCCAGACGATGTCCTTGTTCAACATGGCCGGCGGCGAACCGGTGGCCGGCTTGAGCAGGTTCTTCGAGGAGAGCATCAGTTCGCCCGCTTCGCGCTTGGCTTCTTCGGTCAGCGGAACATGGACGGCCATTTGGTCGCCATCGAAGTCCGCGTTGAACGCCGGGCAGACCATCGGGTGGAGCTGGATGGCCTTGCCTTCGATCAAGGTCGGCTGAAAGGCCTGGATCGAAAGGCGGTGCAGTGTCGGAGCGCGGTTCAACATCACGTAGCTCTTCTTGGTGATCTCTTCCAAGATGTCCCAGATTTCGGAACGGCCCGATTCGATGAAGCGGTTGGCGGAGCGGATGTTGTGGCAGAGTTCCGCCTTGATCAGCTGCGCGATGACGAACGGCTTGAAAAGCTCGAGCGCCATGCGCTTCGGCAGACCGCACTGGGAAAGCTTGAGGCGCGGGCCGACGACGATGACCGAGCGGCCGGAGTAGTCGATGCGCTTGCCGAGCAGGTTCTGGCGGAAGCGTCCCTGCTTGCCCTTCAACTGGTCGGCCAGCGACTTCAACTGGCGCTTGCGGCCGGTCGTGGCGATGACGGTCTTCGACTGGCGGGCGCTGTTGTCGATCAGCGCGTCGACCGCTTCCTGGAGCATGCGCTTTTCGTTGCGCGAAATGACTTCAGGCGCGTTGAGTTCCTGGAGACGCTTCAGGCGGTTGTTGCGGTTGATGACGCGGCGGTAGAGGTCGTTCAAATCGGAGGTCGCGAAGCGGCCGCCGTCGAGCGAGACCATCGGGCGGAGGTCCGGCGGGATGATCGGAATGGCGGTCATGACCATCCATTCGGGCCGGATGTGGTTGCGATCCAGGTTGCGGAGCAGCTTCACGCGGCGGACGAGCTTGTCCTTCTTCGCGCCGAACGCGTCGATGAGTTCGGTTTCGAGCTGCTTGACCGTCTTCTTGAGATCGACGGCTTTGAGCAGCTCGTAGACCGCTTCGGCGCCGATCGAGGCTTCGAAGAGGTGGCCGAACTTGAGCGACCAGGTCTGATAGACGTGCTCGGAGACGATCTTCATCGGCTCGAGCTCCTTGAGCTCGCGCATCGTGTCGTTGTAGTCCTCTTCGAGCGCGGCCATCTTGGACTCGTGCAGCTCGAGCGCCTTCTTCATTTCCTTTTCGGAAGCGCTCTTGGCGCGAAGCTGTTCCATTTGGCGCTCGGCTTCGTTCTCGAGCATCTTGCGCTTGCCCTTGTACTCCTGCTTCAAGGCCTCGATCGTCTGGAGCTTGGCCTCCATGTCGACCTTGGTGATGATGAAGTTCGCGAAATAGATGACCTTCTCCAGGTTCATGACCGACATGTCGAGTACCAGGCCGATCTTGCCGGGAATCGAGCGGAGGAACCAGATGTGGGAGACGGGGCTCG
>CAYOJH010000035.1:0-2140 GCA_964404275.1 uncultured Gammaproteobacteria bacterium | reverse complement strand
GGATGATCATCTTCATGCCCATCAGGCGCAGCTTGTTGCGGCCGCCCGTGCGGGCTTTCTGACCCTTGGTACCTTTACCGGCGGTTTTACCGCGACCGGAACCGGGACCGCGGCCGAGACGGCGGGTCGAGGTCTTCGCGCCCTTGTTGGGCTTGAGGGAGTGGAGTTTCAGCATATCAGGCGTTGACGACGACCTTCTTCACGCGCAGCTGCTGGAGCGCGTCCAGCGTGGCCTTGGTGTTGTTGATCTTGTTCTTGCCGCCGAGCAGCTTGCCGATGATGTTCGGCACGCCGGCGAGTTCCATCACGACGCGCATGGCGCCGCCGGCTTTGACGCCGGTACCTTTCGGGGCGGGCTTCATCAGCACCTTGGAGGCGCCGAATTTGGCTTCGACCTGATGCGGGATGGTTTCGTTGACGAGCGGGATCGTCATCAAGCGCTTCTTGGCCTGGGTGACGGCCTTGTTGACCGCGGCCGAAACGTCCGCGGCTTTCGCCACGCCGTAGCCGACGCGGCCCTTGTGGTCGCCGATGATGACGGTCGCGCGGAAGCGCATGCGCTTGCCGCCCTTGGTGACGCGGGTGACGCGGTCGAGCGCGAGGATGCGCTGATCGAATTCCTTCGGTTCTTCCGGACGGCGGCCGCGCGGACCGCGGCGGTCTCCGCCTCGGCCTCCGCCGAAGCCGCCGCGCTGCGGAGCGCGGTGTTCGGACGCGGCCGGAGCCGTCGTCGCCGGGACTGCGGGTTGTGCGTTGGTGTTCTCCATAGTTCCGGTTAGAATTGCAGGCCTCCGGCGCGAGCGCCGTCAGCGAGCGCTTTGACGCGGCCGTGATAGGTGTAGCCGCCGCGATCGAAGACGATGGCCGAGATGCCGGCCTTCTTCGCTTTTTCGGCGAGGGCCTGGCCGACGGCGTGCGCCTTGGCGATCTTGGCTTCCATGCCTTCCGCTTTGGCCGTCTTCATCTTGGCGTCGTCGGCGGCGGCCAGCGTCTTGCCGGCGGCGTCGTCGATGAGCTGCGCGGAGATGTGCTTGGCGCTGCGGAAGACCGCGAGACGCGGGCGGGCGGCGGTGCCGATCACGCGGGCGCGGATGCGCGCGCGGCGGCGGGTCCGGGTTTCGATTTTTTTCTGGCTGGAGGATTTCATAGGCGTCGATTACTTGGCGCCGGCCTTGGCCGACTTACCCGCCTTGCGGCGGATGAATTCGTCGACGTACTTGATGCCCTTGCCCTTGTACGGTTCCGGCTTGCGGATGCGGCGGATGCGCGCGGCCGTTTCGCCGACGAGCTGCTTGTCGATGCCGGTCAGGGTCAGCGTGTTCTTGTCGACTTTGGCGTCGATGCCGGCCGGGAGCGGGAAATCGACTTCGTGCGAGAAGCCGACGTCCATCTTCACGGTCTTGCCGGCGAGGTTCACTTTGTAACCGACGCCGACGAACTCGAGCGACTTCTCGTAGCCCTTGGTGACGCCGACGATCATGTTGGCGATCAAGCGGTTGAAGAGGCCCCAGAGCGCGCGGTCTTTCTTGTTCTCCTCGCTCTTGACGCCGACGGTCAAGACATCGCCCGCGCGCTCGAGGCGCACGTGCGGATGCAGGGCGAGCTTCAGTTCCCCTTTCGGGCCTTTGACGCGGATCTCCGATGCGGAGACGGTCGCCTCGACACCCGAGGGAATCTGGATGGGTTTTTTGCCAATGCGGGACATAGTCGCGGGATCAGTAGACTTCGCAGACGACCTCGCCGCCAAGGCCGCGCTTGCGCGCTTCCTTGTTGGTCATGAGGCCGGCCGAAGTCGAAACGATAGCGATGCCCTGGCCGTTCAGGACGCGGGGCAATTCGGCCTTCGTCGCGTACACGCGGAGGCCCGGCTTCGAAACGCGCTTGATGTCGCGGATCACGGGGCCGTTTTCGTCGTAGCGGACCTTGAGCTTCAGCTGGCCATGATTGGCGTCCGTCTTTTCGACGGCGGTGACGAAGCCTTCCTTCTCGAGGATTTTGGCGATCTCAAACTTCATCCGCGAGAGCGGGAGGACGACGTCCTGTTTGCGCACCATGGCTGCGTTGCGCAGCCGGGTGAGCATGTCGGCGATGGGATCAGTCATCATAGGTTACCAGCTAGCTTTCTTGATGCCCGGGATCT
>CAYOJH010000034.1:0-2660 GCA_964404275.1 uncultured Gammaproteobacteria bacterium | reverse complement strand
ACGCCGGCGACATCGCCGCGGGCGTCGGCTTGAAGTCCACCTTCACCGGCCACACGCTCTGCGACGAGAACCGTCCGGTCCTCCTCGAATCCATCGTCTTCCCCGAACCCGTCATCTCGCTCGCGATCGAGCCGAAGACGAAAGTCGACCAGGAAAAGATGGGCGTCGCGCTCTCCAAGCTCGCCGAAGAAGATCCGACCTTCCGCGTCCGCTCCGACGAAGAAACCGCGCAGACGATCATCGCGGGCATGGGCGAGCTCCACTTGGAGATCATCGTCGACCGCATGAAGCGCGAATTCAAAGTCGAAGCCAACGTCGGCAAGCCGCAAGTCGCATACAAAGAAGCGATCCGCGGCGAAGCCGAAGCCGAAGGCAAGTACATCAAGCAATCCGGCGGCCGCGGCCAATACGGCCACTGCTGGCTGCGCGTCAAGCCGAACGAGCGCGGCAAGGGCGTCGAGTTCGTCGAAGAGATCAAGGGCGGCTCGATTCCGAAGGAATTCATCCGCCCGATCGAGAAGGGCGTCGTCGAAACCGCCCAGAAAGGCGTGCTCGCCGGCTATCCGCTGCTCGACGTCATCGCGACCGTCTTCGACGGCTCGTACCACGACGTCGACTCCTCGGAAATCGCCTTCAAGATCGCGGGCTCGATGGCCTTCGTCGACGCTTGCAAGAAGGCCGGCCTGGTCCTCCTCGAACCGATCATGAAAGTCGAGATCCTCATGCCGGAAGCGGCCATGGGCGACATCATCGGCGACATCAACTCGAAGCGCGGCCAGGTGCAGGAAATGCGCGACCGCGGCGCGATCAAAGTCGTCGACGCGATGGTCCCGCTCTCCGAAATGTTCGGCTACGCGACCCAGCTCCGCTCGATCTCCCAGGGACGCGCCTCCTACTCGATGACCTTCGACCACTACGAAGAAGTGCCGAAGAACGTCGAAATGGCGATCTTGGAAGGAAAGAAAAAGTAATGTCATTCCAGCGAAAGCTGGAATCCACTACCGCAAGCAAAAGAGACGGCCCGCGCCGTCTCTTTTGTCATGAAATCAAAAATACTCGACCGGTTATATTTGAACACCCTGCACCCGCGGGGCGTTTTCGTTTCTCTTAGAGATGCGTTCTCGTGATCGCGGCAAGCGCGATCAGGATCCAGGCGGCGTTCAGGACGGCAGGCTGATACGTTTTCTTGCTGAGCGAAACCACGATGATGCCCGCGGCACCTGTGATGTTCAAAAGCTGGTAGCTCAAGCTGTTCGGCCCGATCGCGCCGAAGCTGAGCAGCGCGTACGCCCCGAGGATCGCGATCGTTCCGTACCAGCCCAGCGCTTCGATCAGCGTCTTTTTCATGTTCTCAGTATAGAGGATGAGCCTCTTGATAAGAAGACCGGTTGACACTCCGCTCCTTTGCGTTACAGTGTGGCCACTTAACGGCCTCGCTTATGAAGGAAGAAACTCTCAAACGCCTTCTTTCCCTGATTGAAAAAACAGGGGATCGTTTGATCATCACCGATCCGGCGGGGGAGCAACCCTTCGTTCTGATGGGGCTCGACCACTATGAAAAGCTGGTCGTCGGCGAATGGAAGCCCGAGGCTCAGAAACGCGAGGCGGCGCCTCCGCAGGCCCTGCCGATCTCGACCGATTTCCCCGATAATAAGCCTCCAAAGCGCGAAATTCCGCTCTGGAAGGCTCCAAATCCGACCACGCGGCCACAACCCCTCCGCCCTGCGGGCACCTCCCCTTTAGCAAAGGGGAGGACGACTTCGGACCCCCTCTTTGCTAAAGAGGGGGCAGGGGGAGTTGTTGGCCGCGAGGCGGGAGAGTCGTTCACCCCTCCAACCCTTCAAAATGCGGCCTTAGAGCCCGAAGGCGAAGAACAGTTCTACTTGGAACCCCTGGAATAAGGCTAAAATGAGGCCAAATTCACGGACTTGACCGCTTTTTGACCCTCTGCTACACTCCTCTCCGACACACGTCAACTTTTTTATTTAGTATACGTATGGCTGATATCAAGTTCGATCGCTCCAAGCCGCACGTGAACGTGGGCACCATCGGCCACGTTGACCACGGCAAAACGACCCTGACGGCCGCAATTCTTGCGGTCTCCAAGGCCATGGGCAACACCGCCCAGGATAAGAAAGTCGACGACCTGGACAAGGCTCCGGAGTCGAAGGCTCGCGGCATCACGATCGCCACGGCGCACGTCGAGTACGAAACCGCTGCGCGCCACTACGCGCACGTCGACTGCCCTGGCCACGCCGACTACGTCAAGAACATGATCACGGGTGCCGCCCAGATGGACGGCGCGATCTTGGTCGTGTCCGCGACGGACGGCCCGATGCCGCAGACGCGCGAGCACATTCTGCTTGCCCGTCAGGTCGGCGTTCCGTCGATCGTCGTCTTCCTCAACAAGTGCGACATGGTCGAAGACAAGGAGCTCATCGACCTCGTCGAAGAGGAAGTGCGTGATTTGCTCAAGAAGTACAACTTCCCGGGCGACACCACTCCGATCATCCGCGGTTCGGCCCTCCAGGCCCTCAACAACCCGGGCGACGAAGCCGCTTCCGGTCCGGTCCGCGAGCTTTTGAACCAGCTCGACTCCTACATCCCGCAGCCGGTTCGCGACACGGACAAGCCGTTCCTGATGCCGGTTGAAGACGTCT
>CAYOJH010000033.1:0-2820 GCA_964404275.1 uncultured Gammaproteobacteria bacterium | reverse complement strand
CTGACCGACGGCGTGGCCCACACGCTCGAAGAAGTCGGCAAGGAATTCGACGTCACCCGCGAACGCATCCGCCAGATCGAAGCCAAAGCGCTCGAAAAGATCCAAGCGCACCAAGGCATCTCGCGCCTGCGCGACTACTAAGGTTATCCCCAAAAACCTCGGCCAGGCGGCCGGGGTTTTTGGTATGGTGGAGGAACCGCTCTTCCAAGGAGGTGGTGATGTTCGCTCAATCCTTCTGCAGTCTTCGGAAACGGCACATCAGCCTGACGCTGATGATCCTCGGCGCGATGCTCCTCTGGATCTCTTGCTGGGTCATGGAGGGCCTGCTGACCGGACAGAGTCTGCCCGCGATCAAGCAGATGCTGATCCCGGCCGGACCGCTCTCGCCCGCGCCGTCGCTCGCGGACGGCATCGGCGGCTTCCTCTACGTGCTGGCGCAGGCCTGCCTGCTCGCGCCGCTCGTCGAGGAGATGTTCTTCCGCTGGCTGTTCTGCTCGATCGGCTATGACGCCAAGGGTGCGGCGCGCGCGAACTGGTCGCTGCCCGTCGTGGCCTGCGTCTCGGGCCTGCTCTTCGGCCTCAGCCACGGCTTCGTCTACGGCTTCACGTACGAGATGATCATCCGCATGGCGGTGATCGGCGGCCTGCTCGGCGCGCTCTGGGTCCTGCTCAAGCGCCGCGGCGCGAGCGCGCTGGTCGCGCTCGGCTGCTGCATGTTCGCGCACGGAGCGTACAACTTCGTCGTGACCGCCTCTGAAACGGTGGCGGTGCGCAGCTACGAGCTCGGAAAAGAAGAAGCCACCCAGACATGCCGGGAGGCCTTCGAAAAGTTGGTGACCGATCTCAAGAAGGCCTTTCCAGACGACTTCGATCCCAAGACCGCGCCGATCCCGTCACCTCAGTGAACGGGATTTTTTATCCCTTGTAGCCTGCGGGCTTTTCACCATCCGCGAGCGGTTCGCCGATCGCGTAATCGGTGAAGAGACTGACGTCGACGTCGCGCACGCGCGCGGCCCAGGCCGCGCCGTAGAGCGCTTTGGCCTGCGCTTCGGTCTGGATCCAGCGGAGGACGCCGTTCGGCTCGACCGCGTAGGTTTTCGGATCGCTCTGGATCTTGATCAGATAGACGCCTTCTTTCATCTTCACGTTGCCGCCGAGCGCGATCGTGCCGAGCTGCGTGTCGGGCACGACCAGGACTTTGGAGAAATCCTTGCCGTACCAGGACTGATAGACGTCGAAGTTTGGGAAGGCGGAACGCTTGCCGCCTTTGTACCAGTAGACGGCCGGGCCGGAGCCTTTAATGAGATCGTTTTCGCGCAGGAAGACGAAGTACCAGTCTTTCGAAACGGAGGCATTGCCGCTCGCATCAATTAAAGTGATGCGCGCCTGATGGAGCTTGCCCGGCGTCAGGCCGGAAAGGAGGATGCTGTGCGAGGTCGCGAGCGCGGCGTCGGAGGCCAAGCGTCCGTAGTTGAGATACGCGCCGTAATTCACGCTGGCGGTCGAGGGCTCGTCGGTCGTCCAGGACAGGCGGGCAGTGCCGGCGGCGGCGTCGAACGAATCGAGAACGGCCGGACCGACGATTTCGGGTGCGGTCACGTCGTGCGCATCAGGCGCGGCGGCGGGAGCGGCGAAGTCGGGGATCGGCACGGTCGTGCCGGAACCGGGCTGGAGCGAGAGCGGATTGACGGTCGAAACGTTGACGACGCTGCCGTTCGCGCCGAGCGCTTCGGCCCGAAGTTGGATCGACGGCAGGCTGGGCGGATACCAGACATACGTGTTTTGCGGCGCGGGGAGCGTCGCGATGGGCGTCCACGTCTGTCCGCCGTCCTTCGAATAGGAAAGCCGGGTGGCCGCAGCCGCCGTGTTGTCATACCAACCGAGAACGTTCGCGTCGCCGACAAACAACGTCGCGCCGGGCGCCGGTGACGTCATTTGGTAGACGCTGTCGATGCGCGGATTCGGCGTGCTGGTAATGGACGTCTGAAAGGTGAACGGATTGGGATAGGCGTCGGTGACGAGCGCGTTGCCGGCGAGGTCGTTTCCCGCGATGCCGAAAGCCTCGTTGGCGCCGCGCGGGTAGGCGTCATGCTGCGCCGTAACGGTCCGGCCGTCGCCGATCGAGGTGAACGACCACCCTCCGACGCCCGAAGAGGAGGACGGCACGAGGCTCGAGGCGAGGACAGGCTCGCTGAAGGTCAGTGTCAGGTCGTTCGTGCGCAGATAGTCGATCGCGCCCGGGGCCGGAGTCGAAGCCGTGAGAATCGGCGGCGCTTGGTCGAGTTCCGTGTCGCTGGCGTTCGTGTCGCCCGAAGCGATCGCGGCAAGCTCCGACGCGCCATCGCTGACGCCGACCGCGTTGCCGACGCGATGATACGTAACTTCGAACTTGGCGGCGGCGGTGTCGACGGGAAGATGCGGATCCGTTTCATCCAGCACGACTTCCAGCACGGCCGGGTTGGCCGTCGAAGCCATGAAGGCCCCCTTGATTTTCAGGGCGGTTCCGTTATAGGCCACGCCAAAACCGGACGCGCCGCGTACCGTCCAGACGCTCCCAGCGGGATTCGCGAAGGTGATCACGGCCAGGTCGATCTTGCCGTTGCGATTCAGATCGCGCAGGCCGATCGAGGCCACGTCGCCAGAAGCGGCCAAGGCAGGAAGCGCGGCGGCCAGAAGTCCCAGGGAAACGGCGGTCAGAAGCGTGCGGGGGTATTGCATAATGCGGCGTAAATTTGGCTTTATTTTAACATAGAACGCCGGGGACTTGAAATGTTTAGAAAAGCTGTTACACTTATGCCTGTTCCAGCAATGGAAAACGAA
>CAYOJH010000032.1:0-3522 GCA_964404275.1 uncultured Gammaproteobacteria bacterium | reverse complement strand
GATCGTGTTCTTGAAGTTCACGACGCGGCCTTTGCCGTCGGTCATGCGGCCGTCATCCAAAATCTGCAGCAGGATGTTGAAGACTTCCGGATGCGCCTTTTCGATTTCGTCGAAGAGGACCACCGAGTAGGGGCGGCGGCGGATGGCTTCGGCCAGCTGGCCGCCTTCGTCGTGGCCGACGTAGCCGGGAGGGGAGCCGATCATGCGCGAGACGGCGTGGCGCTCGCCGTATTCGGACATGTCGAGGCGGATCATCGCATTCTCGTCGTTGAACATGAAGGCCGCCAGCGCCTTGGCCAGCTCGGTTTTGCCGACGCCCGTCGGGCCCAGGAACATGAAAGAGCCCATCGGGCGGGATTCTTCGGCCACGCCCGCCCGCGAGCGGCGGACGGCGTTGGCGACGGCCTGGATGGCTTCTTCCTGGCCGACGACGCGCTTGCCGAGCTCCGCTTCGAGATGCACGAGCTTCTTGAGTTCGGATTCGAGCATCTTGGAGACCGGAATGCCGGTCCACTTGGAGACGACGTTCGCGACGTCTTCCTCGTCGACTTCTTCTTTGAGGAAGCGTTTGCCCCTCTGGGCCGTTTTCAGTTTTTCTTCCGCCGCGAAGAGCGCCTTTTCGGCTTCGGGGATCTGGCCGTAGCGGATCTGAGCGACTTTTTCGAGTTCGCCTTTGCGTTCGAGGATGTCCGCTTCGTGCTTCAAGTTGTCGATCTTCTTCTTGTTGTCGCGGATCGTGGTGATGGCGTCCTTTTCGGTCTTCCAGCTGAGTTCCAAACCCGAGGCGCGTTCCTTGGCTTCGGCCATCTCCTTCACGAGGACTTTCAAGCGATCTTTGGCGCGCTTGTCCGTTTCCTTTTCGAGTGCGCGCTTTTCGATCTCGAGACGCATGAGCTGGCGCTTCAGGCGGTCGAGCTCGTGCGGCTGCGAATCGATCTGCATGCGCAGGCCCGAAGCGGCCTCATCGATCAGGTCGACGGCTTTGTCCGGCAGGAAGCGGTCGGTGATATAGCGGTGCGAAAGCATGACGGCCGCGACGATCGCGCCGTCCGTGATGCGCACGCCGTGGTGGAGGTCGTAGCGCTCCTTGATGCCGCGCAGGATCGAGATTGCGTCGTCGACCGACGGCTCGTTGACCGTGACGGGCTGGAAGCGGCGGGCGAGCGCGCCGTCCTTTTCGATGTGCTTCTGGTATTCCTTGAGCGTGGTCGCGCCGATGCAGCGAAGCTCGCCGCGCGCGAGGGCGGGTTTCAAAAGATTGGAGGCGTCCATCGCGCCTTCGGTGCCGCCGGCGCCGACGAGCGTATGCAGCTCATCAATAAACAGGATGACGCCGCCTTGCGACTTCTCGACTTCCTTCATCACGGCCTTGAGGCGCTCTTCGAATTCGCCGCGGAAGCGCGTGCCGGCGATGAGCGCGCCCAGATCGAGCGCGACGACGTCTTTACCCTTCAGCGATTCCGGCACGTCGCCGGCGATGATGCGCTGCGCCAAGCCTTCGACAATGGCCGTTTTACCGGTGCCCGGTTCGCCGATCAGCGCGGGATTATTTTTCGTGCGGCGCGAAAGCACCTGGATGACGCGGCGGATCTCCTCGTCGCGGCCGATGACCGGATCGAGTTTCTCCGCGCGCGCGAGGCGCGTGAGGTTGCGCGAATATTTTTCGAGCGCTTGGTACGTCGCTTCCGGTTCCGTCGAGGTGACGCGCTGCGTGCCGCGGATGTCCATCAGGACTTTCAAGACGGCCTCGGTCGTGACGCCCATTTCGGCCAGAAGGGTGGCGGCTTCGTTTTTGGTTTCCATCAAGCCGAGCAGGAGATGCTCGGTCGAGACGTATTCGTCTTTAAAGCGTTCGGCGACCTTGTGGGCCTGGCGGATCGCGCGGTCAAGCGTCTGCGAAACGAAGACCTGGGCCGTACCGCCGCCTTCGGCCTTGGCGCGTTCCAGTTTGGCGCGCTTCAAAATGGCGGCCGGGTCAATCCCGAGTTTCTTGAACACCGAAACGACCACGCCATCCTCCTGGCGGAGGAGCGTGGCGAGGAGATGGGAAGCTTCCAAGGTCTCGGAACCGGTCTCAAAGGCCAGGTTCTGGGCTTCCTGAAGCGCTTCCATCGCTTTGGTGGTGAAGCGGTTTTGTTGCATGGAAAAGGGGATGATTAGCACTCTCATGATATGAGTGCTAAAAGGGGTTGTCAAGACCTTGATGTATCGGCAAGCTGGATATAGCCCGAAAGGAGGCTGCCAATGATCGACTTGAAGCGCCTCTTTCAGCTGATCAGAAAGGCCAGGGAGGGCGTGAAGGTGGGTTGCAGCGTCACGACCGCCGCGTATCTGAAGATGGCTGACCAGGAGATCCTGGCAAGGATCGCCGACGGACACGGTCAAATTCACGAATTCGCTTCCTCGGCCTACGTCTACATTTCAGGCGAGATGGCCACGTGCGAGAAGGATTCGCAGCGGATCGGCCTATTCTCGGCCTTCTGGCGCGGCTTCCAAGATGGCCAGCATAATCAGGTGCTGTCGAACCAGTCCGGCGACGTCTACCAGTACGGTTATGAGTTCGGCCAGTTCGGCGAACGCATCCAATGGTTTTCCGACGACGAAGAGGAAGATAAGGAGGACGGAGCCTGATGACAGAGCTCAAAGAGGTGGCGGAACTCTTTCAGCGCGCCTTCCATAACTTATCGGTCTGCAAGTCGCCCGTGACGGCCAAAGCGCTGTTCAACAGCGCGCAGAGCCGGCTCGACGAGCTCGAGAAAGGCGACGGCGATCTCGCGAAGCACGTGCGGGAACGCCGCGCCGTGATCCGGAACTTTCTCGGCCGGCATCAGAAGTCCCTGTTCTACGTGATGGGGACGCATGCCGAATTCTGGAAGCAATATCTCTGATGAACGAAAACCCCCTCTACTTGAGAGGGGATTTTTCTTCTCTTCTTACGGTTGTGCCGGAGCGGTCTGGCCGTTCGCGGGCGCCGGCATCGGCGGGCGCACTTGGACGCTTTGCGCGGTGATGCTGCCGTCGGAGTTGGGCTTGCCTTGGACCATGACGGTCTTGCCGACTTCGAGATCGGAGGCTTTGCCGGCCACGGAGACCATGATGTCCGTCGTGTCGCTGAGCAAGACGATCTTGCTCGAGCCGTCGCGTCCCTTGATCGTGAGCGTTTTGCCGTCGTTCGAGAGGATGTCACCGGACAGGAAACCCATCATGCCGCCTCCCGCGCCGCCGCGGAAGCCCATGCCGCCGCCTTGTCCGCCATTAAAGCTGCGTTGGAAGGTCCGCGTGGGCGCCTTGGCTTGCGCGTACTTCATGCCGCCGTAGAAGGCGCCGCCGCCCACGACGAGCGCGACACCGATGATCACCGGAAGAAACTTTTTCATAGAGTGGGACTGGATTCCTGCGTTCGCAGGAATGACATACATATTATTCGTAACGAAGGGCTTCGATCGGGTTGAGTCCGGCTGCGCGGCGCGCCGGCCAGTAGCCGAAGATCACGCCGATGCCGGCCGAGACGCCGAAGGCCAG
>CAYOJH010000031.1:0-3648 GCA_964404275.1 uncultured Gammaproteobacteria bacterium | reverse complement strand
GGTCAGAAATTGAAGGTCAGGCCGCGAAGTTCGAGCAAGACCTTGGCTTCAGGCGGAATGAGCAACGCGTCATTCTTCTCGTACTCTCGCATGAGTCGGGCGGCAGGCCTCAGCACGCCTTCGCGGAAACGCTGCGTATTGTCCCAGGGCAGCGCATAGGGACCGCGGATGACCTTGCTGGCGAACAGATCGTAGAGGAGCTGCCCGCCGCCCCAAAGCATCGCATCGTCGAAGCGCTCTTTCCGCACGATGCCGCGATCGAATTCCCGCGACAGGTATTCGATTTCGAGCAGCCAGGCGAAAAGGAATTCGCGCATGATACGTTGATATCGACGTGACGCATGCGCCTGCAGGTCCTCGGGGTGCTTCTTGCCTTTCGGCAGCGGGCCGAGATCGCGCGCCTCGCGTTCGATGCCGATGCACCAGCATAAGCCGACGAACATGAAGCGCCGTTCGAGATCATAGAACAAGGAAGCGACGGTTTTCGCATCGGCCATGGCGCACCTCCTCCAAAACTGTAAACGCGGACCGAGTCCGCGTCAATAAAAAAGAGCCCGATCGTGGTCGGGCGCGGGTCAGTTTACGGAAGCCGGCTTCACAAGTCGGCGCCGATGCCAGCTGATGAGATGCGGTCGCTCGTGGCCCAGCTCGCCATCGAGGAACTGCTCGCGCTTCTTCTTCGTGAGTTGGCTCAGCAGCTTCGAGCCGATCGTGATCTGCGAGCATTGCGAGGTCGGGCTGAGCGGAGCGTCTTCTTCGGAGGCGCGCAGCAGATCTTCGATCCAGAGGCTCGCTTCGAGATCCCCTTCGTCATCGAGCACGTTGTAGAGGAGAACGTCATCTTCAGTCAGGGGTTTCCCGCGAAGCTGCACGTTTGGAACGGCGACGGGGCTTTGACTGCGAGCGTATTCGGCGTCGCCGCCGTCGCAGTCGTACCGATCATCCGCGTCGTCTTCTTCGAAAGTAGAGCGCATCGGTCGTCCTTTCGGATTGGTCGAGGCAAAACTTGCCGACAAGCATGGAGATTAACAGCTCCGACGAATGGTGTCAAGATGCCAAGACGATGGTTGCCGTCCCTCTCCCCACCTTTAAAGAAGAACGCGCGCTCTTGGCGCGCGGTTTTGCGATCGTGGCCGGCGTCGACGAGGCGGGCTGCGGCTGCTGGGCCGGCCCGGTCTATGCGGCGGCGGTGATTTTGCCGTTCGATTCGCGCATCGGTTTGATCCGCGATTCGAAAACGCTGTCTTTGGAACAACGCACGCGCGTCGCGGCGGAAATCAAAGAAGCGGCGATGGCTTGGGCGGTCGGTACCGCTTCGGCGGAGGAGATCGACGCGCTCAACATTCGCGGCGCGGGTGCCTTGGCCATGCGGCGGGCGATCGAAGGACTCGCGACGGTTCCGCAGTTCGTCCTGATCGACGCCTTCCGCATTCCGAACTTGCCGATGCCGCAGAAAGCCGTGATCCGCGGCGACCTGACGATCAAATCCGTGGCGGCCGCTTCCGTCATCGCCAAAGTCGAACGCGATCTCGAAATGCAACGGCTCGACGCCGCGCATCCGGGCTACGGTTTCGCGCGGCACAAAGGCTATGGCACCAAAGAACATCAAGCGGCGCTCTCCGCGCTCGGTCCGAGCGCCATTCATCGCAAAAGTTACGCGCCAATCAAACGTTTCTTGACATCGGCGCGCTGAAACGGGAATCTTGCCTGCGGAGGCAAGCATGTTCATTTTGAAATTGACGCTGATCATTTTGGCGAGCACGGCCGTTTCGCTGCGCCTCGGCTGGCGCCTGGGCGAGTTCTGCTGGGCTTACTGGACGCGCGTGTTCAAGCCCGGGTTTGGCAGCATGAACATGTGCTACTGGCGCGAGCGAGAGGAAACGCGCTCGGAATGTCGATGGTTGTTCTTTCTCTATCCATGGACTGTGCATGCCGCGAAGCGCGGGACCGATTATCCGCTGATCGGAAAATGGTTCGACAGCGGTTGCGGAAAGGGCTTGGAGGCCGACCGCAAGGAACGTTACCTGCGCCACAGCGCCTGGGTCTTCCCGTTCCGCCTCGTCTGGAACGTCTGCATGATCATCCGCGTCGTCATTCACTTCACGCTGACGCGCCTCGGCCGCGCCTCGATGCGACTCTACGTGCGCATGGCCCGAGGACCCGCTCAGGAAGAGGAGCGAGTTCCCGAGGCGCGCGCTCGACCGTAACCGACCCTTCGCGGGTCGTTTTCTTTTCTTGACGCACCCACCTCAAAGCCCTACCCTGTATGCATCGACCGTTCCGCCTGCAACGCAAGAAATTGAGCCAATCTTAGCAAGAAAACGTCGCTTTGCGATGCCCACCCCCCTTAAAAAGTATCTCGTCAAATTTCTTCTTTTTTTGCTGGACTTGGCCAAAGCCTTCGGCCGGGTCCTTCAGGCTTTTTTCAAGGCACTGGCCCTTCCTTTCGTCTTTCTCTGGAAGATGGTCTTGCGTCGGATCGCCTTCCTTGGCTACCGCCTCGTTTTGCGGTTGAAAATTTCCGCGACCGGTCTGCTCCCGCCCGTCCGCCGCACCTTCTTCGCCATCTTCGGCCACCGCTACGTCGTGCACGCCATGATCGCCATGATCGCGATCTTCGTGGTCGTGAGCAACCTCTACGCGCACACCGTTTCGGCCGACGCCGGCCAGGACGTGAAGCAGGCGGTCTTTTTCGACGTGTTCCGCATTTCGACGGACGAATACGTGAGTCCCGATTCGAATGACGTCAACGCGGAATCGCAGCTGAACGCTCCGCTCGACGGTTCGGCCACGCACGCGCCGGAAACCGCTTTGAACCCGCAGAGTCCGACGAGCTACGATCAAAGCGGCGTGGCCGCGCCCTGGATCATGCCGGGCACCGATGAGCTGCCGGCCGAACCGGAAAAAATCCTGATCGCCAAGCCGAGCACCTACGTCGTGCAGCCCGGCGACACCGTCAGCGGCATCGCCAAGAAGTACGACATCAGCGTCAACACGATCCTCTGGGCCAACGGCCTGACGGCGCGCTCCGTTTTGAAGCTCGGGCAGTCGCTCACGATCCTGCCGGTCACGGGCGTGCTCCACACCATCAAAAAAGGCGAGACGCTCGGCGCGATCGCCAAGCAGTACGGCACCGACGTCGATAAAATCTTGGCGGCCAACCGCGTCACCTCGCCGTCGCAGATCAAAATCGGCGAGGACCTGGTCATTCCGGACGGCAAGCCGCCGGTCATCGTGTCCCGCACGCCGGCGCCTTCCGCGCCGCCGCGCCTCGGCGACGTTCGCAACGTTTTCCTGCCGCCGCCCGAAGGCGTGGCCGCGCAGCAGGCGGCCTTCGGCCGGCTCGCCTGGCCGACCGACCAGCACCTCATCAACCAGTACTTCAAGGTCGGCCACCCGGCGCTCGACATTAACGGCAACCTCTCGAACCACACCTACGCGGCCGACGACGGCATCGTGACCTTCGCTGGTTGGAACTCGGGCGGCTATGGCAACATGATCCTGATCGATCACGGCAACGGGATGATCACGCGCTATGCGCACCACAGCAAGCTCTACGTGAAAGTCGGCGACCAGGTCGTCAAAGGCCAGGTCATCGGCCAGATCGGCTCGACCGGCCACTCGACCGGCCCGCACCTCCACTTCGAG
>CAYOJH010000030.1:0-3968 GCA_964404275.1 uncultured Gammaproteobacteria bacterium | reverse complement strand
GTTCGCCGACCGCGCGGACGCGGCGGTTGCCGAGGTGGTCGACGTCGTCGGAATCTTCCTGGGTGTTGTTCAAACGGATGATCTCGCGGACGATCATCACGATGTCTTCCTTCTTGAGGATGCGGTGTTCCGGCTTTTCGATCTGATCCTTCGTCGAGCTCAGGCCGAAGCGCTGCGAGAACTTGTAGCGGCCGACGCGATGCAGGTCGTAGCGGTCGAAATTGAAGAACATCGAATGGATCAGCGACCGCGCGTTGTCGGTCGTGGCCATGTCGCCCGGGCGGATGCGCTTGTAAACCTCGCGCAGGCCGTCTTCCTCGTTCTTGGCTTCGTCCTTGTTGAGCGTCGCCTTGATGTAGGTGTGGTTCGGATGCGTGTCGATGTCGGCGAAAAGCTTTTCGATCTCTTCGTCGCTCGAATAGCCGAAGGCGCGCATCAGGGCCGTGACGGCCACGCGGCGCTTGCGGTCGATCTTGACCCAGATGACGTCGTTGGCGTCCGTTTCCATTTCGAGCCAGGCGCCGCGGTTCGGGATGATCTTCGCGCCGAAATATTTGCGGCCGCGGTTCATCTCGTGCGTGAAGAACACGCCGGCGGAACGGACGAGCTGCGAAACGACGACGCGCTCGATGCCGTTGATGATGTAGGTGCCGCGGTCGGTCATGACCGGGAAGTCGCCGAGGAAGATTTCCTGCTCGCGGACGTCGTTCGTGCGCTTGTTGACCAGGCGGGTCTTCACGCGCAGCGACGCTTCATACGTCAGGTTCTTGGCCATCGACGTCTTCTCGTCGAACTTCGGCTCGTCGAGATAGTAGTCGAGGAAATAGAGCTCGAGGTCGCGGCCGATGAAATCCTTGACCGGCGAGATCTCGTCGAACAGCTCGCGGAGACCGTCTTTGAAAAGCCAGGCGTACGAATCTTTCTGAACCTCGATCAGGTCGGGAAGCTGGAAGACTTCCTTCAGCTTCGAAAACGAGACGCGCTCTTTCGTCTTCGGCTGGGTGCGCTTGATCTGCATACAACAGAAAAGCAAGGGGTGAATAATATTCCCCTTCCTTCCTCTATCAGACAGTTCAGCCAGAGGTCGGACAGTGGCGATCGCCACCGCGGTTTTTTGCGCCTTTTACCCTAAAAAACAACAACTCGCCCTTCCGCAGGGAGAGTGCGTTTCAGCTGTGGTAAACGGAGCGGAGAACCACGATATTGAATTCTGCCAAAGAGTATCACGGGGGTTATCCCCTGTCAAGGAAAAACTGGCGAACGTGTCAAGGGGATAGCTTATCGATCATTTTGACAGTTTTATCTGGCATAATTTAAGGCTAAATTATGGCATTTTTGGGTTTGTTTGCCAGGTACTCTTGACAAAAAAGAGCTGGAATGCTAGACTGGCCGGTCAGAAAGATCCTTCCCCCGAAAGACATGGTGGGTTCGTTTCGGCGCCGACCACGGTCGGCGTACGGGACACGGACGACGTCTTGCGTGTTTTTCCGGCTTCGGCTGGAAAAACTCACGAGGCCCGTCCGCGGAACGCAGTCGCTTCGGCGATCTGCGGGCCACAACCCTCCAGTTCTTTCGGGAGAAGAGCTCCTACTTTTTCCTGGTTGACTTGGAGGAGTGCTATTCCGAAAGGCCCTCAAAAAGCCCGACGGGACGAACTCACCTTCGAAGGACGATTCCGGCTCCGGCTGGAACCCTCCTCCGAGCGGGTTCGCAAGGCGCGCCGCTTAGGCGGATCGCGCCACCAACGCCTCCAAATCATCCGGGGAAATGACAGGCCGGCTCTTCAACGAGCCGGCCTGTTGCGTCCACGGATTGCATCTTGAAAACGTGTCGTCCCCGTCATCTTGAGGGACTGCCAACCTCACAGCTGCCGACCATCTCGCATGCGTCGGTGTACCAAGGAGCGTGCCATGACCCAGAATCACAAGCCTGCGACCGTGTTCCTCAAGGCCGTCGTTCCCGGCGAAATGCAGCTTCGGCTGCATCACAACTGGGAATACCCGGCGATCAAAGTGTCCTTCAGCCAGGAAGAGCAGCATCGGCTGCGCGGCGTCGGCATCGATTGGCCGAGCTTCGAGTTCGCCGTCGAGGACACCCGCATGTGCCTCGAAGGACGCGGATTCGCCACCTGGGACCGTATCATCCACTGGACCTACAAGGGCCAGACGATGAAGACGAAGGTCGTCGCGCTCTTGCAGAAGGAGCCTGACGGCACGCTGGAGTTCACCTTCGCGGCCGAGATCCTGAAGGTTCGTCGCCCCGACGGCCAGAAGGCCAGCGAGCTGATCCAGAAGCGGTTCCCCTTCGCCGAAACGTTCGGGGAAGCGACCGCCATGCACGGCGCGATGGACGCCTACGTCCTCCTGCAGAAGGCCGGACAGAACGAGTGTCCTTGGTTCGCCAAGACCGTTCACGACCTCTGCACCTCGCTCCACGACGTGCTCGAGATCGAGATGAGCGTCTACGAGGACCAGGACGATCTGCCCGAAGGCCAGGCGCCGAAGTCGAAGCGCACGCTGGTGCTTCGCGACCATCAGGAGCAGCAGACGATGCTGAAAGTCGTCGGCGTGCTGTGCGAAATGCTGCCGTTGGTCGACCTGATCGACGGCATCGTCCCGCGGAGCAAGTACCTGAAGGGCGTGCTCGATACGCTCGAGGGCTTCCGCGACGAGTTGCGGAAGATGAAGCCGGCGAACCAGCTCGGTCCGAGCAAGAAGAACCGCGATCGGAAGATGGTCGACCGTATTCTGACGGCGGCCGGCATGGATCCTCATGCCGCGGATGAGGTGGACGAAGAGGGGGCTCTGAACGAGCCGCCTGCGGAGACCGCCCCGCCGCCGAAGCCCGCCGCGACTCCGGGCTTTCTCACCAAGCTCGGCAAGTCGAAAGCGACGAAGCCCGAGGTCCCGCAACCGCCCCAAGCTCCGAAGGCCGCCAGGCCGACGGAGAGGGTCTCGGTCAAGGACTTCAAGGACATCTCGAAGCTGCTTCCCGATGCTCCGACCGCTCCGAACGAGCCCAACGGCCAGAACAGCTGACCGTCTCAGACCGAACTCGAATGCCGCTCCCATGTTACGTGGGGGCGGCTGTTGTTTTATGGTACAATGCGGCGGTAAACTACGGTCGCATGCCACAGAAATCACGGAAAGACGGGAAGAAAGGGAAGAACCAGGAGAAAGGCCCGCGGCCGGACGCGCTCGTGCTCAGCCCCGACACCAAGCGCGGGCTCGTCACGATCCTGCTTTTGATCTTGGCGCTCTTGTTCACGCTCTCGGCCTTCGGATTGGCCGGCGTGATCGGCGCGTACCTGAACGGTTTCAATCACAAATTACTCGGCCGGCTGTATCCCCTGCTGCCGGCGTTTTTGTTGTTCATCGCGGTCGGCCGGCTCCGCGGCGCTTGGAAAGCCTTCGACGCCGCCGGCAAGCTCGGCGCCGGACTCTTCATCCTGATGCTCGGCTCTTTGATCCATCTTCTCGCTTCGCGCCCGGACGGCGTCGTGTTCGGCAAAGGCCTCGAGACGGGCGGCGGCTATCTCGGCATGCTGATCAGTTATCTTTTGGAACAAGGCCTCGGCTTCTGGGGCGCGGTCATCGTCATCTCGGGCGGGCTCTTGGCCTCGCTGCTGCTCCTCTTCAAGACGTCGCTCGAACGGATCGTTTTCCCGCACCTCGCCTTGGGCGCGTTCTTGAAGAAGAATCCGGCGGCCTCCGGCGGCACGATCGGCGCGTCGATGCCGGAGACGAAGCCCGCCTTCGCGTCCAAGGACATGAAGGACGATGGCATCGAAGTCATGCCGCAGCCGATTCTGGCCGGCGAGCATGTTTCCGATCCGGCCATCAAGAAAAAAATCTGGCGCAAAGTCACGCTGCCACTCGATCTGCTCAACAACAAATCGATGAAGCCGACCTCGGGCGACATCGGCCGCAACCAGCACGTCATCCAGAAGACGCTCGAGAACTTCGGCA
>CAYOJH010000029.1:0-4652 GCA_964404275.1 uncultured Gammaproteobacteria bacterium | reverse complement strand
TTCGGTTCCTTGCTTTCCTTGTCGATGATGACGGCGGCGTTGTCGTCGAAGCGGACGTAGGAGCCGTCCTTGCGACGGGTTTCCTTGTGCGTGCGCGTCAGGACCGCGTGGACGACGTCGCCTTTCTTGACCAGGCCGTGCGGCACGGCTTCTTTGACGGCGCAGGTCACGACGTCGCCGAGAACCGCGTAGTGCTTCTTGTAGCCGCCGAGGACGCGGATGACTTGGAGCTTCTTGGCGCCGGTGTTGTCGGCGACCTTGAGCATTGCTCGATGTTGAACCATATGGGCGCCTTAGGCTTTGCCGATCACGCGCCAGCGCTTGTCGCGCGAGTACGGGCGGCATTCTTCAAAGACGACCTTGTCTCCGACCTTGTATTCGTTCTTTTCGTCGTGGGCCTTGTAGCGCTTGGAGACCACGTACTGCTTGCCGTATTTGGCGTGCGTCTTCACGCGGTCGACGTTAATCACGACCGTCTTCTGCATTTTGTCAGAGACGACCGTGCCGACGAGTTCGCGATGATTGTGCTGTTGCGTTTGCATACGGCTGGCTTACTTGGTCTCCTGCTTCAGCAGGGTGAGGATGCGCGCGATCGTCTTGCGGCTCTCGCGGATCTTGCGGACGTTGCTCTCCTGGGAAGCGGAGACGGCGAAGCGCGTGGCGCGCATCTTTTCGCGTTCCTCGCGCAGCATCTTTTCCAGCTCCCCGAGAGGCCTTTCTTTCAGTTCTTTCAGCTTCATAGGAGCGGAATTAGTCGTGCTTGGTGATGAATCGCGAGCGGAACGGCATCTTGTGGGACGCGAGACGCATCGCCTCTTTGGCCGCTTCGAGCGGAACGCCGTCCATTTCGAAGACGACGGTGCCCGGACGGACGATCGCGACGTAGTGGTCGACGCCGCCCTTGCCGCCGCCCATCGGGACTTCGAGCCCCTTGGTGGTGACGGGCTTGTCGGGGAAAATGCGGATCCAGATCTTGCCGCCGCGCTTGATGTAGCGCGACATGGTGCGGCGAGCCGCTTCGATCTGGCGCGAGGTGACCCAGGCCGGAGTGAGCGACTTGAGACCGAACTCGCCGAAGCTGAGCGAGAGCTTGGTGGTCGCCTTCTGGAGACCGGAGCTCCGCAGCTTGTGCCACTTGCGATGTTTGACTTTTTTCGGAATCAGCATAGGGGCGGATTACGCGGCGGCCTTTTTCGGAGCGGCCGCGCGAGGGGCCGGGCGGCGATCGCCGCCGGAGCGCGGGCCTCCGCGGTGCGAACGTTCGCGTTCGGCGGCCGAGAGCGGCGCCTTCAAGGCCGGCGCGATGCCGTCCTTGTCGAAAATTTCGCCGCGATAGATCCAGACTTTGACGCCGATCGCGCCGAAGAGCGTGCGGGCGAAGTCCGCGGCGTAGTCGATGTCCGCGCGGAGGTTCTGCAGCGGGACGGAGCCCCACGACAGCATTTCGCGGCGGGCGATTTCGGCGCCGTTCAGGCGGCCGGAGACCATGACCTTCACGCCGAGAGCGCCGGCTTTCTGCGCGCGATCGATCGTCTGCTTCAGGATGCGGCGGAACGGCATGCGCTTCTCAAGGTCGGCGATCATGTTCTGGACGGTGATCGCGGCCGAAAGGCTCGGACGCGTGATCTCGACGATGTTGAGCTGCACCTTCGTCTTCTTGGCGCTGGCGCCTTTGAAGAATTTGTCGGCCAGCTTCTTCTTGAGATCTTCGATGCCGGTGCCGCCGCGGCCGATCACGAAACCCGGCTTGCCGGAGTGGATCGTGATGGTCAGCTGGTTGCGGGCGCGATCGATCTCGATCTTGTCGACGGCGGCTTCTTTCAGCGCCTTGCGCAGGAAGTCGCGGATCTCCACGTCCTGGCGGAGCTGCGGCTTATAGTCCTTGCGGCTGAACCATTTCGAATCCCAACCGTAGATCGTGCCGACGCGGAAGATTTTCGGATTGACTTTGTGTCCCATATTACTTCTTCGCGGCTTTCTTAGCGGCGGGCTTCTTCGCGACCTTCTTCGGCTTCTCCTCGTGCGCGTGATCGTGCGCTTCTTCCTTCTTCAGGCCCGTCTTCGAATCGAGGACGAGCGTGATGTGGCAGGTGCGCTTCAGGATCGGCGCGGCCGAACCCATCGCGCGCGGGCGCCAGCGCTTGAGCGACGGGCCCTGGTTCACGAGGGCGGACTTGATGTACAAGCCGCTCGGATCGAGCTTGAAGTTGTGCGTGGCGTTGGCCACGGCGGATTCCAGGAGTTTCTTGACCGGGCGGGCGGCGGAGCGCGACATGAAGGTCAGCTGCGCGAGCGCCGGCTCGACGGCCATCCCGCGGACAGCATCAACCACGAGCCGTACCTTGCGGGACGACATGCGGAGATAGCGGGTGTGGGCTTTGACTTCCATAGATTATTTCTTGGCAGCGGGAGCCGCAGCGGCCGGAGCGGCCGTCGCAGCCTTGGCGGCTTCGATTTCCTTGGTGAGCTTGCCGCCATGGCGCTGGAACTTGCGCGTCGGGGCAAATTCGCCCAGGCGGTGTCCGACCATGTTCTCGACGACGGTGACCGGCGTGTGCTGGCGGCCGTTGTGGACGCCGATCGTATAGCCGACCATCTCCGGAGTGATGACGGACGAACGCGACCACGTTTTCACGACGGTCTTGTCGCCCGGACGCACCTTGGAGAGTTTTTTGACGAGTTTGGGATCCGTGAACGGACCCTTCTTCAGTGATCGAGACATATTACTTGCGGCGCTTCACGATGAATTTGGACGACTGCTTCTTACGCTTCCTGGTCTTCACGCCGAGCGCGGGCTTGCCCCACGGCGTCTTCGGGTGCTTGTGACCGATCGAGTTCTTGCCTTCGCCGCCGCCGTGCGGGTGGTCCACCGGGTTCATGACCTTGCCGCGGACGCGCGGGCGGAAGCCCTTGTGGCGCATGCGGCCGGCCTTGCCGAGACGGACGAGCCAGTGGTCGGGGTTCGAGACGACGCCGATCGTGGCCGCGCATTCCTTCGAGACCAAGCGATACTCGCCGGACGGAAGCTTGAGCTGCGCCATCTCGCCTTCGATGGCCATGAGCTGCGCGCCGTTGCCGGCGCCGCGGACCATCTTGCCGCCGGAGCCCTTGTAGAGCTCGATGTCGTGGACCATGAGGCCGATCGGGACGTGCTTGAGCGGCATGCGGTTGCCGGTCTTGCTCTCGATCTTGTTCTGCGAGGAGAGCAGGACTTCGCCGACTTTGACGTTGGCCGGAGCGAGGATGTAGCTCTTCACGCCGTCGACGTAGGTCAGGAGGGCCAAGCGGCCGCCGCGGCCCGGATCGTATTCGATCGCGGCCACTTTGGCGGGAATGTCGTAACGATTGCGCATGAAATCGACCACGCGCACCATGCGCTTGGCGCCGCCGCCGCGATGGCGAACGGTGATCTTGCCCTGGGAGTTGCGGCCGCTGATGCGAATCTTCGGCGCGAGCAAGGACTTCTCCGGAGCTTTTTTGGTCACGTCATCGAACGCGTCGACGCTTGCGCCGCGGCGTCCGAAGGTGATAGGTCGGTAGGATTTGATCGGCATACGCGGGTATTAAGCGGAAGCGTACACGTCGAGACGATCGCCCTTCTTCAAGGTGACGATCGCTTTGCGCCACATGCTTCGGCGGCTCTTGCCGGTGCGCGTGCGGACCGGCTTGCCGGCGATGCGCATGACGCGCACGTCGGTCGGTTCGACGCCATAGACCGCTTTGACGGCCTTGCGGACTTCGAGCTTGTTGGCGCTCATCGCGACTTCGAAGACGTACTGATTGACCTTGCCGAGCAACGTGGATTTCTCGGTGACGATCGGGCGGACGAGAATGCGGTAGGCATGGCCCGTCTCGCGCGGGCCCATCTTCGCCGAGGCTTCGATGGGCAGGGCGGCGGCTTTCACTTCTTTCTTATCAGCCTTGGCGGGCTTGCCCACCGAAGCTTTAGCGGAGGCGGGAGCTTTCTGGCCTTCGTCGTTTTTCTTGCGGTTGAAGAATCCCATATCAGTTCTTATAGCCCTTCTCGATCATCTCGATCGTTTCGACCGGAGCGAGAATCGTGGAAGCTTTGAGGACGTCGACGAGGTTGAGATCGCCGGCCGTGACGGTCCAGAGGTTCTCGAGGTTGCGAGAAGCGCGGATCGCCATCTTGTCGGCTTTCGGCAGAACGAGCAGGACCTTGCGGCCGACCGGAAGCTTCTTCAGCATCGCGGCCATGACTTTCGTCTTGCCTTCGCTCATCGTGATCGTCTCGAGGCCGAGGAAGGCCTCGTTGCGCACCTTGTCCGCGAGTGCCATGGCGAGCGCGGCCTTTTTCGTCTTGCGGTTGATCTTCTTGGAGAAGTTGCGGTCGGAGCGCGGACCGAAGGTGATACCACCGCCGACCCAGATCGGGGAACGGATGGAACCGTGGCGAGCGCGGCCGGTGCCCTTCTGCTTCCAAGGCTTCTTACCGCCGCCGCGAACTTCGCCGCGGGTCTTGGTGTGAGCGGAGGCCGTGCGGCTGTTGGCCATCTGCGCCTCGGCGGCGAGGTGGACCAAACCTTCGTTGGCCTTCACGTCGAAAGGCTTGGGAGCCATTTCGCGCTCAGACACGACCTTGCCTTCCATGTTGTAGACTTTGATCTTCGACATATTATTCAGTCACCGTT
>CAYOJH010000028.1:0-4974 GCA_964404275.1 uncultured Gammaproteobacteria bacterium | reverse complement strand
AGGATATTCCGATCGACGATCGTGATCTGCGGCAGCGGCCACGCAGGCGCGTACTTCGTGATGGTCGCGTCGATGTCCTTCTGATGCTTCAGCACGCCGTCAACGAGCTCCTTGGCGAAGCCCTTGTCATCCAGGCCGGGCGCGAACTCTTCCAAGTTCCGCTCGGTCAGCTCGTTCATATCCTCGACCTTGTTGCCGTGAAAATCGCGCTCGTAGAGCGATTGCATGGCGACGGTGCGGGCGAGATGGCGGTTCGACATAAAAGGGCGGGCTGCTTTCTTCCTCCAAAGAAAGTTAGTTCGAGGCTTTGGCCTTGGTCACCTGGCGGCCCTTGTAGGTGCCGCAGAAGGCGCAGGCGCTGTGAGGCTGGACGGGCTTTTTGCACTTGGCGCACTCCGCGAGCTGCTTCTTGCCGAGGGCAAAATGCGCGGCGCGGCGGCGTTTGTGCGAGCTGGTCCGGCGATGTCCGGGAAGACCCATAGCGAGAATACCATTTAAAGGTAGGGATAGTATAGCCGCGCGTTCCGGATTTGGCAAGAGGGGCGGCTCATGCTAAGCATACGAGCGCTGACGTTTCCTTCCGCCCGCCTGGTCTCCTGACCGGGCGTTTTCTTTTTCCAAAACGCGCTTGAATCAAAAATACTCGGTCGGGTATTTTTGATTTTTTTAAAAAAATCCCTCTCTTTGGCGAAGAGAGGGCGGGTGTGTTCACGAACGCACGAACTTGATGTACGGGCCGGTTTCGATGGTCACGATGTTCTCGGCGCGGAAGCAGGCGGCGCCGAAGTTGTGGTTGCCGAGCTGGGCCGTCTCATAGAGCTCGCCGTCGATCGTGTGGCGCATCGGTTCCGCGTAGCGGATGATCAGGCGGCTGGTCACCACGTCCTGGACGGCGCCGACCATCGGCGCGCCGACGATCATCGACGGCATGTTGAGCGCGTTGCGCCAGAAGCCGTTGCGCAGCCCGAGGCCGTGGAAGGCGTCGAGCCGCTCGCCCGCGCGGTGCGTGATCTTGAGCCACGGGTTGATCTCGCGGAGCGAGGAGGCGATGAGGGCGTTGAAACGGCTCATCGCGCTGGCTTGCATCGCGCCGTCCTGATCGCGGAACTCCATCGTGGCGTCGAAACGCCTGAAGACCGACGGCCGCCGCCAGGGCCAGAAGCGCCCGAGCGTTTCGCGCCAGACGATGCCGAGGCCGGTACGCAGCGCGCGGCTCTTGCCGGCTTCGCGACGATAGTACTCGTCGAGCGCGTTGACCACGACGCCGGAGCCGTAGATGAAGCCGTGGCGGTCATTGATCTTGAGGATCGGCACGCACACGATGTTGCGCGGGATCCCGCGGACGAACTTTTCGCAGACGACGTCGAAGGCCTTGAGCGGATCCTCGCCGAGCAGCTTGAGGGCCGTCGGCACCACGTTCTTGGAACCCGCGCCGAGCACGATGACTTCGGCGGCGTGTTCCGGATCGATGGTCAGATACCGGAGGAATTCCTCGTCTTCGCCGAGCGTCTTTTGCGTGGTGCCGTCGCCGCCGAGCACGATCAGGAAGTCCGGGGGCGGCTCCCGCATGGTTTCCGCCTTGGCTTCGCCGAGCTCTTCGAGCGAGTGCGTCATGTAGACCTTGATCTCGGTTTCGCCGTCGACGGATCGCTTGCGCGGGAACCACTTGTTGAGGATAACGTCCACGCCCTTGCGCAGCTCGTCCCGCCCCATGTTGATTCCGGCTTGCTTGGCGTTGCCGAAAACGACGCCCCTCTTGATCTTGCGCTCGCGCCGCTTTTGGCGGCGGGGAACGGGTGCGGACATGTCGTCCTCCTGCGGCGCGCATGCGCCAAAGAACGTACACGCACCCTAAAAGAAAAGAGCCCTTCCGGCAAGAAGGGCTCAAGCTTTCGCGGCGCGGAAGAGCGTGCAGGCCGTCGTCGAGGCGGGCACGCGGTAGATGTCCGCGTCGAGCATGCCGTCGCGCAAGATGCCGACGATCCGGTTCGATTCGGTCTCGATCACGAGGTACGACTCCTCGTCGCTGATCTCTTTGGGATCGACGCGCTCGATCGCGAAGACGTCTTCGTCCAGCGCCGTGATGTAGATGCGCGGCATCGCGAGTCCGAGCAGGAGCCGCCATTCCGACATCGCGCGCGCGAGTTCAGGCAAGAGGCCGTCCACCCTCATCAGGGCGGTCGACGTTTTCTTTGCGCTCATCGCTTCCGCCCTTTCCCGGAGCCGGGCTCCGCTTGATGGCATCATACAGAATCCAGGCCAGGATGACCCAGTACAGCAGGTTCGGTATGAAGCCGAGGTTGAGGTCGAGCGCCGAAAGCAGCGCATTCAGGAAAATCGGCAAGGTCGCGGCGTAGGCGGCCGCCACGAAGGCACGGCGCCACGGCCAGGGGCGCTTGGCGGCCTTGAAGGCCAGCCAGAGCACCAGCGCGTGCGCGAGCACGCTCGCGATGAAGCCCGCGAAGTACAGACTGAAGACCGCGACGCAGGCCAGGAGCGCGAAGAGGAACAGGGCGAGCGGCGCCCAGCGAGCGGCGTTGTCGAGCATGTCCTCGCGCGTCCAGCGGAAGGCCGGAAGCTTCGCGAAGGCGATCTCTTTCCGTTCGGTCCCGTCTTGCTGGACGATGCCCGTCTGGCCGATCGCGAGGCCGGTGTCTCCGTCGTTCAGCGTCAGCGTGCTGGTGGCGGTGTTGACGATGACCTTGTAGTCCGATCCGCCGAAGACGAGCGGCGCGGCGAGCGTGTCACTGAACGTGCCGTGCTGCGTTTCGAAAACGGTGCCGGCCGGCACGCGCGCATGCAGGCCGTCCATGAACGAGCCGGCGGCTTGGCGCATGCCGACGAAGAAGACGACCAGGAACGGCAGCACCCACAAGAAGGCCGTGAGCAGCGCGATATGCCCGAGCGCTTCAAGCGCGCGGCGGTTTTCCAAACGCCGATAAAATTCCTTGCGGCTTGAGGCCGCGACAGCCGTCCGGATCCAATAGTTCAGCCAGGCGAAGAATTTCATTTAGACGAGGGTCACGCTCGAAACGGAATCTTTTTCGGCCTTGAAGCGCATGACGCGCACGCCCTGCGTTTGGCGGCCGAGTTGCGGCACGGTGGCCGACGAGAAGCGGATGACCTGTCCCTTTTCGGAGATGACGATCACGTCGCGCTCATCCTTGGTGTTGATCAGCATGGCTTGGACGATCGCGCCGGTCTTGGCGGTGACTTCGGCCGTCTTGATGCCCGAGCCCGCGCGGCCCTGCACTTTGTATTCGCTCAGGTTGGTGCGCTTGCCGTAGCCGTGATCCATCACGACCATCAAGTCGAAGGCGCCTTTGTCGGCGGCTTTGCCGTCAACGACGTCCATGCCGACGATCGCGTCTTTGCCCTTCATGCGCATGCCGGTCACGCCCGCGGCCGAGCGGCCCATGGCGCGCACGTCCTTCTCGCTGAAGCGGATCGATTGTCCCTGCGCGGTCACGAGCATGATGTCGTCGTTGCCGCCGGAAGGTTTGACCCATTCGAGGTTGTCTTCAGGGCGGATCTTGATCGCGATCAAGCCGCTGCGGCGAACGTCCTTGAACTCGGAAATTTCCGTTTTCTTGATGACGCCGTTCTTCGTGACCATCACGAGGAATTTCGCGTCGGCGAGTTCGGAGGCCGTCATCGAAGACGAGACTTTTTCGTTCGGAGCGAGCTGCAGGAAGTTGACGATGGCCTGGCCCTTCGAGGTGCGCGAAGCCTGCGGGACGTCGTAGGCCTTGAGCTGGAAGATGCGCCCGCGCGTCGTGAAGAACAGCAAGTCGGCGTGCGTGTTGGTCGTGAACATCTGGCTGACGATGTCCTCTTCCTTGGTGGCGATGCCGGCCACGCCTTTGCCGCCGCGCGTCTGTTGCTTGAAGGTGTCGGGGTGCACGCGCTTGATGTAGCCGTCGGCCGTCAGCATGACGATCGTCGGCTCGTTGGCCACGAAATCTTCGGCCGAGAATTCCTTCACGCCGTGCGCGACGATCTGCGTCTTGCGGTCGGTCGCGTGCTTGGCGCGCAGCGCTTTGACCTCGTCCTTGATGATGCCGAGGATGCGCTTCGAAGATTCCAAAATCGCTTCGAGTTCCTTGATGAGCTCGAGCTTCTCTTTCAGCTCGTCGGTGATCTTTTTGGCTTCGAGGTTGGCGAGTTGCTGGAGGCGCATGTCGAGGACGGCCTGCGCCTGGATGTCGTCCATCTTGAACTTGGCTTTCAAGTTCGTCTTGGCTTCGTCTTTGTCCTTCGAAGCCTTGATCGTCTTGATGACGGCGTCGAGATTGTCGAGCGCGATCTTCAAGCCTTTCAAGATGTGGGCGCGTTCCTTGGCGCGGGCGAGATCGAAAGCGGTGCGGCGGCGCACGACTTCCTGGCGATGCTTCACGTAGGCTTCGAGCACCGCTTTCAGGTTCATGATGCGCGGCTGGATGCCGCCGTCGAGCGCCAGCATGTTGACGTGGAACGTCTCCTGCAGCTGGGTCGTGCTGAACAAGCGGTTCAAGACCTTCTTCGGATACGCGTCGCGCTTGAGCTCGATCACCACGCGCACGCCTTCCTTGTTGGATTCGTCGCGCAAGTCCTTGATGCCTTCGATCTTTTTCTCGCGGACCATGTCGGCGATTTTTTCCAAAAGCTGCGCCTTGTTCACCTGATACGGCACTTCATTCACGATGATATGGAAGCCGTTCTTGGTCTCGATGATGTCCGTCTTGGCGCGCATGACGATGCCGCCCTTGCCGGTCGCGTAGGCTTTGCGGATTTCCTTGGCGTCGTAAATGATGCCGCCCGTCGGGAAGTCGGGGCCTTTGACGAACTGGCAGAGGTCTTCGACCGAGCAGTCCTTGTTTTCGATCACATGCATGACGGCGTCGCAGACTTCGCCGACGTTGTGCGGCGGGATGTTGGTCGCCATGCCGACGGCGATGCCGAGCGTGCCGTTGATGAGCAGGTTCGGCAGCTTGG
>CAYOJH010000027.1:0-5310 GCA_964404275.1 uncultured Gammaproteobacteria bacterium | reverse complement strand
GAAGACCGGCTTGGCCTTCGGATCCTTGAGCATCAGGCTGTGGCGCAGCACGTCGGTGTGCAGGCGCATGAGATCGTTCAGGGCCGTGATCTTGCCCGCTTCCAGGTCCATGTCGACGAGGACGTAGTAGCCATAGCGGACGTGGTTGACCGGGTAGGTCAGCTTGATCTTGCCGACCATGTCGTTACGGGCGATCGTGGCGCCCAGTCCGGTCAGCGCCTTGGTGACGGCGTCGACAACCGGCTGGAGCTCCGTCTCGGCGTAGGTCGCCGGAATGATGTAGAGGAGTTCGTAGCGAGACATGAGATTAAAGTAATTTCCCGGAACATGGGCTGGTTCCGATGGAAAAGCTTGTATTATCAAGGCTGGAAGGCCCTGTTGTAAGCAACGGGAGAATAGCATGGGCCAAAAAAACGTGCAAGTGGGAGCCTATCGGCCGATTGACATTGAGCCTGCTATCATCTATAGTGATCCATCCTATGAAGTACGCCTTCGTCCTCGGACGCGAACCAGGCCTCTCGACCGCCGAACTCGTCGCCGCTATCAAGGTGGCCGACGCGTCTTTTGAAGCCCGTACGGCGCTCTACTCCCCCGCCATCATGATCGCCGAGACGCAAAAGCCGCTCGACGCGGCCTTTTTCCATACGCTCGGCGGCTCGATCAAGATGGCCGAGGTTCTCGGCGTCAGCACCAAAAATTTGGAAGACGATCTCTTTAACGTCTTGAACGGCCTTGGCGCGACTTCGCTCGATTTCGGTCTCAGCCTCTATTCGCTTGATGCCGCGCCGGACAAAGCCTATCGCGCGCTTGAGCATGGATTGAAGGCGCTTTCCCTCACGCTGAAAAAGCGCTTGAAAGAAGGCGGCCGCTCGATCCGCGTCGTCCTGAACGAAGCGCCTGCGCTGACCTCGGTGCAGGTCGACAAGAATCGTTTGATCGAAAAAGGCGGAGAAATCCTGCTCTTGGTCGGCCAGGGCGCGGTTCGTATCGCGCGCACGATCGCCGTCCAGGCTTTTGAAGATTTTTCCGAACGCGATTTCGGCCGTCCGGCCGCCGATGCCAAGAGCGGCATGCTGCCGCCCAAGCTCGCGCGCATGATGGTCAACCTCGCCTCGGCGCCAAAAAACGAATCGCTGCTCGATGCCTTCTGCGGTTCCGGCACGATCCTGACCGAAGCCGCCACGCTCGGTTATATGAAACTGATCGGCTCGGACATCAGCGAGCGCGCCGTGTCCGACACGAAAAAAAATACGGATTGGATCAAGGCCCAGCGCGGCCTCCGCTTCGAAGCGAACCTTTTTCAAAGCGACGTGAAGCATCTTCCGGAAAAACTGCCGCCGGCTTCGGTCGCCGCGATCGTGTCCGAGCCGTATCTCGGCCCGCCGCTGCGAGGAGGCGAGTCGGATCAGAAAATCCATTTCGAATATCTCGAACTGATGGGCTTGTATCGCCGCGCCTTCGACGCGTTTTCCAAAATCCTGAAGCCGGGCGGCCGCGTCGTTTTCGTCTTTCCCGTCTTCGGCACGAAGCACGTGAACATCCTGCGCGAGCTCGAAGACTATGGCTTCCGCGCGGAAGGTCTCCTGCCCGGAACCGCCGTCACCACGCTGAACCTCAAGAGCTCGACGGGCATGTCCTACAAGCGCCCCGACCAGCGCGTCGGCCGCGATATTTTCCGCTTCCGCTACAACCCGTAAAAAGAAAAGCCTCGGCGCGATGCCGAGGTTTTTGTTTAGCGCCGAAGGCGCTTCCAGACGAGGCCGAAGAGCAGGAGCGCGAGGCCGATCACGAGATCGATGGCGCCCAGCGCGCCGAAGAGATCGCCTTTGCTGTAGGTCGTCGCCACTCCGCAGACGCTGACGCCGTGCCGATCGTCGAGAAAAGCCAGGTGCGGTTCCTCGACGCGCGCGGCGATGGCGCCATGCACGATGTGCGGGCGCGGAACATCCACGTGCAGGCCGCCGTCGGAACTCGGCGTGATCGCGTCGTCGGCCTGGATGATCGCTCGGCAGAACGCGCCTTGCTGGTCTTCCGCCGAATCGTAGAACACGGGCGCCGCGCTCCATTCGACGGTCTCGACCGGCATGCGGCCGCCGTTGGCCACGATGACCGCGCCGTTGCACAGGCCTGCGGCCGCCGAAAAAAGTCCGGCACTGACGAGAAATGCCTGCGCAAAACCGAAGCGGGTCTTCTTCATCGCGAGAAAGAGTATGCCGAGGCCGCCGAGCAGCCACAGGCAGCAGATCGCCTCGAAGCTTGCGGGTTGCATCGGAACCTCCGTTGTAGGGAACTCCCTCCAGCGTATCGGAAGTCCGAAACCTTGACAAAAGGCCGATTTTGGGTTAAGGTTTCGCGTCGATCTTTGCCCTAAACCCAGCCAAGGAGTCAGCCGTGGAACACGACGTCACGCTTCTGCCCCTCTCCCCCAAGCTCCAGAAGAGGGCGGCTCTCCAGGAGGCCGCCATCATCGATGACGCGAGCCGGTACGTCTACAAGAAGGAAGACGAGGTCTTCATCAACGAAGGCCAGCGTCTCGACGCCTTCTATCAGCTCCTCGAGGGCGCGGTGGAAGTCATCCGCCACTTCGACACGAGCAAGGAAGAGCGCGAGCTGTATCTCCGCACGGAGATCGAGCACACGACGCCGATCCTGGGCGCGAGCTATTTCTTCCTCGAGAAGGGATGCACGCGGCGCTACCTGGCGGTCACGGATTGCGTGCTCGTGCCGATCACGATCGAGACGCTCCAGCGCGTCTACAAGAAGCGCACCGCCAAGGATCAGCGCGACCTGCTCGAGCTCGTGCGCGAGATGGCGCGCAACTCCGACATGCCCAAGAGCTTCTTCCGCGAGGAGCTCGACCGCCGGTTCGATACGCTGGGCTACAACGGCTTCCGCTGGGAAACCCCGGAAACGCTGCTCGCGGTCGACGACGAGCATGTCGACGGCGATGTGAGCACGATCAGCTACGCGCGCGAGCTCCTGCATCGCGCCTACGTCGACTACTCCTGCGAGATGCTGCATCGCCTGGCCGGCGACCGCATCATGAACGTGAGCCGCGTCGGCGAAGAAACCAACATCGCCTTCAGGGCGCCGCCGGTCCTCCGGTAATACCCCTCCGCCTTCGGCACCTCCCCTTTCAGGGGAGGATTTTTGTATTCATATGTCATCCCTGCGAAAGCAGGGATCCAGTACGTTAATGAACTGGATTCCAGCGTTCGCTGGAATGACATCAGGAACCGATCCGAAAGTGCGCGACGTCGCCGTCTCGCATGACGTAATCCTTGCCTTCCGTGCGCAGCTTGCCCTTGTCGCGCGCGCCGGCTTCGCCGAGCTCGACGAAGTCTTTCCAATCGATGATTTCCGCGCGAATGAAATTCTTTTCGAAATCGGTATGGATCACGCCGGCCGCCTGCGGCGCTTTGGTGCCTTTGTGAATCGTCCAAGCGCGCGTTTCGATTTCACCTGAGGTGATGAACGTTTGGAGACCGAGCAATGCGTAGGCGGCTTTGATCAAGCGGTCGAGGCCAGACTCGGTCATGCCGTAGGTCGCCATGAACTCTTTGGCTTCTTCGGGCGGCAGCGTCGCGATTTCCGATTCGATCTTCACCGAGATCGGCAGCTGTTCTTCCGGCTTCAGGAAATCGAGCTTGAATCCGGAGGCCAGCTGGGCTTCATCGACGTTCAAGACGTAGAGCACCGGCTTCATCGTGAGGAGCTGCGTTTCCTTCATGGCCAGCGCTTCGTCGTCGGTCAGCTCGACCGTATGTGCGAGCTTGCCAGCCTTGAGCACCGCATCCGTTTTTTGCAGTGCGGACAACAGCAATTCCGAGTCGCGGTCTTTGCCACCTTTCATCATGCGCTGCACGCCTTCGATGCGCTTTTCGACCGTCGCCAAATCGGCGTAGATCAATTCAAGATTGATGACTTCGATGTCGCCTTTCGGATCCACCTTGTCGTGGACATGCAGGACGTCCTTGTTTTCGAAACAGCGAACGACGTGCGCGATCGCGTCCGTCTCGCGGATGTTCGACAGGAATTTGTTGCCGAGGCCTTCGCCTTTCGAGGCGCCTTTGACCAAGCCGGCGATATCGACGAATTCGATGATGGCCGGGACGATCTTGGCGGCGTTCGAAACCTTGGCGAGCGCGCCGAGGCGTTCGTCGGGTACCGCAACCACGCCCACGTTCGGCTCGATCGTGCAGAACGGATAGTTGGCGCAGTCGACCTGCTTCTTGGTGATGGCGGAGAACAGCGTGGACTTGCCGACGTTCGGCAGCCCGACGATGCCGATTTTGAGTGACATACCGGCATAGGCTAACAAAAATCCCTCGGCGCGTAAAGCTTCGAGGGACGGACGCTAGCGGCGAGGCTCGGAAATCTGATAGAGCTTCTCGCTCGACGGTTCCTTGAGCGTCGTGCAGTTCACGACGATCGGCTTGATCCATTCGCCGCGCTCGATGCCGACTTGCGTCAGGCCGTGCAGCTTGCGGCGGTGGGCGCAGCCGGTTCGCTCGCCATCGGGACAGCCTTCGCACAGATCGCGGACCCCGGCCATGAAGGCGGCCATCTTGGCTTCGATGCCGCCGCGCGAAAAGGCGCCTGTCATCGGCAAGTACGCTCCGCATTCGATGACGATGTGCGTCTTGCCTTCGCGCGGCCCGTCGCCCAGCGCGATCAGCTTGAGCGCGTAGGCGTCGGCGCAACCATCCTTCGACGAGCACGACTCGCACAACGAGTCGATCTTCTCTTGCTTCAGCTTCGCTTCCTGGCAGATTTCGCGCGGCATGACCGCCTCCTTGAAAGGACGTATGGTGCGAGTGTGTCTGAAAAATGCGTTCCCGTCAATCAACGCAAAAGCCGCCCTTCAAGGCGGCTCTTCGCGATGGTGGACCGTAAGAGACTCGAACTCTTGACCTTCCCGCACAGCGGGACGCTCTACATCACGTTGCGAATGAGATCCATGACCGCATCATGCGACTTCAAATCTTTTAGAAATCTTTCCGCACGGCCGGCTTCTTTCCTGCATCTAAACTCGAGAAGGCATTGTATCATCCATGGCCTGCCGGCTTTTGTTGATCGTGTTTGTCCGCGCACATGCTCTGAAAAACGTCGAATGATATTCGTCGTTGAACCAATGTAGAATCGACCGTTTTTTGATGAACGTAGAATATAAAGGAAATGTGGCATGCGTGTCTCCTAACAAAAAAGCCCTTGCGCACGCAAGGGCTTTTTTTGGTGGACCGTAAGAGACTCGAACTCTTGACCTCTTCCATGCCATGGAAGCGCTCTACCAGCTGAGCTAACGGCCCG
>CAYOJH010000026.1:3482-5987 GCA_964404275.1 uncultured Gammaproteobacteria bacterium | reverse complement strand
CCTGGGCGTCACGACCATCACCCAGGACGTCAACGACTTCCTGCGCTCGCCGTACGGACAGGCGATCGTGACCAACTCGTCGCTCCAGGTCCTGCTCAAGCAATCGCCGGCCTCGATCGACCTGATCCAGAAGACCTTCCTGCTGACGGAAGGGGAGAAGTATCTCCTGCTCGAAGCCGGCGTCGGCGAGGGCATCTTCTTCGCCGGGCAGCGCCATGCCGCCATCAAGGTCGTCGCCTCGTATTCGGAAGACCAGATCATCACCTCCGATCCGCGCCAGCTGCTCGAGATCGAGAACGCCAAGAAAGAGCTCGACGCGCAGCTTCTTCAATCCGCTGAAACTCCCAAGCCCGTATGACCGCCCGCCGCCGCGCCATCCTGATCGTCGTTCTCGCCGTCCTCCTGCTCGGCGTGATGATCGCCGCCGTCCTGCTTTTGCGCCGCGCCGTCGCGAAACCGCCCGCGCCGGCCCCTGTGGCGCAGGCGCCCGCCCCCGCGCCGCCGCCGCAGACGGCCGCCGCGCGGATCCAGAATCCGCTCGTGCCCACGCAGGCGGAGGCGCCGGTCGGCCGCACGGCCGCCGCGCAGATGGCCGAGCTCTTCGCCGAACGCTACGGCAGTTATTCAAACCAGGGCGACTACCAGAACCTGCGCGATCTCCTGCCCATCATGACCGATAGCTATCGCAAGCAGACCGAAGCGTACCTTGCCTCCGCCCAGACGCAGCCGAGCCAAGCCTTCGAAGGCGTCACCAGCGTCAAGGTTTCAACGTCCGTCCGATCGTACGGCGAGACGGACGGCACGGCCGTGATCGCGGTGACGCTCCAGCAGGAGCAGACGTCCGGGTTGCGAAAGAGCTCCGGCTACCGCACGCTGCGCATGGATCTCAAGCGCGTCGGCCAGGATTGGAGAGTGGACGACGCCCGTTGGGAAAACGACTTGACGCCCGCCACCTGAACCTTGTAGGACGCGCCCGTATGCTCGGGCGCGTTTTCAATTTCCTGTTTCCGCTCGAATGCATCGCTTGCGGCGCCGGCGGCTCGCATTGCTGCGCGGCCTGCGCCTCGTCGATCCCGCTTGCGCCGCGGTTTTGGCGCGAGTCGGAGCTGCGCGCCTCGGCCGCGTTTTCCTACGCGCACCCGCTCGTCCGCAAGCTGATCCACGATCTCAAGTTCGAAAGCTGGACGTGCGCCCAGCCGGCCATCGATCTTCTGGCGCGGCGCTGGGCGGCCAAAATCGGCGGAGGATTTTGTCCGATCGAAGCGGCCATCGTCGCGATCCCGCTGCACGCTTCGAAACGTCGCGAGCGCGGGTTCAATCAAGCGGAGATGCTGGGCGAAACGATTTCGAAAGCGCTGAGCCTGCCCGCGCGGCCGGACTGGCTTGAACGGACGATCCGCACCAAGCCGCAGACCGCCAGTCCCGATCGGGCGAAGAACGTCGCGTCGGCCTTTGCCGCCCGCCTGCCCGCCGCGGCGCGCGGGAAACCGATCCTACTGGTCGACGACGTCTGGACGACGGGCGCCACCATGCGCGAATGCGCCAAGGCGCTTCGCGCGGCCGGTTCAGGACCCGTACGCGGGTTCGCCCTGGCCTACGGGAATCCGATGCACCCTTTATCGAAACCGGATCGTACTGTAAAGTAGAATCGCGTATTCTTCATTTTCCGTATGGAAACCCAGAAAGATCCAAAGTCGTCCGGTCTCATCAAAAAACTCACGGCGCTCGCCGCGGTCCTGACCGTTGTCGGCGCCGGCTGCGCGGCGGCGGAAAAAATTGACGTCTCGACGACTCCGGAACCGGCGAACGACCAAACGGGAGAAACGACCCTGCCGCCCCCGGTCCCGCCCCCGGCTCCGACGCCGACTCCGAGCCCTAAGCCGACGCCTACCCCGACTCCCAAGCCTTCTCCGTCGGCCTCGTCATATAAGGACGGCACCTATACCGCCGAAGGCGACTACATGACGCACGTCGGCCCCGAGGCGATCCACATCACGATCACCTTGAAGGGCGATGTCATTGTGGACAGCCAGTTCCAGGGCACGCCAAACGCGGCCATGTCCCAGGGCTACATGCAGATGTTCGCCGACAACTACAAGCCGCTCGTGATCGGCAAGAATATCGATGACGTCCAGCTCGACCGCGTTTCCGGCTCCTCGCTGACTCCGATGGGCTTCAACGACGCGCTGGCTAAGATCAAGGTCCAGGCCAAAGCGTGACGCGCATGACGTCGCTCGCGTTTGAAGCCATCGGGACCGGATGGCGGATCGACATTCGTGAAGACCTGACGCACGAGGCGAGGGAGCAGCTCCTTCGCCTCGTTTTGGATCGCATTGCGGCCTTCGACCGCGACTATTCCCGTTTCCGCGACGACTCGTTAGTGGCGGAAATGGCACGGAAGGCCGGAACGTACGACTTGCCGCCCGACGCCGAGCCGATGGTCACGCTCTACAAGCATCTCTACGACCTGACCAAAGGCGCCGTGACGCCGCTGGTCGGGCAACT
>CAYOJH010000026.1:0-3382 GCA_964404275.1 uncultured Gammaproteobacteria bacterium | reverse complement strand
GACCTGTTGCAACGCGATCCTTCGAAGACGCCATTGCGCATCGGCCTGGAGGATCCGCAGGATTTTTCCAAAGTGCTCGGCGTCGTCACGCTCGCGGAAGGCAGTCTGTGCGGCTCGGCCGGCAATCGCCGCGCTTGGGATCGTTTTCACCACATCATGGATCCGCATACGCTCGAATCGGTGAAAGATGTCGTGGCCACTTGGGTCGTCGACAAAAACGCCATCCGCGCCGACGCCCTGGCGACCGCGCTGTTTTTCGTCCCACCCAAGGCCTTGCTCCGCCATTTCGATTTCGACTATCTGGTCTTCTACCCCGACCGTACGATCACGATCTCGCCCGGCTTCCCGGCCGAGATGTTCCTGAAATCATGAGGGATATGCTAGGCTAAGCGGCAGAGGAGGGGTGGCCGAGCGGTTTAAGGCAGCAGTCTTGAAAACTGCAGATCCGCAAGGATCCGTGAGTTCGAATCTCACCCCCTCCGCCAAAATGAATCCTGTCGGTTCATGAACCACGTCAAAAAAATCACGGCCCTTCTTTTTGCGTTCGTCCTCTTGGGCGCGGGTTGCGCGTCCGTGTCGAAGCCGCCTGCCCCGGTCATCCCGTCCGAAAAAGTCCCATCGGCTCCGGCGCCGATCGACTCGGGGAGCGGGACCGAAAAGGTGACCAAGGACGTTCCGACGATCGGTTACGTGACACGGCATCATGCCGCCGAGCTCGTGAATACCGAGATTCGGGTACCCGCGTACATGTTGAAAAACGAAGGCGGGTACATCATCATTTCAGACGAAAAAATCGACACGCCGAATCCGCACGACTTGCCGGTGACAGGAGACGGCATTTCGACCGTCAAGCCGCTGCACGAATATCTGTTTACCGGCACGCTCGTCTACAAGCAGCTCGAAGCCAGTAACGGAAATCTCTATTCGTTGCGCCTGAGCGCCGTTCCGCAGCTCCTGAAGTGAAGATTTGCACCTTTGTATGCAAAAAAAAATCGTCGTTCTCTTTAGTCTGATGGTCGTCGCTGCCGCTTGCGCTGCGGGCTATCCCGTTTGGCGATCTCACCGCCAAGTCGTTGTCGCGCCGGCTCCGCCCGAAGCACCGACTGTCGTTTCTTCAGCCTCCGAGACGCAACCGGTCCAGGATCCGTTCATGGCCAACGTGAAAGAGCTCACTGCGATCGTCGATCGGCAGGATCCGCGCGCCGCGCTTGCGGAACTCCAGCGCCGTATGGATACCGACCCGTACGTGTTCAAGAATTGCCACGAGATGGCGCACGAGATCGGCCATGAGGCCTACAAAAAGTACGGCGATTTCATGACCGCGCTCAAATACCAGGATGTCACCTGCGGCGACGGGTATTTGCACGGCGTCATCGAAGAACGCTTCATGCACGTCAAGGATATCTACGCGGAATTGAAGCAGGTCTGCGGCAAGTACGGCACGAAGGCCGACCGCTGCTATCACGGCGTCGGCCACGGCTTGATGTATTATACGAATAACGATTTGCCCAAAGCGCTGAAGATCTGCGAGATGTACGCGGGGCGGGCAAGAAAGCGTTGTTACGAGGGCGCCTTCATGGAAAACTTCATTTCCGATCCTGACGCGCACCCCTCAAAATACCTGGACTCCGCGAACCCGATGTTTCCTTGCCCGCAAGAGGCGACGGTCTACAAGCCCTTCTGCTATTTCTACGCCCCATATTATTTCTTGCGCTTGCATACTGATGACTACACGGCCGCGATCTCCTGGTGCGATACCGCCGAGCTCGGCTACGTCGATGCCTGCACGCGCGGCGTCGGAAGCCTGGCGATGAAATATAACATCCAGAATCCGAAACAGGTCGAAACGATCTGCGATACGGCGACGGACAAAAAGGCGGAACAGAGCTGCATTTCCGGAATGGCGAGCTACTACCTGACGTTCTGGGGCACCATCAAAAAACTCCAGGAGATGTGCAAGAGCCTCGAGTCGGACGATCAGCCCGATTGCAAAGCCCCGATCAGCCTTTCTTCGAACGCGGCGTCAACGCAGAATTTCTCCTTTTAACGGAGTCGCGCATCGCACTATGTCAGACGAACAGGACATCGAAAAGAAGTTGGAGACGTATCGGGAACTCGCCAAGGAGGACCCGAAGGTCGACGCCGCGCTCTTGATGACGAACGCGCTCGAGCAGTCCGCCCAGAACGAGATCAGCGCCAAGAAGAAAAAGTGGGCCTATCTCATCTCGCTCGGCCTGCCGCCGCTCGGGCTTTTCATCGCCGCCTGGTATCTCATCGGCGACAAGACGGACCGCAAGAAAGTGGCGGCCATTTGCGCGATCCTGACGCTGATCTCCGGGCTCATTTCATGGGCGATCGCCAAAGCGGTGCTTTCGAGCGTCGACACCTCGAGCCTGAACCAGATCCAGAATATGCATCCCGACGATCTCAAGTCGCTGCTGCAATAGCGTATGGCCTGGTTCGTCTATCTTCTCCGCTGCCGCGATCGAAGCCTCTACACGGGCATCTCGACGGACGTGGACGCGCGCCTGAAAAAACATAATGCGGGAACGGGTTCGGCCTACGTCCGGAGCCGCCGGCCGGCCAAGCTCGTGTGGAAAAGAAAAGCCGCTTCGGAATCCGCCGCGCGGAAACAGGAGGCGGAAATCAAAGGCTGGACGAAAGGAAAGAAGGAATCATTCGTCTTAAGGAAAGGCCGCTTATCTTGAAACCTATGCAAAAAATCACCCCGTTCCTCTGGTTCGATACTCAGGCCGCCGAGGCGGCGCGGTTCTACGTCTCGATTTTCAAGAACTCCAAGCTCTACGGCGAAAGCTACTACGGCGAAGCCGGCAAGGAAATCCATGGACGCGAGCCGGGCTCGGTCATGACGGTCGGCTTCGAGCTCGAAGGCCAGCCGTTCACCGCTTTGAACGGCGGGCCGACCTTCACCTTCAGCCCGGCGATCTCCTTCGTGGTGCACTGCGCCGACCAAGCTGAGGTCGATTATTATTGGGAGAAGCTCGGCGAGGGCGGCGATCCGAACGCGCAGCAGTGCGGCTGGCTCAAGGACACGTTCGGCGTCTCGTGGCAGATCGTGCCCGACGCGATGTTCGGCCTCTTGATGGATTCGGACAAGGAAAAAGCCGGCCGCGCCATGGCCGCCATGATGCAGATGAAAAAAATCGATCTCGAAGCGCTGAAGCGCGCGCACGATAACGCCTAACCGGTCATCTATGAAAATGAATCCTGTCGTCCACTTCGAAATGCCCGCGGAAGACAAGCAGCGCATGTCTGATTTTTACAGCAAGACCTTCGGCTGGCAGACGAAAGCCATGGGCCCCGAGATGGGCAGCTACATCGTCGTCACGACTTCCGAATCCGATCCGAACGACCTGGCCGG
>CAYOJH010000025.1:0-8041 GCA_964404275.1 uncultured Gammaproteobacteria bacterium | reverse complement strand
GGCAATACCTGACGCGGCCCTTTGGGGTCACCAAGGTAGGGTCGATGATAGGGGCGAAGTCGTAACAAGGCATCCCTAGCGGAAGCTGGGGATGGATCACCTCCTTTCTAGGGAGTATTGCCATGATGAAATATTCTGGCCAATCCCAAGTCGGCCCGATCGCAAGATCGGGTGGCTCGCACCGCAAGGTCGAGCAAACTTCTAACGAATGTTGGAAGCAAAGCACTCCGGGGTTGACGCAGCTTGAGAGTTCTCACGATCAGATTGGAAAAGACGCCAAAGAGCGCCGCAAGGCGCTTTTTGTCTTGCCAAAATAAGGCCCTTTTGCTACATTTCTCCTGTTCCCTCAAGGGGACGCGTAGCTCAGTTGGTTAGAGCGTCACACTGATAATGTGAAGGTCGATGGTTCGACTCCATCCGCGTCCACCACACGATAACGTCAATCCATGCTTTTGACAGGAGCGGTCACGCACATCACGGAGAACGACATCGTCATCCGGCTCGTCCTGGCGACGGTGCTCTCGGCACTGGTCGGCATCGAACGCGAATACCATCAGAAGCCCGCCGGGCTCCGCACCAACGTCATGGTCGGCATGGGCGCTTGCCTGTTCACGCTGGTGTCCGTCCGCGCGCTCGACCTGTTCCCCTCGATCGACCCGACGCGCATCGCCGCGCAGATCGTCACGGGCATCGGTTTCCTGGGCGCCGGCACGATCCTGTTTGAAAAAGACCGCTCATCCGTCATCGGGCTGACCACGGCCGCGACCCTCTGGGTCGTCGCCGCCGTCGGCACCGCGGTCGGCATGGGCTTGTACGTCGAAGCGATCACGGGCACGATCCTCGTCTTCTTCACCTTCCTGGTGCTAAGCAAGGTCGTGAACGAAGTCCGACGGCGTTCCCGCCTCCATGAACCGCATGACACGGCGCGAGAAGGATAAGTGACGAGCCGGGGTAGCTCATCGGTAGAGCGAAGGCCTGAAGAGCCTTGCGTGGTGAGTTCGACTCTCACTCCCGGCACCATGAAAACCTCCGTTACGACGGGGGTTTTCTTGTTCCGGGACTTCCCAAGTTCGCATGTTTCCGGCAAGATGGCAGCGACATTCGAAGCTTCCGGTCGGGCGGGGTGTGGCGCAGCGGTAGCGCGCCTGCTTTGGGAGCAGGAGGCCGTGGGTTCAATCCCCGCCACCCCGACCAGCCCGAAGTTTTGATCGCGGAGAACGGCGTTGACAATGGCGCCGTTTTTTCGTACGGTTCGGCCACGTTCATTTCAAGGAGAACCGCATGCCGTACTTCGATGACGTCGTGATCGGTGGAGGGCCGAACGGCTTGGTCGCCGCCTGGCGATTGGCCAAGGCCGGCCGCAAGGTCTGCCTGCTCGAGAAGAACGCCGCGACCGGCGGCGCCTGCAAGATGGAGACGACGGTCGTGAACGGCGCCTCGGTCGAATACACGTCCGGTGGCACCGTGCTCGGCATGATGCCGGATTTCATCTTCCGAGAAACCGGACTCGACAAGCGCGTGACGCTGCACGATCCGCGGCATCCCAAGATCGTCGAATACGACGGCTGCGAGCCGGTGCTGTTCCACCGCGATGACCGCGCGCTCAAGCGCGAACTGCGCGAAAAGTGGGGCGAGGCGGGCGACATCGACGGCTGGACCCGTGACGAAGCGATGGTCGTGAACTATCTGCGCGGAGAATTCCGCGCGGGACAGACGCCCTCGCTCGCCCGCGCCGAGCAGACGCTCGGACGCCGCTTAATCGAAGACTGGTTTCTGGGTTCGGCCCGGAAGCTGCTCGACAGGCACTTCACTTCCGACAAGCTCAAGATCTACATGGCGCTGCCGGTCACGGAAAGCGGCCCGGTCTCGATCGATTCGCCGCGCAGCGCCTTCACCATGGCGCTGATGCTGATCGGCAGCGTCTTCAACGGCATCGGCCGCTGGGGCTTCGTCAAAGGACGCCTCTGGCAGATCGCCCATGCCTTGACCGAGATCATCAAAGAGATGGGCGTGACGGTCGTGACCGGAGCGAAAGTTCTCGAAGTCGAGGACCATCCTCAGGTGGGCGGACGCCGTGTCTATTTCGAACGCGCCGCGCACGGAGAATCTGAAGACTCCGTCAAAACGGAAGAACTCGTGGTCCGCTGCGACCATGTCGTCTTCGCCACCGATCCATTGACGATGGCCCGACTCGTGCCGAGGAAGTATTATTCGTGGCAGATGCGTGAATCCGTCGAGCGCATGCCGGCGCTTGGTTCAAGCGGCAAGCTCGTCTGCCTGTTCAAGCGGCCCGTGCGCTGGAAACGTCCGACCGGTTTGTCCGACTTCGACACGGCTTTCCGCTTCTGGATCCAGGCGGATTCGCTCGACGAATTCGAGCGGCGCTCGCAACGGATCCGCGAAGGCAAGGACGACTACCTGCCAAGCTCGATCCAGATCTACTGCGACGGCGCGGCCATGCGCAAAATGGGCGCCCAGGAACCGTTCGAATCGCTGACGCTCTTCATCAAGGACATGGGGCTGACGCAACCGGGCGCGGAAATGCCCGAGAACATGGCTTTGATTCTCACGCACCTGAGCGAGCGGATCGAGAACCTGAGCGATCTGGCCTGGTCCAAGCTGCTCTCCCCCGCCGACGTGCGCGATACCTACGGTTTCCATCAAGGAAACTACGACGGCCTCGAGCTCTGCGACGGGCAGCAGTATGAACAACGAACGTTCTGCAGCTGGCGCGCGGCCGATGCCGAAAAATACGGCAAGCGCTTCTACATGATCCGCGACAACTCGCGCTTGTCGTTCTGCGGCGCGGCGGCCTGGCCGTGCGGCTCGGTCGCCGGCACCGCCGGCTGGCTCTGCGCCGAAGAGTTCCTTCGCTCGCGTACCTGGAAGTCCTACTAGGACTTCTTTTTTGTTTCAGGTGTGTCGTGACGCAAATACTGACGGCCGTCAGTTTTTGCGTCATTGCCCTTTTGCCGGTCTTCTGCCACAATGCTCGAACTATGGAATTCCACGGCTCTGAAATCGCGCCCGCGATGCGGAATACGCAGGAGAAAAATCATGATTTCTTGGCGCAGGCCAAACTGATGAGCCGCGATCCCGCCGGCGAGCAGGATTGGGTCGAGCGGTATGCCGCGCATTTCCGCGAGCTGTATAAGACGGATGACGCTTTCCGCGATCTCGTGAACGAAGACCTGACGGAAGAGGCGCTGACCCGCATCCAGCGGCGCCTCGACGAGCCGCCAGCGCACGAAAAAGCCGCCTGAAAGAAAAATCCCGACTCGATGGTCGGGATTTTTCTTGGAGCGGGCGAACGGAATCGAACCGTCGTGGCCAGTTTGGAAAACTGGAGCTCTACCATTGAGCTACGCCCGCGTCTACATTCTTTTACCAGGAACGGACACCGCCGCGCAATAGGCAACCGCGAGCGCGTCGGCCGCGTCGTCGGGTTTCGGGATCTCCTTGAGCCCGAAAACGCGCTTGACCATTTCTTGGACCTGCCGCTTATCGGCCGCGCCGTAGCCGGTGATCGCGACTTTGATCTGCATCGGCGTGAATTCATGGACCAGCACGCCTCCGTTCTTGGCCGCCAGGATGGCGACGCCGCGCGCTTCGCTGACCGTCATGGCCGTCGAGACGTTTTTCTGGAAGTACAATTTTTCGACGCCGACCCATTCAGGACGATGGCGCGCGATCAGTTCTTCGAGCGCCGCGTGCAGCTGCGAAAGGCGCTCGGGCTGCGGCATCGTCTTCGGCGTTTCGAGGCAGCCGTGCTCGAGATGCGTGAGCTTCGCACCTTCGATCCGGATCAGGCCGTAGCCGAGGCGGGCCGTGCCCGGATCGATGCCGAGGATAATCACAAGCAAGAAGTCAAAAGTGAGAAGCGAGAAGCTGGAAGTTCAAAGCCAGAAGTTAAAAGTGCGGACTTTTTATTTTTAACTTTTAACTTCACGCTTTTGGCTTTAAACTTTTGGCTTCTTGCTTAAAGTTTGCTTAAAGTTCAACGTTCGTATGCACCGCCTTCACGTCTTCGTCTTCTTCGAGCATGTCGAGCAGGTCGGAGAGCGTCTGCTTCTGCTCTTCCGGGATTGTCAGCGCGTCCTTGGCGACGTATTCCGCTTCGGCCGAATCGGTCTTGAAACCGGCGGCTTCGATTTTCGCTTTCACGTCGAGAAGATCCGCGTATGAGGTGATGACCGTCCAACCTTCGGCCGCGCGCTTGATGTCTTCCGCGCCAGCTTCGATCAATTTCAATTCGCAATCGTCTTCATCCTTGCCCTCCAGCGCTTCGACAGGGATCGTGATGACGCCTTTGCGCTCGAACATCCAGGCGACGGAGCCCGTCGCGCCAAGGTTGCCGCCGTTCTTGCTGAGATAGTTCTTGATGTTCGAAACGGTGCGCGTGCGGTTGTCGGTGACGGTTTCGACCAGCAGCGCCGAGCCGCCGGGGCCGTAGCCTTCGTAGATCAGTTCTTCGAGCGCCGCCGATTCCAATTCGCCCGTACCCTTCTTGATGGCGCGTTCGATATTATCCTTCGGCATGAAAGCCTCCTTGGCCTTCTCGATGGCTGTGTACAGCTTGGCGTTCATGTCGGGGTCTCCTCCTTTTTCCCGGGCGGCCATCGTGATGGCGCGTCCGAGCTGCGTGAACTTGGCGGCCCGCTGCGCGTCCGCTTTGCCTTTGCCGAGCTTGATATTCTGCCAGTGGCGTCCCATATGGCCGTATTCTCCCAAAAATAAGGCCGAAATGTCAATCTTGCCGTCCCTGCGGACGCGTGTTAGGGTTCCGGCAGCACCCCAGGAGGACGTCATGACATCGATCTTCAGCAAGAAAAAGAACCGCAAAGCCCAGGCTGTCGTGGCCGGCACGACCGCCGTCATCGCGACGGTGGCGACGGGAGGCCTCGGTCTCCTCGTCTACGGCGCGGTCGGCGCCGCCTGGTGGCTGACCGGCAAAGCCACGGAAAAGTAAGCTTGGACCGACGCGTGTCGGTCCTTTTTCATTGAAAAAGACTCTGCCGGGCAGAGTCTCAGATGCGGACGCAGCGGACGCGGATGGGGCCGCGACCGGCGCCGTAGGTTTCGTGCGGAAAGGCGATGCGCGCGAACTGTCCGAGCGTGACCATGTCGGTCGAGACGAGGCAGGGCTCGCTGGCATGGAAGCGCAGCATCCTCGAAGCCAGGGGTCCGGCCAGCAGGCGGCCGATCGTTTCGACGGCGGCCGGCGTCGCGTAGTTGAACGTATTCGTTTCGTGCTCCGACCCGTAGACGTTGGCGCCGGGCGTCGGATCCAGTTCGTCGATCGGCGATCCGTCCGGCGTCAGGAGCGCGCCGTCGGCTTCGCGATACGCGCACCAGGTCGTGCCGAGCGGAAAGACCTTGAGACAGATCGGTCCGAAGACGGCCACGATCGGCTCACAAACCGCGTCGTAGATTTTTCCAGCTTCGATCCAGAGCTTGCGGAAGGCGGCTTTGCCGGGATGCGGCCACGGGATACGCTCCGCGTGCGCTTCATGAATCGTGCGGATGATCGATGGACCGAACGTTTCGGCGCAGGCATCGATCAAGGCTTCGCAAGCGTCTAAAACATGCGCGAGGTCGAAACGGAGCCCGTCTTCGACCAGTACGGCGCTGCCGTCAGTGAAGGTGGGCATGGTTCCTCCTCTCATTAAGAGTAGTGTAAGCCATGCAGAATGAAAAACCCCTGACAAGGTCAGAGGTTGATACCGAGCTGTTTGGTCCTTTTGATGACGATGGCGCGGAAAGTTCCCGCATCGACGATCAGGGCCTTGCCCGGGACGCCGGCCAAGAGGCCGTGCGCGTCGGGCATCCCTTCCATCGCGGAGGCGCCGCAAGATCGGCAGAAAACCGCTTTGTTCGCCGCGACCAGCGAGAGGTGCCGGCATTGCCGCGCCAGCCGCTCGCAGAGGTCATCCTTCAACGTCCTCAGCCGCTCGGCGAACGGGCCGTCGCGTTTCTTGAGCTTGCGGAAGCGCGCGTTGATCTTCTTGATCTCGCGGACGCAATCGGCTTTCGTCGGCATCGTCAATCCTCTCCGAGGACGATGTGGTCGTCCGGACCGCACCATTCTCCGTTGGCATCGAACCACGCGACGCGGCCGCGTTCGAGATGCGCGCGATAGAGGTCGAGCAGGCCGTCGGGCGGCTTCTCGCGCTCGAATCCGAAGGCGCGGCACGGTTTCCGGATCAGCGCGGTGAAGGCCGGAAGAGGCCAGCGCGCTACCGACGGCGAAACATTCGGGTAGACGACGCGTCGTTCATGAACGCCGCAGCACAGGCACCAGCGCTCGTAGAGCATCCGATCCGGTTCCACTGAAGCCTGCGGAAATTGCGCGTCGACGTATTCGACGAGCCGTTCGTGCGTGCACGCTCCCCGTTGCATGACGTCTCCTTGGCAAAGGACGCTGCAGCCGTTGTACTCCAAGCGCGCCCATCGGTCAAACGTGCAAATCAAAAACGCCCGATCGGGCGTTTTTGATTTCTTTACGTCGCGGACGGGGAGATGATCTGGTCGACCGTGACCGTCGCTTCGCCGGGCTTGTGGAAGCCCGTACCGGCGGGGATCAGGCGGCCGATGATGACGTTCTCCTTCAGGCCTTCGAGCTTGTCGAGCTTGCCCGAGACGGCGGCGTTGATCAGGACCTTGGCGGTTTCCTGGAACGAGGCGGCCGAGAGGAAGCTTTCCGTCGAGAGCGAGACCTTGGTGATGCCCAGGAAGAGCTCGTCGGCTTCGGCCGGAGTCTTCTTGATGGCTTTCACGCGGGCGTTCTCCTCCTCGAAGACGGCGCGCTCGACGACTTCGCCCGGAAGCAGCTCGGTGTCGCCGGCTTCCTTGACGTACACGCGGCTGAACATCTGCTTGATGATCACTTCGACGTGCTTGTCGTTGAGCTTCTGGCCCTGCGACGAGTAGATCTTCTGCGTCTCGTGGGTCAGGTATTTCTGGACCGCTTCGCGGCCCTTGTACTTGTAGAGCTCCTGGAGATCGAGGTCGCCTTCGGTCAGCTGATCGCCCGGTTCGACGTGCTGGCCGTCCTTCACGAAGAGCACGTAGCCCGGCGGAATGACATATTCGGTGTCCTTGTTGGCTTCGCCCTTGAGAACGATGACCGACTTCGTGACTTTCACGACGCCGCCGAAGGGCGCCCATTCTTTGGTGCCGTCCTTGCGGTTGATGAGCGACTGTCCCTGCGCGACCTTCTCGCCGTCTTTGACGGCGATCTCGTCTTCCTTCAGCGCCTTGAACTTCGCTTCGGCTTCTTCGGTGTGGCTCACGCGAATGACTTTGGAACCGGAGAGGGCGTCGACGATGCGCTCGCCGGAAGCCGTCTCGATCACGCGGCGCTCGACTTCCTGGATCTTGGCCAGACCGGCCACGTCGGCCATGAAAGCCTTGCGCTTCGGCGGACGCGCTTCGAAGAGTTCTTCGACGCGTGGGAGACCCTGGGTAATGTCGGAACCCGCGACGCCGCCGGTGTGGAACGTACGCATCGTGAGCTGCGTGCCCGGTTCGCCGATGGACTGCGCGGCGATGATGCCGACGGCGGTGCCCATGCGGACGAGCTTGTTGTAGCCGAGATCGAACCCGTAGCACTTCTGACAGACGCCCTTGCGCTCCTTGCAGGTGAGCACGGAACGCACCATGACCGACGGGATTTCGAGCTTGATCATCTCGCGAGCGTTGGCTTCGGTCACGATCTCCCCCGCCTTGACGATGACCTTGCCGGTCTCGGGATGCTTAACGCTTTCGAGGGCGCAGCGGCCGACCGTGCGGGCGGCGACGGTTTCACCCATCTCCTTCGATTCTTCGGCGGTGATGACCATGCCTTCTTCGGTGCCGCAGTCTTCGTTGTGGATCACGACGTCCTGGGCCACGTCGACGAGACGGCGCGTCAGGTAGCCGGCGTTGGCGGTGCGCAGCGCGGTGTCGGTCAAGCCTTTACGCGCGCCGTGCGTCGAGATGAAGAATTCGAGGACGTCGAAGCCTTCCTTGAAGCCCTTCTTGATCGGCAGCTCGATGATGT
>CAYOJH010000024.1:0-8165 GCA_964404275.1 uncultured Gammaproteobacteria bacterium | reverse complement strand
GGCGACATCGGCCGCAACCAGCACGTCATCCAGAAGACGCTCGAGAACTTCGGCATCCCTTGCGAGATGGGCGAAGTCTCGGTCGGACCGACCGTCACCCAATTCACGCTGAAGCCGCATGACGGCATCAAGTTGAACCGCATCACGGCGCTGAACAACGACTTGGCGCTGGCCTTGGCCGCGCATCCGATCCGCATCGAAGCGCCGATCCCCGGCAAGTCCTTGGTCGGCATCGAAGTGCCGAACCAGGCCGTCGCGATCGTGAACCTGCGCGAGATTCTCGAGTCGCAAGAATTCCGGTCTTCGCGAGCGACGCTCCGTTTCGCGCTGGGCAAGGACGTGGCCGGCAAGCCCTGGCTGGCCGACCTCGCCAAGATGCCGCACATGCTGGTGGCCGGTTCGACGGGCTCCGGCAAGACGGTCTGCCTGAACTCGATCATCGTCTCTCTCCTCTATAGTTACGGTCCCGACGAGCTGCGCTTCATTATGGTCGACCCGAAGCGCGTCGAACTGACCGCCTACAACAACATCCCGCACTTGCTCGTGCCGGCCATCACCGACGTGGGCAAGACGCTGAACGCGCTCAAGTGGACGATCGGCGAGATGGATCGCCGCTTCACGCTGCTCGCCCGCTACGGCCGGCGCGATATCGCCTCGTACAACGAAGCGGCCGACGAAAAGATGCCGTACCTGGTCGTCGTGATCGACGAGCTGGCCGACCTGATGGTTTCGAACACGGGCAAGGAAGTCGAAACCTGCATCATCCGCCTGGCCCAGATGGCCCGCGCGGTCGGCATCCATTTGATCCTGGCCACGCAGCGCCCGTCGGTCGACGTCATCACCGGATTGATCAAAGCGAACTTCACCTCGCGCATCGCCTTCGCCGTCGCCTCCGGCACCGACTCGCGCACGATCCTCGACTCGCTCGGCGCGGAAAAACTCGTCGGCCGCGGCGACATGCTCTTCACCTCCGCCGAACTTTCGAAGCCGAAGCGCTTGCAAGGCACGTACATTTCCGATTTGGAGATCAAGCGCGTGACCGATTTCATCAAGAGCAACTTCGACGCGCCCGACTACCAGCACGAGATCGTCGATCGCCTGGGCAACACCTCGAACGGCGTCGTCTTCAACGACGGCGGCGGCAGCGACGAGCCTCTCCTCCAGGAAGCGCAGGATATCGTCGTGCGCGCCGGCAAAGCTTCCGCTTCGTTCCTGCAGCGCCGCTTGAAGATCGGCTATGCTCGCGCGGCCCGCATCCTCGACTTGCTTGAAGAGAAAGGCGTGATCGGCCCCGGCGACGGCGCCAAGCCGCGCGACATCCTGCTGGCCCGCCCCGAAGGCGCCGAACCGATCCCCGACGACGAAACGCTCGATGGCGAGGATCCGACGGAAGGTGTAGTCTAGTCGCACTATGGTCGCCTTCCAGGAAAAAACGCTCGACGATCGCACGATCGGCGAAACCCTTCGGGCCGCGCGCGAAGAACGCAGCGAATCGATCGAACAAGTCGAGCGCGCCACGCACGTCGCCAAGAAATACATCGCGGCGCTCGAGGGCAACGATCTGAAAAAACTTCCGGAGACGGTCTACGCGAAGAAGTTCGTGAAGGCGCTCTCCGCGCATTACGGCCTGGATCCGCAGGCCGCCGCCGAGAGCCTGCTGAAAGAACTTTCGGCGGGGGTCGGCGCGTCGGCTTCACGCCATCCCGTCAATTTCGTCGAAGGTCGCTCGCTCGTGGCGCCGGTGCTGTTCAAATCCGCCGCGCTGGCCGCCGCCTTTTTCGCCGTCATCGGCTACTTCGCGTTTTCGATCCAAAACATTTTGAAACCGCCGAGCGTGACGCTCTACTCCCCGCATGACCAGCAGGTCTTCCCGACCAGCCGCGTGGTGCTCGAAGGCGTGACGGAGCGCGAGGCCGATCTCTCGATCAACGGCGAGCCGGTCTCGATCGACGCCGATGGCTCCTTCAAGGACGTGCTGAACCTGCCGCCGGGCGTCTCCGACCTGCGCCTGGTCGCCAAGAAAAAACATTCGCGCGAGAACCAAGTCTTCCTGAAAGTCATGGTCAACGAGCCGAAGGACCTCGAGAGCGCGACCGCCACGGCTTCCAATCCCTAAGATATCCCCAGGCGAGCAGTTGCACTGTTCGCCTTTTGTTCATCTATAGTGATTGACAGCGAAAGACGGGGTGTGATTGGACAGCCCTGTCGGATATAATTCATTAGTCATTATTCTCCTATGTCATCCCTGCGAAAGCAGGGATCCAGTACGTTAATGAACTGGATTCCAGCTTTCGCTGGAATGACATGAAATGCATATGCCCAAGCAAGTCGTAGATGAACGGTTCAAAGCCACAGAGGAGGCGATCAGTCAGATTCGCAGCAAATTCGGCGACGGCTCAATCATGCGGCTCGGAGAAGCCAAAAAGATGCAGGTCGACGCCATCCCGACGGGATGTCTCTCCCTCGACTTGGCGCTCGGCATCGGCGGCGTGCCGCGCGGCCGCGTCATCGAAATCTACGGACCGGAATCCTCCGGCAAGACGACGCTGGCCCAGCACGTCATCGCCGAAGTCCAGAAAATGGGCGGCCTGGCCGCCTTCGTCGACGCGGAACACGCGCTCGATCCGGCTTACGCGGAAAAAATCGGCGTGAAGATCAACGACATGCTGATCTCGCAGCCGGACACCGGCGAACAGGCGCTCGACATCGTCGAGACGCTCGTCCGTTCCGGCGCGGTGGACGTCATCGTCGTGGACTCGGTCGCGGCGCTCGTGCCGAAAGCGGAAATCGAAGGCGAAATGGGCGACTCGCACATGGGTCTCCAGGCGCGTCTCATGTCGCAGGCGCTCCGCAAATTGACGGGCATCGTCTCCAAGACGAAAACCTGCGTCATCTTCATCAACCAGATCCGCATGAAGATCGGCGTCGTTTTTGGCAACCCCGAAACCACGACCGGCGGCACCGCTCTCAAGTTCTACGCCTCGATGCGCATCGAGGTCCGCCGCTCAGCTCAGTTGAAGAAGGATGAAAAAGTTATTGGCAACCAGGTCAATGTCAAAGTCGTGAAGAACAAGGTCGCTCCCCCGTTCCGCACGACCCAATTCGAAATTATGTACAACGAAGGCATCTCACTTTCGGGCGACATGCTCGACACGGGCGTCCTCCACGGCGTCATCCAGAAGAATGGCAACTCCTACGTCTTCGGAGAAACGAAGCTCGGCGTCGGTCGCGAAACGGCCAAGCTCTTCCTGCGCGAGAACCCGAAGCTCATGAAGCAGATCCGCGAGCAGGTCATGAAGACCGTCAACGCCGGCAACACGGCCGACGCGGAAGAAGCCTCGGCCTCCCGCGCGCGGGCGGAAGCGGCGGCGTAGAATCAAAAGATGTATACTAGGGGTAGCAAACGCTACCCCTTATGAACCAAGAAATCATGGCCCCCTACAATAAATGGAGATTGAATTTCGAGAAGATTAAGAAGTTGGCAGCAGAATTGAAGACTCTTGTTGAAACGGATGAACAGGGATATGCACGAAGTGCCGCAGAAAATCCTGACAGAGATCAAAAATAAGTGGATTCTTTTTGATACGGACGTGTTGATTGAGGCCTCCGCAAAACCGGAGGCCTTTAATCCATTGATGAGCGCATTAGAACAAGCGCGTTGCGTACCGACGTACTTTTCGAGCCTGTCTATATCTATCCGGTAGATAACGGCATCAAAACATTGCCGGTCGGAATATATAAAGTGAGGCCGGAGATCTTGGTTTCCTTGATCAAATAGAAAAATGCCCTCGACACGCATCGGGGGTGTTTTCTGATTGACATGGTCGTTTTTTACCGGTACGGTCTGGCCGGACATAAGGAGGTTTTCTATGTCCCGTCCTTTTACATCGCTCTACGTCTATACGTTCTTCAGCGGCTTCATGCCGATCTACGCGCTGTTCACGCTTTTCGTGCTCGACTGCGGCATGTCGGCCAGCCAACTTTCCGTGTTGTTGGCTGCTTGGTCCATTACGGGCTTCGCCCTCGAGGTGCCTTCGGGCGCATTGGCGGACCGCACGTCCCGAAAACGCATCTTGGCCGTCAGCCAAGCGTTAAACGGACTTGCGTTTGCGCTGTGGGCGATCCTGCCGACGTTCTACGGCGTCTTGATCGGATTCATCCTCTGGGGCGCGAAGTCCGCGCTGGTCTCGGGCACTTACGAAGCCTACGTCTACGATGAGTTGAAATCATTGAGCCGAGAGGCTGAATACACGGCCATCTACGGACGATTGCAGACATGTCGAGCCATCGCTGCTCTCCTCGCCGCGATCAGCGCCGCGCCCTTATCCGCAGCAGGATATCGGACCGTGATCTGGTGCAGCGTCGGGGCCTCGATGCTCTCCGTGCTCGCTGCGCACCGAATGCCGGAAGCTCCGAGGATAAAAAGAATCGGTGAAGGCGCCTACTTCGGTATCGTGCGCGACAGTATCGGAACCCTCTTGAGGGACCGGGCCATCTTCGTTACCGCGTTTGCGCTGGCTTCCGTTAGTACGCTCGCAAGTATGACCGGAGATCTCGGACCGATCATCGGACGGATTTCTGGATTGCCTCAGTATGCCATCGGATTATTCGTTGCCGCGGGCTATGCAATGATCGCCCTGGCTGGCATGACGGCCTCGCGCGTGGCGCTCCTTTTCGGTCCGCGTTTCGATCGCCTCTTTCCGATCGCAGCGATCGTCTTCACCGTCGCAGCCGTGCTGCTGAACATGTCCGCTCTCGTACTTGTTTGCTTCTGGATCTATGCATTGAGCGTCCTGATCCAGTTGCACAACAACGAATTACAGCGACGCTCCTCGTCGGATATCCGTGCGACCGTTTCGTCCCTGATCGGTCTTGCTGGTACGGCCCTACAAGTTTCATTGACACTCGCGGTCGGTGCTGTCGCCAATGTGTGGAGTTATCAAGCGGCCTGCATTGGCCTCGGCGTCACAGCCTTTGCGCTCGGCCTTATCCCCCTTCTTCTACGCAAAAACATCCGGCCGTAACCGGATGTTTTTTCTTTGGGGTCGAGAATGTGCCTTAGGCCCAAACCGCGAGGATCGCGCCCATGCCCATCAGGGCGACGAGCTGGTAGGCGGCGTTGATCGTAGCGACCGTCTTATTCTTGCGTTCGAAGATGACGGTTTGGATGATGAAGGTCAGCTGGAAGCCGGCCCAAGCCCAGAAGCCGGTCTGGGCGCCATCCATCCAGGTGATGGCGGCGGAATACTGGACGAAGTAGGCCAGGACATAGGCCATGAGGAGCGAGGTCAGGGCCATGACGCCCATGGATTTCCCCATCGCTTTCTTCATCTCGGGGGTCGGCTTCATGTTCGGGTCCCAACCCATGCCTTTCATCCAGGCTTTGCCGAAGAACGGGCCGTACCAGAGCGAGCCAAGGACCATGTTGGCGGCCGCGGCAGCCAGGACAGCCCAGAGATTCAAGCTCACGTCAGAAACCATAAGAGTGCGTTAATGACAAAAATCTGCTCCAAGTGTAGCAGATTTTGGCCGTTTTTGCAAGGGGTTTTATTGATTCGCCCGCTCGACGTACTCGCCGGTGTCCGTGTTGATCGACAGCAGGTCGCCTTCTTTGATGAAGATCGGCACCATGATCTTGTAGCCGGTTTCGAGCGTGACTTCCTTCGAAATGTTGCCGGAGGAATCGCCGCGAACGGCATCGAAAGCTTCCGTGACTTTCAGGGCCATCTTCTTCGGCAGGACGACGTTCAGACACTCGCCGTTGTAGAAGAAACCGCTGATCTCCTGACCTTCCTTCAGATAGTGCGCTTTTTCGCCGAGGACCTCCTTCGGGATGAAGATTTCTTCGAATGTCTTCTGATCCATGAAGTACCAGTTCTTGCCGTCGTTGTAGGTGTACTGGAGGTTCTGGCGATCGAGGTCCACGAATTCGACCGTCTCGGCGGCCCTGTACGTGTTCTCGAAGACTTTGCCGGTGCGGGCGTTCTTGAGGCGCGTGCGGACGAAGGATCCGCCTTTGCCGGGGTTCACGTGCTGGAACTCCACGACGATGTGCGGCTCGTCCTTGAACATCACGACGGATTCTTTGTTGATCTCGTTGACGGAAGGCATGGCGGTGTCTCTTTAATTCTCCGGCAGTGTAACGGGCTTGCCTATTTTTGGGAAGGCTTGAACATCGTGTCGGCCGGGAAGGCCAGCACGTGGCGGATATCTTCCTCCCCGAGCAGCAGCATCACGAGCCGATCGAGGCCGAGCGCGATGCCGCCGGCTTCGGGCATGCCTTCTTCAAGCGCGGCGAGAAAATCCTCGTCCGGCGCGTAGTCGATGCGGCCGAGCGTTTTGCGCAGCGCGTGTTCTTCTTGCAAACGCTTGCGCTGTTCCTTGGCGTCCGTCAGTTCCGTGAACGCGTTGGCGAGCTCGAGGCCGCCGACATAGAGCTCGAACCGTTCCGCGTAGCGCGGATCACGGCTCGAAACCTTGGAAAGCGCCGCCATCGAAGCGGGGTATTCATAAAGGAAGGTCGGGCGGGTTTTTCCGAGCTGCGGCTCGACCGCGTTCAGGAAGACGGAGAAAAACGCGTCGTCCCAAGAAACGTCCGGCGGCAAAGCGTGACCGAGCTTGGCCGCGGCGTCGATCAAAAGTTTTTTCTCGTCGAGCGCTTTGTCGAGATCGACGCCGGCGTATTTCAACATCGCTTCGCGGACCGTCAGGCGCTTCCACGGACCGGCCAGGTCGATCTCGGCGCCCTTCCAGCAAATTTTGCCCTGACGCAAAAACTGACGGCCGTCAGATTTTGCCACCTTTGCCGAGACCTCTTTCACCAACGCTTCCGTTTCGTCCATGATGCCGCGATAGTCTGTGCCGGCTTGGTACCACTCGAGCATCGTGAACTCCGGATTATGGCGGCCTTCGAAGGCTTCGCCGTTTCGGAAGCATTTGGCGAGCTGGTAGATTTTGGGGAAGCCGGCCACCAGCAGCTTTTTCATCGCGTACTCGGGTGAGGTGATCAGAAAGGCGTCATACGGGTTGCCGAACGGATCGCGCACCGTCGTCTGGAGCGGTTCGAGATGCGGTTCCATGCCGGGCTTTGCGACCACGACAGGCGTCTCGACTTCCAAGTAGCCGCGCGCGTCGAAGAAGGCGCGGATGGCCGCGACGATCTTGGCGCGCATCTCCAGGTTCTTCCGAAGGCGCGCGTCGTTCTTCAGTTGTTTCCAGCGCGGTTCCATAGACAGAAATCCCGACGGATTGCGTCGGGATCTCTTACCTTACTTGATGACGAACGGCATCAAGGCGAGGACGCGGGCTTTCTTGATGGCATTGGCCAGCTTGCGCTGGTGCCAGCCGCAAACGCCGGAGCGGCGGCGCGGAACGATTTTGGCGTAGGACGAGGTGAAGCGGCGAAGCATCTGCGTGTCCTTGTAATCGATGACATCGATTTGGTTGACGCAGAAGAAGCAGTGCCGATCCTGTCCCAGCGGGGTTTTCTTCTGAGGAGGCATATTTTAGAACGGAATGTCTTCAACTTTGATTTCCTCTTCGACAGGAGCGGCGGTCGCGGCCATCGAGGGCATCTCCGAAACCATGCGCGGCGCGGCGCCTTGCGGGGCCTTATCGAGCATGATCATGTTATCGGCGACGATCTCGGTGCGATTCTTTTTGACGCCATCGGTGCCCTGCCATTCGCGCGTCTGCAAGCGTCCTTCCACGAAGACCTTGCGGCCTTTGCCCAGGAACTTCTGGCAGATGTCCGCCAGCTTGCCCCAAGCCACGATGTTGTGGAATTCGACGCGTTCCTGCTTCTGGCCCGAGGCGTCCTTCCAAGTGCTGGAGGTCGCGACGCCGAAGCTGGAAACGGTCTGGCCGTTCGGCGTGGTCCGAGTTTCCGGATCACGCGTGAGGTTGCCGATCAGCTGCGCACGGTTGAGGTTCATACGATCTTGCCTTCGAGGATCTTGTCGATGTTCTTCTCGACTTCGTCCATGTTGACTTCGACTTTCTTGTCGGCCGGCTTCGGAGCGGCGGCCGCCTGACGATCGCGCGGGCCGCGGTCGGCGGATTCGCCGCGGCGCGGGGCTTCGCGGTCGATCTCTTCCATGGCGTTGAGCTTGAAGACCGGCTTGGCCTTCGGATCCTTGAGCATCAGGCTGTGGCGCAGCACGTCG
>CAYOJH010000023.1:0-8641 GCA_964404275.1 uncultured Gammaproteobacteria bacterium | reverse complement strand
AGCACGGCGTGAACATCCAGGACTTCGTCCAGAAGTTCAACGCCGCCACCGCCAAAATGGCCGGTGACGTGATCCCGGCCGTCCTGACCATCTACGAAGATCGCTCGTTCGACTTCGTCCTCAAGACGCCGCCCGCCTCGACCCTCCTCATGAAAGCCGCCGGCCTCGAAAAAGGCTCCGGCAAGCCGCTCCAGGAGAAAGTCGGCAAGGTCACCAAAGCCCAGATCCGCGAAATCGCGGAGAAGAAGCTCCCGGACCTCAACACCACCGACATCGAAGCCGCGATGAAAACCATCGCCGGCACCGCCCGCCAGATGGGCCTCGAAGTCGTGGGGTAAGCAAGAAGCCAAAAGTTAAAAGCCAAAAGCGGGAAGTTGAAAGCTAGAAGCTTAAAGCTTGCCGCTTTTTGTGTTGAGTTTTAGTACGGCGCCGCCGATCATTTTATTGATCTGAAGCGATTCGTCGAGTAGCGACTGTACGGACGCCTGGGATGCCAGGCCTGTGTCAATAACCAGTTCAAGCCAATACACCGTTTCGTGCGAGCTTTTTAGGGCGATGCGAAAAAATCTTGCGAATTCCAAACGACTACCGGAGCCGCGAGCTTCGGTCAGGTTTGCACCGATAGAAGCTGCCGCACGAATTAATTGACTGGCAATCTCGCGAGTCCCGCTCTTTTGAGAAAGGCTCTCGCACATCGCAACGACGTCAGCCGCAAAATGTCGACACCGCAATCGCAAATCAACAGAATATTTCATAAACATTGCTTACAACGAAACGGCATCGACATGTCAATAGCCCCCTTTTCCACTTTCAACTTCCAACTTCCCGCTTTTGGCTTTTGACTTTTTGCTTTTTGCTTGGCATGCTACCCCATATGCGCAACATCATCCGCCAGATTTATTTCTACGCCGCGACCTTGATCTTCCTGATCATGAGCGTCGTTTCGCTCATCTCGCTGCTCAACCTCGGAATGAAGACCTATCTCTTCCCGAAAGCCGACATGGCCTATAACGGCTGCGCGATGCAGGTGCCGATGGCCGCGCCGGGCACGGACGTCAAAACGCCGCCGATCGATCAAGCCGACCAGCGCGCCGACTGCGAAAAGAACGCCGCCGACCAGCGCGAGGCCCAGCGCCAGAATTCGCTGGTCCAATATCTCTCGATGCTGATCGTGGCCGCCCCGCTCTTCATCCTCCACTTCAAGTGGGTGCAGAAAGAGCGCGAGACCGAGCTCGCGATGGCCGCCAAATAACGGTTGACACGAATGCCCGCTTCCGCTAGGATGCGGGCATTAACGTTTAAGGCATGTGGGAGCCGAAAGGCGCCCGACCACACCTCATATGGGCAAGAAATATAAGGCCGCGGCCGCGCTGATCGATCCGAAGAAGACGTATTCGACGGACGAAGCGATGGCGCTGGCCAAGCAGACCTCGACGACGAAGTTCGACGGCACGGTCGAAGTCCATCTGCGCCTCGGCATCGATCCGAAGAAGTCGGACCAGCAGGTCCGCGGCACGGTCTCGTTGCCGAACGGCAGCGGCAAGACCAAGAAGATCGTCGCCTTCGTTTCCGCCGATAAGGAAAAGGACGCGAAGGATGCCGGCGCCGACGAAATCGGCACGCAGGAAACCATCGAGGCGATCGCCAAAACCGGCAAGTTTGAATGGGACATGGCCGTTGCCACGCCCGACATGATGCCGAAGCTGGCCAAAGTCGCCAAAGTCCTCGGCCCGAAGGGCTTGATGCCGAACCCGAAGTCCGAAACCGTCAGCACGAACGTGACCAAGATGGTTTCCGAACTCAAGAAGGGCAAAGTCGCCTTCAAGAGCGACGACTACGGCATCGTCCACACGATCATCGGCAAAGTTTCCTTCGAACCGAAAGCGCTCGGCGAAAACTACGAAGCGCTGCTCGAAGCGATCCGCAAAGCCAAGCCGTCCTCGTCTAAGGGCGTCTATCTCCAGAACGTCACGGTCGCGACCACCATGGGTCCGGCCATCCGCACGGTCTGAACAAAAAATCCCCCGGCATCATGTCGGGGGGTTTTCGTTTTTCTGCGTCGGGCCCTCGTCGACCGGTTCCGGCGCGGCGGCCGCTTCGGCTTCTTTCCGCGCCTGTTCGCGAAGCTTCAGCTCGCGCGCGATTTCGTCCCGGAGAAAGAGCTGCTTGCCGCGCAGGAACTCGAAGAGCGTTCCGTCCTGCGTCAGCACCGTGATCGCCGTGATGATGTCCTTCATCAAGCCAAGCTTGAGATCGCTGTAGATGACGTGGCGGTCGCTCATGCGGACGTCCTTTCCGAGCCGTTTCCATCCCAACATACTTGCTGGCCGCCGGTCAACGCGGTAAGGTTTGGATGATATGACCCCTTCCCTCCAGCGCCCGGCCTGGGACGAGTATTTCATGAGCATCGCCAAAATCGTGGCGACGCGCGGCACCTGCAACCGCCTCCAAGTCGGCGCGGTGCTGGTGAAAAATAATCGCATCATCGCGACCGGCTACAACGGCGCGCCTCCGGGCATGCCGCATTGCGACGGCCCCGAAGGCCACCAGATGGAAGAGAACCACTGCATCCGCACCGTCCATGCCGAAGAGAACTGCATCCTTCAAGCCGCGGTCATGGGCGGCATGAGCACGATCGGCGCGACGCTCTACACGACGCATTCCACCTGCCATCACTGCTTCAAAGCGCTGGCCGTGGCCGGCGTGGCGCGCGTCGTCGCAGGCGCGAACTATCGCTCCCCCGCCGTGATCGAGGCGCTCAAGACGTCCAAGATCGCCTTCGACTATTACCAGCCTTCGCGCGAATGGACCGAGCGTCTGGCTCAAGCCTTCACGGCGCCGATCGAGGATTACGTTTCAAAAGCATGAACAAGATCATCATCGGACTGGTCGGCGAGGCCGCTTCCGGCAAAGGCACGGTGGCCGCGTATCTCCTCGACAAATACGGCGCTAAGACGCTGGCCTTTTCGACGCCGATGAAGGACTGCCTGAAGCGCCTGCACGTCGAACTCTCGCGCGAAAACCTGACGAAATTTTCCGAGTTCACGCGAAAAACCTACGGCGAAGATCTCTACGCTCGCGTGGTGGCGGAAGATGCCAAGGCTGCACCGGATCCGATGGTCGTCGTCGATGGCATCCGCCGTCCGGCCGACTACGGCAATTTGAAAGAGCTGCCCGGTTTTCACTTGATCTACGTCACCGCTCCGGTCGAACTCCGCTGGGAACGCGCCCGCAAGCGCGGCGAAAAAGCCGGCGAATCCGACATGACACTCGAGCAATTCAAGCAGGAAGAACTCTTGCCGACCGAACTTGAAATCAAAGAGATCGGCAAGAAGGCCGAATTCATCGTCGACAACAGCGGGAAGATCGAAGAGCTCTACACCTCGATGGAATCGATCGTCGAATACGTCAAAGCCGGCGACTTCGATCATCCGCATCCGCATCGGAATAAGATTCATCCGACGCTCTAGTGTCATCCCAGCGAACGCTGGGATCCAGTCCCATCATGAACTGGATTCCTGCTTTCGCAGGAATGACAAAGTTATGAAAGTCCGCATCACCCGCACGAGGTCCGAGGCCGTGTTGCCTGAATACAAAACGTCCGGCGCCTGCTGCTTTGATCTCGTCTGCGTGGAAGATGCCGTGATCGAGCCGAAAGCGATCGCCGACCTTCCGACCGGCTTGATCTTCGGCGTGCCGGAAGGCTACATGCTGATGGTCGCGCCGCGCTCTTCGACGCCGAAGAAAGGCGTGCAGATGCCGCACGGCATCGGCATCATCGATCAGGATTATTGCGGACCCGAAGACGAACTGAAGCTGCGCATCATGAATTTCACCGACGCGACCGTCACGATCAAAAAGGGCGACCGCGTCTGCCAAGCCGGCTTCGTCCGCATCGACCGCGCCGCCTGGGACGAAGGCCCCGCGCTTACCGAAAAAACCCGCGGAGGATTCGGCACGACCGGTTAGAAAATGCCCGCAAAACGGGCATTTTTCGTCCACAGGCGCATGCGGCGTGATCGGCCTACAATGGGTGCACTATCCACACCCCATGCCGCATTTCACTGACGAAGAAAAAGTCCTGCTCGCCCCCTACGTGACCGACGCCGACGGCGATATTTTTGCCGTCACCAACCTGCAAGGCATCGTCGGCGCCGTCTATGCGCGCTACAGCCGGGCGCAAGGCGGATTCCGCGAGACGCTGTTGAAAGAGTTCATCAAGGACGGCAACATCGACGCCGCGAAAGCGGGCGACCTGATCGAACGCGTGCTGATCGCTTTCGGCGACGACTCGGTCGGCGAACTCGAAGGCACGCACGTTTCGTTCGAAAATATTTCCGTCTTGGCCACCAAAGAAATCGAAGATCGCCGCATTGGTGGCTCCCCGATCGAACAGTCGACGCGTTACGTCTTTTACGATCAGAAAGACGCCGAGGGCCGGTATCGCTACTACCGCGATCCCAAGGTCATGGCCTCGGCGCACGCGCAAACCTACGTCGAAACGATGGACGCGATTTTCGCGACCTACTGCGAGCTCGTCGAACCGATGAAGGCGTATTACGAAGGCTTGAAACCGATCGCCGCCGCTGAATACGACGTGAACGGCGACGGCGTCAAAGAACACTGGGCCGATCTGACCGACGAAAAGCTCAAAAAAGCCTTCAAGATCACGTACAACTCTGACATCCGTACCAAGGCCTGCGACACCCTGCGCGCGCTCTTGCCGCTCGCCACGCTGACCAACGTCGGCGTCTTCGGCAACGGACGCTTCTTCCAATACGCGATCTCGCACTGCCAATCCTCTTCGATCGACGAGGTCCGCGACATCGCGACGCGAACGAAAGCGCAGCTCGACAAAGTCATCCCGCGCTTCGTCCAGCGCGCCAAGCCGAACGCGCACGTCATCAATGTCCGTAGCGAAATGACGGATGTGGCGCAGGAACTCTTCGGCCGCATCACGCCAGACGCGGCATCTGAAGTCGATCTGCTTGATCGCGGCGCCGAAGGCATCATTCAGGCGCTCTCCGGCAAGGCGCTCGAACCGCAGGCGGTGGAACACGCGATCCTCAGCGAGGAAGACGTCCTCATGACGGCGCTCATGCTCTATCCGCACCTGACGCATCCGCTTCGCCAGATCCGTGCCGTGGTACGCACATTCTCAGTGGAAACCAAGCGCCGGATTCGCGACACGTACGTCGGCCGCCGCCAAAGCCGCCGCGACCGCCCCGGCCGCGCTTTCGAAGCCGGCTACCCCTACACCTTCGACATGGTGACCGATTTTGGCACCTACAAGGACCTGGAGCGGCACCGCATGATGACGCAGCAGCGCCAGAAATTCACTCCCACCTTGGGTTTCCGCATGCCGGAAGATCTGGCCCGAGCGGGCTTTGCGGACAAAGCCAAAGCCTGCGTCGAAAAGGCCGCCGCCTTGTACGAGCGTCTGCTCCCCGATCTGCCGGACGCCGCATCCTACGCGACGCTGCACGGTTCCGAAGTGCGCTGGACGGTCGGCATCAATGATCGCGCCCTGATGCACTTGATCGAGCTGCGCACGACGCCGCAAGGACATCCTTCCTATCGCAAAGTCGGGCAATTGATGCACAAAGCCGTGGCCGCCCGCAGCGCCTGGAAAGCCGAAGCCATGAAGTTCGCCGATCACGGCGACTACTTCTGGAGCCGCGGCGATTCCGAAGCCAAGCAGCGCGTGAAGGAAGCGGAACTTGAAAAGCATGCCCAAGGGTAAGCTGATCGTCATCGACGGCACCAATGGCTCGGGCAAGACCGAGCAGACGCGTTTGCTGGTCGAACGTTTGCAATCGGAAAAATTTCCCGTCGAGACGGTCTCCTTCCCCCGCTACGAAAAGCGCGCCGCCGGAGCGGTCGCCGAATATCTCGATCATGCCAGCGAATTCGGCCCGATGGATGCCGTCGGTCCGAAACGCGCTTCGATGCTTTTCGCCGTCGATCGCTACGGAGCCAGCCGAGATGTGCGAACGAAACTGGAAGCGGGCACGCACGTCGTCGCCAATCGTTACGTCGCTTCGAACATGGGACACCAAGGCGCGCAGATCGCCGATGCCGCCGAACGCGCCGAATTTTTCCGCTGGAACGACGAACTCGAGCACGGCTTCTTCGGCATTCCCCGCCCGGATTTGAACGTCATCTTGCACGTGCCAGCCGAGGTCACGATGCAATTGATCGACAAGCGCGGCAACGCCAAAGACCAGCACGAAAACCTCGCCCACCAGCAAGCCGCCGAAACGACCTACCTTGAAATCGCCCGCACGTTCCCGAACTGCGTCCTGATCGAATGCGTCGAGGGCGGGCGGCTGCTCTCGATTCCCGAGATCCACGAACGGGTTTGGAAGCAGGTCGAGCAGGCCCTGGCCGTAGCGAAAAGCACCTGCTAGGATGGGCGTACTATGACTTTGGAGTCCGTGATCGGGCTGGAAATCCACGTCCAGCTCAAGACCAAATCCAAGATGTTCTGCGGCTGCGACAACCGTGCCGAAGACGCCCCGCCGAACACCGCCGTCTGCCCGATCTGCATGGGGCATCCCGGCACGCTTCCGGTCGCCAACCGCCAGGCCGTCGATTTCGGCATCCTGGCTTCGCTCGCGATCGGCTGCCGCATCACCAAGCAATCCAAATTCGACCGCAAGAACTATTTTTACCCCGACCTGCCGAAGGGGTATCAAATTTCCCAATTCGACAAGCCCGTGGGCGTCGGCGGCACGATGACGCTCGAAAATCCGTACGCGAAGGAGGGCGAGCGCAAAACGTTCACGATCGGCATCACGCGCTTGCATCTTGAAGAGGACGCCGCCAAGCTGCAGCACGCCTCGGACGGAAAATCCTCGCTCGTCGATTTCAACCGCGCCGGCACGCCGCTCGCGGAAATCGTGACCGAGCCGGATTTCGCCTCCGCCTCCGAAGCCAAAGCCTTCCTCCATGAGCTGCGCCTGATCATGCGCACGCTCGGCGTTTCCGATGCCGACATGGAAAAGGGCCACTTGCGCTGCGACGCCAACGTCAGCCTGCGCCAAGTGATCGACGATCCGGCCATCGAAAAGGAATCCGTCGCGCGCTTCAACCCCAAAACGGAAGTGAAGAATCTGAACTCCTTCAAAGCCGTCGAGCGCGCCCTTGAATACGAGATCCTGCGCCAATCCAAGCTCTGGGAGATCGGCCAGCCGCCGATGATCACGACGACGCGCGGCTGGGACGAAGACAGGCAGATCACGGTCGAACAGCGCGTGAAGGAAGGCATGGCCGACTACCGCTACTTCCCCGAACCCGATCTGCCGCCGCTCGAGCTCGCCGAGCTCGAAATGGAGATCCGTCCGAAGATGCCGGAACTTCCCGAAGCCAAACGCGAGCGCTTCCGCGATGAATACGCGCTCTCCCCCGCCGACGCCAAGCAAATCGTCGACACGCCCGGCCTGGCGGCCTTCACCGAATTGACCTTCTCGGAACTCCAAGAATGGCTGGCCTCGACGGGAGAAAAAGAGAACTGGGACAAGGCCAAACCCAAGTTCGCCAAGCTCGTCTCCGGCTGGATGCTCTCGAAGCTCCTGGGCCTGATGGCCGAGATCAAAACCGATATCCGCGTGGCCAAGGTCACCCCCGAAAACTTCGCCGAGTTCCTGACCTTGCTCCATCTTGGTAGAATCAACTCGACAGCCGCCCAAGAGGTTCTGCGCGCCATGCTCGAAAGCGGCGAGGATCCGGCCCAGATCGTGACCGAACGCGGCCTGGAGCAAGTCTCTGACCTCGGCGATCTCGAACTCGCCTGCGATAACGTGATCCTGGCCAACGCCAAGGTCGTCGCCGACTACAAGGGCGGCACGCAGAACGCCATCATGTTCCTGGTCGGACAGGTCATGAAAGAAACCAAAGGCAAAGCCAAACCCGACCTCGTTCGCGAGATCCTCGAAGCCAAACTTGGTAAATTGTAATCCATGTCTATGCGCAGCAACGCGGCAGAAGCGATGACCCCGTCCGAGGAGAACGGAGCCCCGAGCGAAGACACGAAAGAAGCGCTGGAAGAGGTGCGGGCGATGTCGCAGGACCGCGCGCAGGAAGATCTGGAATGGGACAATAAGCGAGCGGTGGCGGAACTCGCGGCCGCGGCCGCCGAGGAACGGAAGCAGATGATCGAGACGCGCGACAAAAAGAATCTTTGGAAGGCCGAAGAAGCCTTGGCCAAAGATATGACGCACAGTACCGACGAAGCCGTCGCCGAACGCAGGGCGAAAGACAAGGAAGCGATGCTGAAAAAAAGCGACAAGGCCGAGGCCGATCGCAAGAAACCCTGGTGGAAGCGCCTGATGGATTCGCTGGGCGGCTAACACAAACCCTGCACCGTATGGTGCAGGGTTGTTTTCCGGCAAGGGGCCGCAGAGGCTGAGAGAATATTTTCGCGGCGTGAGAAGTAGCCAAGAAAATTCCCCTGCGGCCCTCTGCCGGACTGGGGGATTCTAGCAATGCCGAAATCCCCTGGCAAGATTCCATGTGTATAAATGAAAACTCCTCCCGTTCGGGAGGAGTTCTGGCCTGCCACGTGGACGCGAAGCGTCTTTACGTGGCTTACGCCGCTTTGGAAGGCAGGATCTTGAAGATGCCAGTGCCGCAGATCGGG
>CAYOJH010000022.1:0-8999 GCA_964404275.1 uncultured Gammaproteobacteria bacterium | reverse complement strand
GCGATTGCGGCCCTGCTTGGCGGAGCCGCCGGCCGAGTCGCCCTCCACGATGTAGAGTTCGGATTTCGCGGCATCCTTGGTGGAACAGTCGGCCAGCTTGCCCGGCAGCGTCAAGCCTTCGAGCGCGCCTTTGCGCAGCACGGTGTCGCGAGCGGCGCGGGCGGCCAGGCGAGCGCGGGCGGCGAGGAGGCACTTTTCCAGAATCGCCTGCGCATCCTTCGGATGCTCTTCAAGATAAATTTCCAAGGCTTCCGCGAAGGCCGTCGCGACGGCCGGCTGGACTTCGGGGTTGCCGAGCTTGGCTTTCGTCTGGCCTTCGAATTGCGGATCGGCGACTTTGACCGAGATGACGGCCGTCATGCCTTCGCGCGTGTCTTCGCCGGTCAGGTTGTCGTCCTTCTCCTTCAAATAGCCCTGCTTGCGCGCGTAGTTGTTGAGGATGCGCGTGAGCGAGGTGCGGAAACCGGCGACGTGCGTGCCGCCTTCGGGGTTCGAGATGTTGTTGGCGAAGGCGAAGAGCGTTTCCTTATAGTCGTCGACGTACTGCATGCCGATTTCGATCTCGATGCCTTCGACCGGGCGATGCATGTAGAAGATCGTGTCGTGCTTCGGCGTCTTGGTGCGGTTCAAGTGGCGCACGTAGGACTGCACGCCGCCTTCGAAATAGTAGGCGTAGGTGAAGACGTCTTTCGGGTCGCGCTCGTCCATGAAGACGAGCTTGATGCCTTTCGTAAGATAGGCCTGCTGGCGGAGACGATCCAAAATCGTCTTCACTTGGTATTCGGTCGTCGTGAAGATCGAATCGTCGGCTTTGAAGGTGATCGTGGTGCCGGTGCCTTTGGCCTTGCCGACCGCTTTCACCTTGCCTTGCGGCTTGCCCACCTTATATTCCTGCACCCAGAGCTGGCCGTCGCGCTTCACTTCGGCTTTGAGATACGTCGAAAGCGCGTTGACGACCGAGACGCCGACGCCGTGCAATCCGCCGGAAACTTTATAGCCGCCGCCGCCGAATTTGCCGCCGGCGTGGAGTTTCGTCAGGACGAGTTCGAGCGCGGAGACTTTGTAATCTTTGTGCGTATCGACCGGAATGCCGCGGCCGTTGTCTTCGACGGAGCAGAGCCCGCCGGGCAGGAGGCGCACGGTGATTTCGTCGGCGTGGCCGGCCATGGCCTCGTCGATCGAGTTGTCGACGACTTCCCAAATCAAATGATGCAGGCCTTCGGGGCCCGTCGAGCCGATATACATGCCCGGGCGCTTGCGCACCGGGTCGAGACCTTCGAGGACCTGGATCTGCTGTGAGCCGTACGCGGATGCCTTTTCGTCTTTGGCCATAGGAAATGGTGGTGAAGCCTCGTGATACGTGTCGTATGATATACTTTATAAGGTATGGCTGACAAGCTTCTCGACGGCTACGAGTCCGCCGGCGCGCGGAGCGAAAACGCGCTGCGCTGGAGCCAGTGGTGGCTCGATCATCGCGAGCGGGTCCGCAAGATCGGGCTCGGGCTTTTTATCGCCGCGGACGTGCTGCTCGTCGGCTACGGTTTTTGGGGCTTCATCGACTGGCTGGCGCTCGGCGGCGTGAAGGAAGAGGTGATGATTCGCCAGATGACCTCGCCGGACTACGGCCGATATGAAGGCTTGTCGCTCGAAGAGGTGCAGGTCGGCGCGCCGATCGTGCTGCCCGGCGGTTCCGGAAAGCTCGATCTCCTGGCGCCGGTCGAGAATCATAACGCGAATTTCTGGGCCGAGCTCGACTACCACTTCGTCGTCGGCGGAACCGCGCAGCCGCTCTTGCACGCCTTCATTTTGCCCGGACAAGCCAAGTATCTCGTCCAGCTCGGCGCACCATCGGACGCGGGCGGCAGCGTCGAATTGAAGATCGAAAAGCGCGTCTGGCATCGCGCGGACTTGCGCGGCGAGACCTCGGAGGTCTTCGCGGCCACGCGGCTCAACCTCTACGCGACGAATCCCGTCTTCACGCCTTCGGATCCGCTGGCGACCACGCCGTCCTCGAGCGCGCAATTCACGCTGGCGAACGACACGGCCTTCGGCTACTACGACGTCGACCTGCTCGTGCTGCTCTATCGCGGAGACGCGATCGTCGGCGCGAACCAGCTGACCGTCGATTCCCTGGCCGCCGGCGAACGCAAGCCGCTCCAGCTGTTCTGGTACCAGACGCTGCCGCAAGTCACCAAGGTGGAAGTCGTGCCGAGCGTCAACGCTTTCGATCCCGCCGTCTACCAAGCCCCGCGCTGATCTTGACGGAGCGCGAAAAAGACCGTACGTTGCCGCATACGGTCTTTTTGCAAGGAGGCTTCGATGCCGCACGTCTTGTTTCCGCTTTTCGCGCTCATGGCCATTGCCGCCGCGGCGGGTCTGGGATACCGCTCTTTGCGAGCGCGAAGTGCGGGTTCCGCGGACGCGGAGCCGGCGATCGCGCGCATGCGCTGGACGCCGGCCGGCGATCCGGACGATGACCGCTGGATGCCCGATCCGAACGGCCGCTACGTGTCCTCGCGCTGCGAGAACGAATGCCACGCTCCGATCTTCGAATTAGACTTTCCCGTCGAGTTGGATCGGCAGATGCTCGTCCTGCACAAGGACGTCACGATCGCGCACGCGCACGCCGTGATCACGTACATGGCCTCGCAAGATCTCGCGCCGTTCAGGGCGGCCGAAGACTTCGAGCAGTCCCAGGCGTGCGAGGGCTTCGCCGGCACCTATCGGGTTTCCGAACGCGTGCATCGCCTGGAAATCCCGTTATCCGTCCCGGCGGAGCTCGTGCCATCGCGCAAGCCCGGGCATGTCCACCTGTACCTTCAGACGGTCGTGATCTGGAAGCAATATGCCGAGCTGCTTCGCCGCCTGGCGGAGGCCGAATTGATCAGCACGGCCTGGTGCAATGCCAGCCTTCGCAAAAAGATGGCGATCCTGTCTTTGAACGACGAACGGCGTTGACAGTCGTCTCTTCCCGAGGCGGCTTTTTTCGTTTAGGATCGTACGGAACTTCCCATGCTGCAACGCACCCTGACCGCCTACCGAAAATTCGACTGGATCCTGTTCGGTTCTTCCGTGCTGCTGACGGGCCTCGGCCTGCTCGCGCTCTATTCGATCGGTCTCGGCGCCGAAGCGGACTTCAGCAGTTTCAAGAAGCAGCTCCTGTTCTTCGTGCTCGGCCTCCTGGTCGTCGCGATCGGCTCGATCGGCTTCCATTATCGCTGGCTGGCCTTCGTGACCGTGCCGATGTATCTCGGCATGATGCTCTTGCTCGGCGTCGTGCTGTTCGTTGGGCGCGTCATCAACGGCACGCGCGGCTGGCTGACGATCGGCGCGGCGGGATTCCAGCCCGTCGAACTCGCCAAGGTCGTGCTGATCATCATCATGGCGAAATTTTTGGCGACGCACGGACGCTACACGAAAGACATCCGCGTCGTGATCCAGAGCGCGGCCACGGTCGTGCTGATGATTCTGCTCGTCGTGCTGCAGCCGGACTTGGGCGGCGCGATCATCCTGGCGGCGATCTGGTTCGGCATGGTGCTCGCTTCGGGACTCCGCGCGAAGCATCTCATGACGATGGCGGGCGTCGCGCTCGTCTTCGGCGGCATCGCCTGGCTCTTCCTGCTCCGGCCGTACCAGAAGGAACGCGTGCTGACGTTCTTGCATCCCGCCAGCGATCCGTTCGGCCGCGGCTACAACGTGACGCAATCCGTGATCGCGATCGGCGCCGGCGAACTGACAGGCAGGGGAGTGGCGGGCGGTTCGCAGAGCCAGCTGCGCTTCCTGCCCGAAGCGCGCACCGACTTCATCTTCTCCGTCATCGCCGAAGAGCTCGGCTTCATCGGCGTCGCGATCCTGATCGGCCTCTTCGTCGTGCTCTTCTCCCGCCTCTACGTCCTGGCGAAAACGTCGCGGGATGATTTCACCCTCTTCCTCGTGATCGGCACGGCGGTCCTGATCGCCACCGAGACGTTCGTGAACATCGGCGTCGCTTCCGGCATGCTGCCGGTCACCGGTCTCGCGCTGCCGTTCGTGAGTTACGGCGGCACGTCGCTCATCATGCACTTCGTCCTGATCGCGCTCATGGAGAATATCGCTATCCGCCGGAGCTGAAAAACGGATGAACAAGAAGAGTGTTCACTGCGATTGGAGCGCAAAAGCGCGCGTCATCGAATGATTGACGCGCGTTTCGTATCCTGATAGTTTTCACGCAACGAAAAGGTTCATTGAACAAAGGAGTGAGTCATGAACAAGCGCATCCTGGCCTTTGCGGGACGCAATGGCTGCGGCAAGGAGACGGCGGCGAAAGACGCTGCCGACAGGCTTGGCACGCAGGAACGTCATACGTACTCGGCGATTCTGGAACAGACCTATCGTTTGTGGGGGTACGAGCAGAACAGCCGCGACGATCATCAGGAGCTCTCGACCTTCATGCGCAAGCAGAAGGGGCAAGACGCGCTGGCGCAGGCGATGCTCGCGAAGTGCAAGCGGGCTCCCGGCGGCTGGATCGTGATTGACGGCGTGCGGCGGCTCGACGATCTCGAGGCGCTCAACGCGGAATTCGGTCACGAGCACATCACGCTCGTCTGGGTCGAAGCCTCCGCGGATACGCGCTACGAGCGGCTCAAGAAGCGGAAGGAAAAAGCCGGCGAGCAGTTCAAGACGCGCGACGTCTTCGATCAGGAAGAGCAGGCCGAGAGCGAGGTTCAACTCGAGGTCGTGCGAGCGGCGTGCGTCGGCGAGATCGATAACAACGGCCCGCTCGAAGCGCTCGTCGAACAGGTCGACCTCCTCTGTCATGATCTGACCGTCGGCCCCGTCGCGTACGGCTGATCGTTCCGTTCCAAGACGTAAGACGCTCCTCGCTCGAGCGTCTTTTTTAATGACGAATAAGGCCGAATCGCCAGTTATACACTCGACAAGACTTGCAAAAAATGGTACGATGTGAGCGTAAAAGAACGTTCGTCCACAAAGACCAAAAGCTATGGCACCGCTTTCACAATCCACGCCAAGCTATTATCAGGACGGCCTCCGGATGATCTCGTTTTGCCCTCTGTGCGAAACGAATTACAATCCGATGGAGGCCCGCGTCTTGGGCGAAAAAGAGGACGGCCATCTCCTGCACATCCGCTGTAAGAAGTGCTGGAACTCCATCTTGGCCTTGGTCCTCGTCTCGAACGCCGGCGTCTCTTCGGTCGGTCTCATCACCGACCTGACCTTCGACGACGTTCGGAAATTCTCCGGCCGCGAAACCGCGGTCACGACCGACGACGTCATCGCCGTCCACCAGCTTCTCGAGGGCGACGGAAAACATTCCTTCGACTTCATCGACGCGGTGCTGGAATACATGTAATGCCATTCGCAAACAGGTCCCTGTCGGGATCTGTTTTTGTTTTAGAAAAACGCCCATGACGAAGGTCAGGGGCGGTCGGCGAGAAGCGTGAGCGCGTGGCGGAAAGCGAGGCGACGGAATTCGGCGAAGCGCGCCGCCAGGTCCGGATCGTCCCGGAGCAGTCTGGCGGAGTCGATGAGCGTGCCGTCGGCCACGATCGAATCGGCATTGAAGTCATCGGGCATCAGATCGAACGCGTCCCAATGCGCGTCGTTCGCGTACCGACGTTCGCCGTCGATGCTTCCGCAAAACATGAGATGCCCTCCGACGAGTTCCTGCGCCAGGAGCGCCGTGACGTCGGACTGGCCGTAACTCGGACGTGCGCTCTCGCGCCGATCGCGGACGCGCGGAGACGCCGTCGCGTCGTTTTTCCAGAGCTCGGGAAGGACGGCCTTCAGGGCTTTCAGGATCGGTGCGTCGGACATGGTTCCTCCGGGGAAAGTCTATATGCCGCGTCGTCCGGAAGCAACCCTTGACGGACGCCGTGCCATCGGGTATTCTTCGCCCATAATTCTTATTGCTGAGTAGCCCTATGGCGATGGATGCAATCAAGCTGCCTCTCACCAAACGCGACGTGAAGGTGAAGGCCAAGAAGCTGCGCGCGCAGGGTCTCGTTCCCGCAGTCCTCTACGGACACGGCATCGAGAGCCGCCACCTGGCCGTCCCGTACAACGTCTTTACGAAGGCCTTCAAGGCCGCCGGCGAATCGACGCTGCTCGACCTCGAACTCGAGGGCGCCGGCACGGTCAAGGCGCTGGTGAAGGATTGGCAGGTCGATCCACTTTCGAACCGCTACACCCACGTCGACTTCTATCAGGTCAACCTGAAGGAGAAGCTGAAGGTCACGATCGCGCTCAACTTCGTCGGCGAATCGCCGGCGGTGAAGGAGCAGGGCGGTTCGCTCGTGAAGAGCATGGACAGCCTGCGCGTCGAATGTCTGCCGACCGACCTGGTCCACGAGATCGACGTCGACGTCTCCACGCTGAAGTCCTTCGGCATGATGATCCACGTGCGCGATCTCGCGCTGCCCTCGGGCATCGAAGTGCTCGAAGCGCCGAACGCGGTGGTCGTCCTGGTCGAAGCGCCGATGACGGAAGATCAACTCAAGGCGCTCGAGAACGCCGCTCCGGTCGATGTCACCGCGATCAAGACCGAAGGCGAAGAGAAGAAGGCCGCCGAGGAAGCCGCCAAGGCTGCCGAAGCCGCCGCCGCGACCGAAACCAAATAACGGTCACCCTGCACCGGACGGTGCAGGGTTTTCGTTTACGCGTTTCGCGCGAGGAGCACGCGCTCGTCGCCATGGAGGTCTTTCAGGATTTCGACGCGCGCGTCCGGCATCGCTTCGCGCGCGAGCGCGGCGAGCGCGTCGAATTGTCCGGGTTCGGCTTCGAGCGCAAGCAGTTTCGGCGGACGTTTCCAGCGAACAAGATTCTTGAACAGGGCGCGATAGTGATCAAGGCCATCTTTTCCGGAAACGAGCGCGAGCTTTGGTTCATGCATGCGGACTTCCGGCTGGGCGGACTTCCAGGTCGCGAGCGGCAGGTAGGGGAGATTGGCGACAAGGATCGTCGGTCGCAAAAACTGACGGCCGTCAGTTTTTGCGTCAATGCGAACGGGCGGCTCCGGCAAGCGCTTTTTTAAAATGTCGAGCTTCGCGAGACGGATGCGGCGGCCGAGCTTCAGGCGTCGGGCATTTGCGCGTGCGACGGCGAGTGCCTTGACGGAGACGTCATAGAGGATGACTTTTGCATTCGGAACTTCCGCTGCCAGTGTCAGGCCGATCGCGCCGGAGCCGGTGCCGAGATCGATCACCACAGATCCCTCGGCTGCGCTGCGCTTCGCTCGGGATGACAAAAAAGGGAGAACAGCTTCGATCAGCAGCTCCGTTTCGGGCCGGGGGATCAGAACATCTTTCGTCACGAGGAACGTCCTGCCGTAAAAACCCTTTTCGCCGACGATCTGCGCGAATGGGACGTGTCGGGTGCGTTTTTCAACCTGACGCAAAAACTGACGGCCGTCAGATTTTGCGACCGGCGCGTCGGCGTGCGCGAGCAGCCAGGCCAGGTCGCGCTTCAGGAGAAACGCCAAGAGCGACTCCGCTTCGAGGCGGGGTTCCGGGATGCGGGCGCGCTTCAAGCGGCTCGCGGCGTCGTCGATGAGATCGCGGACGGTCATGCCGACATCCTAAAGGAAAAAGAAACGCTCCGCGAGTGGCGCGAAGCGTGGGAAAAGGCGGCCGGGATCTGGGGGCGAACTGGAGAACGGAGTCGCTACGCGGGGTGTGAGGGTCAGCGACTCGACGCCGCCGTTCAGCGAACGCTCCGAACCCCGGCCATAAAGGTTCGTGCCTGGATCGTACGCGAAATTCCCGCCGATGTCAACCCTCGAACGCGCGGCGGGCGGCTTCGAGTTCTTCCGGCGTGCCGACCGGCATCCAGAAGCGCGATTCGAGCAGGCGCACGGGGCGCATTGCGAGATGCGCGGCCAGCGTCTGCGGCAAGCCGAATTCGCCATTCGGCAGAGCCGTCGGCGCGAGCGCGAAGAATCTCGCGTCGAGCAGGCAGGCGCCGACGTAGACTTCGTGCGCGGCGAGCCCATACGTTTCTTTGTTCGGCACGATGCGCGTCAAAAAACCGTTTGCGCTTTCGAGATGGCTGTACGGATTCGGCGCGGGGACGCGGTGCGCCAGCATGGCGAACGGTTCGGCAGAGGCCAGACGCTCCAAATCTTCCGGATCGTAGAGGTCGTCGCCGTTCAACGCCATGAAGGCGCCGTCGTTCAAAAAGGGTTTGGCGCGAAGGAGGGCGTCGTAGGTGCCGCGCAATTCCGGTTGTTCGACGAAATGGATCGGGCGGGCGGAATGTTCAAACTGCGCGCGTATCGCTTCGCCCTTGTAGCCGATCACGATCAGAATTTCAGACACCGCCGCCGGCAGCGCTTCAAGCGTGCGTTCGAGGATCGGCTTGCCGCCGATATCGAGCATCGGCTTCGGCGTGGTATCGGTCAGCGGGCGGAGACGCGTGCCGAGTCCCGCCGCGAAGATCACGGCTTTCATTCTTCGTCGTTCTCCGAAGCCGCGCCGAACGTGCCGGCGCGGTCGGCTTCGTGGAGCGCGCGCATGATCTCGTCGAGGCCTCCGGCCAGGATGCCCGGCATGTCATGCCAGGATTTCTTGATGCGGTGATCCGTGACGCGGTCCTGCGGGAAGTTGTAGGTGCGGATCTTGTCGGAACGCTCGCCGGTGCCGACTTGGCCGCGGCGCGCTTCCGCATCGGCTTTGCGGCGCTTCTCTTCCTCGATCGTGAACAGGCGCGCGCGAAGAACGGCCATGGCCTTCTCGCGGTTCTGGATCTGGCTGCGTTCGTCCTGGCAGCCGACGATCATGCCGGTCGGAAGATAGGTGATGCGCACCGCCGAGTAGGTCGTCTGCACGCCCTGTCCGCCGTGGCCGCCCGCCAGGAAGGTGTCGATGCGGATGTCCTTGGGATCGATCTTGATGTCGATCTCTTCCGCTTCCGGCATGGCGATGACCGAAGCCGTCGAGGTGTGGACGCGCCCGGCCTTTTCCGTTTCCGGCACGCGCTGGACGCGGTGCACGCCGGATTCGTAT
>CAYOJH010000021.1:0-18346 GCA_964404275.1 uncultured Gammaproteobacteria bacterium | reverse complement strand
GCCGGGTTGTCGGAGTTCCAGTCGTTGTCGAGCCAGTTGTCGTTCCAGTTCCACCCGTCGTCGTTCCAGTAGAGGTAGCGCACGTACAGGCTGCCGTCCGGGCTGCGGTGCGTGCGGCGAGCCCTCCGTTCCACCGGCCCTCGAGTACTCTCCGGCCTGTATAGGATTCGCGATCGAAATCGCCTGGCTCGCCGCACCGAGTTTCTCCATGGAAAGGTCCGCACCTATCACTCCGCCTTGAGCCTTGGCCCAAGGCGCTCTGAACGGGCGCGTACCGGATCGGCAGCCGCGAACCAAGGCTCGCGGCATATGCGCCGGTTCCGTTCGCTAGTCTATATCATTTCAGAAAAAAACAGCAGCCCTTCACGTAGAACGTGAAGGGCTAAAGACTAAGCTTCCAAGCGCTGATCGGACAAAGGACTGAGCGCTAAGCGCTAACTCGCGGACACCGCGGCCGGGAGGCCGGAGCTCCAGTCGCGGTCGAGCCAGAAGCCGTCCCAGCACCACCCGCCGCCGAAACAGCAGAGGTAGCGCACGAACAGGCTGCCGTCCGGGCCGCGGTAGACCGTTCCCCAGAAGAAGACGTACTGATTCTTCCACTCCTCAGGAATGAGGTGCTGGTTCTCCTTGCGGAGGAGCCAGTCGAGGAGGTTGGCGTTGTAGACCGGCCGGGTCTTCAGCTCCTCGCGGAGCTTGTGACCCTCGATCCGACCGTCACCCTTCTGCTTCTCCGAGAGGTAGAGGGCGATCTTCGACGGGTCGAAGTCGATCTGGCCGCCAATCCGGTGATCCTCGACGGACCAGCCGTCCGGGACGAACGGGTCGGCGTCGAGATCGACGACCTTGCTGCCGAAATCGCCTTCGATCAGCTTCTGCAAGCCGGTCAGCGTGGCTTCGACGGGAAGAGTGCCGTCCATGAGGCGGCGGTAGATCTCGTGGCTGCGGCGGGTGAACGTGGCGATCTGATCGGTCTTCATGACGCGCTCCTTCGGCGCTATGGCCCGTCTTGCGACACCCCGGAATGAGGCGTCATGCGACAAGCCGTTGAAGGTCCTACGATGCGCTGAAGGATAGCATAAAAAGGCGGTTTTGTCAAGGTTGACCGGCGCGAAAAGATGTGCCATCATGCCGAAGTTCGAGGGGAGGAATTCATGAGTTCAGACCGTGTCGCTCTCGTCATTCTGCGCCTGGCCGACGCCGACGTGCGCTCGGAAGGCACGCATGCCCACCAGCGGCTCTACGGCTGCGGTCATCGCGCGCACGCCGACTTCGACGTGTACGTGAAAGAGCCGGAACGCGAAGAGATCAAGCTGGAGATTCCTGATGCGTTCAAAGCGCGGGCCAGCCATTGCGGTCCTTGCACGCGGACGCATGTCTTGATGACGGCGACGCTCTGCCGCGCGTGCAAGAGGTTGATCCTGCTCGGCCAAGAGGTCGCCGCGGATGCTCGGGGCATCTGCTGCGTTCGAAACGACTGTCCCGGAGAAGCGACGCTCTCCGCGCACTGGGACGGCGAGTACGCGGTGCCCATCGCGACTCCGCGAGGCCGCCACTATTGAATCCTTCCTTCGGGAAGGTTTTTTATTTTTTCCTGAGCGGCGCCGCTTCTCTCGAAATGCTTCCGAGAAGGCCGAGCGCGGCCAGGTTGCCGAGCAGCGCGGAGCCGCCGTGGCTGATCAAAGGCAGCGGCACGCCGGTCAAGGGCATGATGCCGACCATGGCGGAGATGTTCAGGATCGCTTGGAAGCCGATCCAGGCCGTGATGCCGACGGCGGCGTATTTCGCGAACGGATCGTGCGAACGCTCGGCGATGCGGAAGCCGAGCCGTACCAGATACAAGTAGGCGGCGATCAGCGCGGCCGAGAGGACGAAGCCGAGCTCTTCGGCGATGATGGCGAAAATCGAGTCGCCGGCGACTTCGGGCAGATACTGGAATTTCTGGCGCGACTTGCCGAGCCCGAGGCCGAACCAACCGCCCGAGCCGATCGCCAAACGCGCCTGGTTGATGTGATAGCCGACGCCCTGCGGATCGAGATCGGGGCGCAGGAAAATTTCCAAGCGCGCGGCGCGGTACGGCGCGATCTTGATGAAGATTAGGAACATCACGAAGCCCGCGGCGAACAGCACCGCCAGATGCTTGAGCGGCGCGCCGGCGGCGATGTACATCGAAAAGAGGAAGGCGATGATCACGGCCGTCGTGCCGAGGTCGCCTTGCAGCATCATCATCGCGACAACGATGCCGACCGTGATCGTGAACGGCACGAAGCCGGTCCAGAAGCCCTTGATCGCATCTTCATCGCGGCGCGCGAGCCACCAGGCGAAATACAGGATCAAGCAGAGCTTGGCGAGTTCCGACGGCTGGAGCGACGCGCCGAGGAGCGTGATCCACGAGCCCGAACCGTATCCCGCGCGAAGACCGGGAATGAAGCCGAGGCACAAAAGAAACGCCGCGGCCGGCAGCATGAACGGCGAGATCTTCTTCAAGCGTTCGACCGGCAAGCGCAGGCAGATCAGAAACAGGACGAGGCCCGGCAGGACGCCGAACAGCACTTGACGTTTCAGAAAATAATAACTGTCGCCGAATTTTTGAAAGGCGGTCGGACCGGTCGCGGAAGCGAGCATCACCAGGCCGAAGACCAGGAGTCCGGCGACGAGCGCGACCAAGGCGTACTCGGGAGGATGGCGGCGCATCAGCGGTCCATCAAGGAAATGATCAGGCCAAGCACGCCGGAGACGGCGGCGATGACCCAGAGGCGCATGACGATCGTCGGTTCCGGCCAGCCCTTGGCTTCGAAGTGGTGATGGATCGGCGCCGACAGGAACACTTTTTTCTTGCGCAGCTTTTTCGAAGCGACTTGGATGATGACGGAAATCGATTCGATCACGAAGACCGAGCCGATGATCGGCAGAAGCAGCAGGCTGTTGGTCAGCATGGCCACGACGCCGAGGGTCACGCCGAGCGACATGGCGCCCGTGTCGCCCATGAAGAAGCGCGCGGGATTGATGTTGAACCACAGGAAGGCCAGCAAGGCGCCGACGATCGCGCCGCAGAATTCGGCCAGGTCATGCTTGCCTTGCAGGAAGGCGATGCCGCCGTAGGCCGCGAAGGCCGTGAGCAGCGTGCCGGCCGCGAGGCCGTCCAAACCGTCGGTTTCGTTGACCGAAAACGCCGTCGCGATGATGATGAAAATGAAAATCGGCAGCATCCACAGCCCGACGTGCACGATGCCGACGAACGGCACGCGCAGAACGTCCCACTGCAGGCGGAAGGTGAACCACCAGGCGGCCGCGACGGCGATCAGCGAATACGAAACGAGACGATGCCAGACTTTGAGTCCCCCGCCGTGCGCGCCGATCTTGCGAACGTTGAGGTAGTCGTCGATCAGGCCGACGATCGCCGCGAAGAACAGCGTGGCGAGCGGCAGAAGCGTCTCGCGGCGCGACAGGAAGTTGAGATCGATCCACGGCTGCGTGCGCAGGATGTTGGCCGCGAGCGAAAGAACGAAGGCCGCGACGAGCACCGAACCCCAGATCAAAATGCCGCCCATGGTCGGCGTGCCGCTTTTGGCGGCGTGCATCTTCGAAAAGATCGGCGCGCTCGCCTCGCTGCGGATTTGCTTGCCGAGCTTGAGGAACGTCAACAGCTTGGTGACGGCCGGCGTCGCGAGCATGGCGACCATGAAGGTCGCCGCCGTGGTGACGAGGATGGAGATGGCGGAGCTCATGCTAGAGGTTGAGCAGGATCGAGAGGAACGTGACCACGAGGACGAGCGTTTCGAGCAGCAGGGTCAAGGCCATCAGAAACGTCGAGGTCAAGCGCTCGTGCCGGTACCGGCGGATCGCGACGGTCGCGTTGACGGCCAGGATGCCCAACCCGAGCAGCGGCAAGCGCAGGAGTCCCCAGGGCGGGCCGATCTGGTCGACGCCGAAGTAGACGGTGTAGTGCAGCGCGAAGAACGGGCTGGTGGACCAGCGCGGCAGCGCGAACCAGAGCGCCAAGCACCAGGCGAGCAGGTTCAAACCGAGCGACAACAGCAGCGCGAGACGGACGAAGCGCGCCTCGCGGGTATGCAGATGATGCCGCTCGAACAGTCGTTCGCGCATAGTCATGTAAAGCGTAATCGAAATGCGCTATACTATCAAGGTATGTACAGCGACGCGCTTCTGCAGAAAATCCTGATCGAGACCGGCACGCTCAAGCCGCCGGAATTGAAAGAGCGCCTGGCCGCCGCCAAGGAAAAGCACGTGCATCTCGAAGATCTCTTGCTGGAAAAAATGCCCGAGGAGACGCTTTACCGCGTCGTCGCGGACTATTTCAAGGTGCCGTTCGTCGACCTGAAGGGCGCCCAGGTGCGCAAGGACTTCCTCGACCTCGTGCCGGAACCGATCGCGACGACGCATGAGATCGTGCCGTTCGACAAAGGCGACACCATCTTGAAAGTGGCGGCGCTCGATCCGGAAGATCTCCAGACGCTTGAATTCCTGCGCCACAAGACCGGCCTGGACGTGCAGGTGCACGTCACGACGCCGACGGCGCTCCGCGAAATCATCAAGCAGTACAAGCGCTCGCTCAAGGCCGAGTTCGAAGACATCGCCAAAGGAACTTCGGTCGAAGGCGAAACCGACCCGCAGAAGCTCCGCGAGCTCGCCCAGGACTTGCCCGTCGTGCGCATCGTCGAGTCACTGCTCGAGCACGCCATCTTCGAAGGCGCCTCCGACATCCACATCGAGCCGAACGAGCAGGACCTGTCCGTGCGCTACCGCGTCGACGGCATCCTGCGCAACGTCATGACGCTGCCGAAAAACGCGCAGGCCGGCATTCTCGCGCGCATCAAGGTCTTGTCGAACCTCAAGCTCGACGAGCACCGCCTGCCCCAAGACGGCCGCATGAAGCTGAGCGGGCCCGGCTACAAGTATTCCGTCCGCGTCTCGACCCTGCCCGTCATGGACGGCGAGAAGGTCGTCATGCGCCTGCTCTCCGAAACCGCCTCGGCGCTGACGCTCGAGCAGCTCGGCTTCAACGACAGGCATCTCGAGGCCGTCAAACGGAACATCGCCAAGCCGCACGGCATCATTTTCGTGACCGGCCCGACCGGTTCCGGCAAGACGACGACGCTCTACTCGATCCTGTCGCTGCGCAACACGCCAGGCGTCAACATCTCGACGATCGAAGACCCGGTCGAATACCGCATGACGGGCGTGAACCAATCGCAGGTCAATCCCAAAATCGGCTTCACCTTCGCGATCGGCTTGCGCACCTTGCTGCGCCAGGACCCGAACATCATCATGGTCGGCGAAATCCGCGACGGCGAAACGGCCGAGATCGCCACCAACGCCGCCATGACCGGCCACTTGGTCTTCGCGACGCTGCACACCAACGACTCGGTCACCTCGCTCCCCCGCCTCGTCGACATGGGCGTGCCGCGCTTTCTCGTGGCCTTCACCTGCAACATGATCGTTGCGCAGCGCCTCGTGCGCAAGGTCTGCAAGGAATGCAAGAAGCCGTACAAGGTTTCCAAAGCGCAGCTCAAGGATCTTTCGGAGCTGTACGACATCCCGGCCGTCACGGCCTCGCTCCTGCGCGACGGCTTCCTCGAGAAAGGCCAGACGCTCGACAAAGTCGACTTCTACCGCGGCGCCGGCTGCAAGCAGTGCAACGACGAAGGCTACAAGGGCCGCGTCGGCATCTACGAAGTGCTCGAAGTCACCAAGCCGATCCAGGACCTGATCAACAAGAATGCCACCAGCTCGGAAATCCTGGCCTCCGCCTACGCCGCCGGCATGATCGAGATCGTCGAAGACGGCTTCGCCAAAGCCCTCAAGGGCGTGACCACGCTCGAGGAGATCATGCGCGTAACCAAAGAGTGACATGGCGAGCTTTGAAGACATCCTGGACGGCATCTCGAACCGGCTCGCCCACGTCAAGGTCGAGGATTTCTTCGCCTGGCTGGGCCGCCGCTTCATGCGGATCAAGCTGACCCAGAAGATTTTCTTCGCCGAAAATCTGCGCGTGATGATCAAGGCCGGCCTGTCGCTGACCGAAGCGCTGCACACGCTGGCCATGCAGACCGAACAGAAAGGCTTCCGCGCCGTGATCCTCGAGATGAACGCGGACGTGGAAAAGGGCAAGAGCCTCTCGCAGGCGCTCGGCCGCTTCACGAACCTGTTCGAGCCGATCTTCATCAACATGATCGCCGCCGGCGAAGTTTCCGGCACGCTCGAAAAGACGCTCGAGCAGCTCACGACGCAGATGCGCAAGGACTACGAGCTGGTCTCGAAGGTCAAAGGCGCGATGACGTATCCGCTCGTCGTCCTGTCGGCCACGGTGCTGATCGGCGTCGGCATGATGATCTTCGTCGTCCCGCAGATCCTTTCGATCTTCCAGGAGATCGGCACCGATTCGCTGCCGCTTCCGACCAAGATCCTGATCGCCACCACCGATTTCCTGAAAGCCGATTGGCCGTTCGTGATCGTCATCGTGGTGGGCGGCGGCTTCGCCTTCTCGTGGTGGATCCAGCGTCCGCTCGGCAAGATCGTCTGGCACAAAGTCCTGCTGATGATGCCGATCATCGGGCCGATCATCCAGAAAATCAACCTGGCCCGCTTCACCCGCACGCTCTCGGCCCTCCTGCGCACCGACATCCCGATCGTCCAAGGTTTGACGATCACCTCCGACATCGTCCGAAACGTCTATTACCACAACGCCTGCCTGGCCATGGCCGAGGCCGTCAAAAAGGGCGAGACGATGTCGCAGATCATGGAAAAATCGCCGAAGCTCTTTCCGCCGCTCGTGATCCAGATGACGGCCGTCGGCGAGCGGGCCGGCACGGTCGACAGCATGCTGGAAGAGGTCGCGGATTTCTACGAGAAGCAAGTCGACCAGATCATGAGCAGCCTGTCGTCGATCATCGAGCCGCTCCTGATCCTGTTCCTCGGCGGCGCCGTCGGCGGCATCGCGCTCGCCATCATCACGCCCATTTACGCCTTGACCAGCAAATTCGGCCAATGAAAGCCCGCGGCCTGACGCTTATCGAGATCGTGATCGGCATCGCGCTCGTCGCGATGCTCGTCGTGGCGTTCGCCGTTTCGCTCCTGGCCGCGGTCTACGCGCAGCGCATCAAGCTGCGCAACATGGCCGCCGCGCTGGCCGACGAAGAACTCGCGGCCGTGCGCGTCTCGACCACTTCGGGACTGACCGCCCAGACGTCCGGCCCGATCCTCGGCACGCTCTTCGCCCAGGGCGTTTTCAGCGTGGTCTCCGACAACACCGCGCCGTCCGCCGGGCGGGCCCTCAACGCCGCCACCTCGACCATGACGTCCATCATGCCGCTGCCGAAAGACGCCTACGACGATTTCACGCTGACGGCCAAGCTCAAAGTCAATCCCGGTTCGCCTTCCAACTGGAAAGCCGGCCTGCTCTTCCGCGCCCGCGACCTCAACAACCGCTACGAGGCTTCGCTGACGTCGACCGCCCTGACGCTCAAGAAGAACGTCGGCGGCGTGACGACGACGCTCTACTCCGACGTCCGCTCGATCGCGCAGGGCAGCTGGCAGACGCTCAGCGTGACGGAATCCGCCTCGTCGATCACGGTCGCCGTGAACGGCACGAACGCCGTGACGCTGAACGACGCGTCATTCATGAAAGGCATGGCGGCGCTGGCCGCCTGGAACGGCGCCTCGGTGAACTTCGACGACGTCTCGATCGCCGGCAACAGCTGGAATTTCGACGCGACCACGGTCGGCGACCTGCACGCCGACTGGCTGCGCTTCGGCTTCGGCGACCTGCCGAGCGGCACCGGCACGCTCACGATCGCGACTCCCTACTCCGACACGACTTTCAAGACCTACACGGCGAACATCTCCTGGATCGACCGCTCGGGGTCGGTGCGCAGCTTGAGCGAGAGCATGCAAAAAGCCAACTGATATGCGCACGCGCGGCACCACCATCCTGGAACTCGCGGTCTCGATCGCCATCGCGGCGATGATGTTCTTGATCGTCGGCGGAATCTTCATCGCCCAGGGCCGCTATCTCGGGATCGAAGACGCGATCTCGCAGACGGAGTACCAGGCCTTCCAGGCGCTCGACACGGCCGGCCTGTTCCTCGGCTCGGCCGATCGGATCGTCTCGAGCCGCGCGATCAACGGCACGACCTACACGACCGGCACCTCGACGGTCGTGGTCGAGATCCCTTCGGTCGACGCCAGCGGCACGATCATCGGCAGCACCTTCGACTACGTCGCGATCGGCCAGGATCCGAGCAACGCGGCGCAGTTCATGTACGCGATCGATTCGGCCACCGGCACGCATCGCCTCGACGGGAAATTCGTCAAAGCCCTGCTGGTCGACAAGGTCATTTTCCGCTATAATGCGGTTGATCCGACGGCCGCCACCGCGGTCGATCTCTACGTTCGCACCGCCAAAACCGCTCGCGGCCGCGTCATCCGCATGCCGATCGGCAAGATCTATTATCTCGGCTCATCGTAACCGTATGCCCGTGAGGAGGAATCAAGGGCAGGTGCTGATCATCTCGACCGTGCTGCTCACCGTGGTTTTAGGCTTGGTCGGCGCGTTCGTCACCTATCTGGGCGGCGTGCGCAACGCGACCAACGTCTTTTCGGCGCGAGCGGCGGCCCGGCAAGCGGCCCGAGCCGGCATCGAAAAAGCCGTCTGGTGCCTGAACCAGGCGATCGGCACGAGCTGCGGCGGCACGTACAACGCGAACTTCATCGGCGAAACGGGCATCGCGGTCGGCAACGGTTATTACACGACCACGGTCACGTCGCTCTCGGTCGTGGACAAGACCGTGACCTCGATCGGCTATTATCCGTCGATCGCGCATCCGATCGCGACGGTCACCCTCAAAGCCGACGTCAACATCACCAACGAGCTCTCGAGCTTTCATTACGGCGTCCAGACCGGCGACGGCGGTTTCCAGATGGCCAACAACAGCTACGTCGACGGCAACATCTACGCCGGCGGCAACGTGGTCGGCGGAACGAACGTCTACGTGACGGGCGACGTCTGGGTGGCCGGCGGCACGGCGCTCGCGGCCGATCAGCAGCAGCTGACGAACAACGAGGATTATACCTTCGGCAAAACCAGCCCGACGATCGATATTGCCCAGTCGTTCCAGCTTTCGAGCAGCAACGTCATCAACAAAATTTCTTTGTACATCAAAAAGGTCGGCAGTCCGTCCAACGCGACGATCCGCATCTTGGCGGACAACAACGGCTCTCCGTCCACGACGGTGCTCGCATCCGCCTCGCTGACGGCTTCCTCCGTCACGACCACCTACGGCTGGCTCGACGTCTCCTTCGCGACGCCGCCGTCCGTCGTCGGCGGCCAAACCTACTGGCTGTCCTTCGACAGCGGCACGAACAGCAACAACTATTGGATCACGGGCAGCTTGAACACGAACGATTACGCCTCGGGACGCGGCAAGTATTCCGCCGATTGGAGCGCGGGCAACTGGACGGACGCGGGCCGCGATTACACGTTCAAGGTCTGGACCGGCGGCAACACCACCAAGATCGACACGGTCGACGTGAAAGGTTACGCGCACGCGCACCTGATCACGAACAGCACCGTCGAAAAGGATGCCTATTACCAAACGCTCACGAGCACGACCGTGACCGGCACGAAGTACCCGAACAGCGCCGATCCGGGCCCGGCTGATTTCCCGCTGTCGAGCGCGCAGATCGCCGATCTGGAATCGGCCGCGGCGGCGGGCGGCACGATCAACGGCGACGTCACCTACGACGGCACCTCGAACACCCTCGGTCCGAAAAAAATCGTCGGCAACCTGACGGTCACGAACGGCGCGACCTTGACCATGACCGGCACGCTCTACGTGACCGGCAACCTGGTCTTGAACAACAACTCCAACATCACGCTGGCCTCGAATTACGGCGCCACCTCGGGCGGCTTCGTGGTCGACGGCAAGATTTCCGTCCTGAACGGCGTGGTCTTCTCGAGTTCCGGCTCGGCCGGCTCGTACGTCATCCTCGTGACCAACAACGGCTCGCTCGACAGCAACAACCCGGCCATGGACTTGAACCAGAACACGAAGAACTCGATCTTCTACGCGCCGAACGGCGTGGCCTTGTTCGAAAACAACGCGACCGTCAAGGAAGTCACGGCCTTCAAGCTCGTCCTGCAGAACGGCGCGAACATCACCTACGACACCGGCCTGGCCAACGTCAACTTCTCGTCGGGGCCGGGTGCCAGCTGGCTGCTCATTCCCGGCACGCTGCGCGAAATCCATTAGCATGCTGTTCTTCCCCGACCCCACCACCACCGCCTTCGGGCTCGACATCAGCGAGCGCGTTTTGCGCTTGATGGAAATCAAGCGCGGGCCGTTCTACCGGCGCAGCCTGCGGATCCACCGCTATTCCGAACAGCGGCTGCCGGCCGGCGTCGTGGTCGCGGGCGAATTCAAAAAACCGGACGAGGCGGCCACGCATTTGAAGCAACTGATCCAAAAAGCCTACGGACGCTCGACCGCCCGCGGCGCCGTCGTCTCCCTGCCGGAAACGCGGACCTTCATCAAGGTCATCACCGTCAAGATGCCCGCCAAGCCGGAAGACATCCCCGCCGCCATTTTCGCGGAAGCGGAGCTGCACATCCCGATGCCGATCCAGGATCTCTATCTCGACTGGCAACCGCTCGAGGATCCGGCCAAGATCGCCGTCGGCAAGCCGATGAGCGTGACGATCGGGGCCGTGCCGAAGCAAGTCGTCGACAGCTACGCGACGACGCTCGAAGCCGCCGGCATCATCCCGGTCGCTTTCGAAATCGAAGCGCAAGCGATCGTGCGCAGCGTCATCCCGACCGTCGAAACGGGCGCCAAAGCCGTCGGCATCATCGATTTCGGCGCGACGCGCTCGAGCTTCATCGTTTACGACAAGGGCACGATCCAGTTCACGGTTTCGATCCCCTTGTCCGGCGACGTGGTCACCAAACGGATCGCCGCGGCTTTTTCGATCGAAGAATCCGAAGCCGAAAGGACCAAGCGGCAGTGTGGCGTCGACGCGCACACCTGCGGCCCGAGGCTCTGGTCGATCATGGAACCGTTCCTCCAGGAAATGGCCACGCGCGTGCTCGACGCCGTCGATTTCTATCGCGACCACTTTCCGGGCGGGCGCCGCTTGGACGAGATCCTGCTCTCGGGCGGCGGCGCCAACATGGCGCGGATGGACGAGCTGCTTTCGGAACTCACCAAGACGCCGGTGCGCAAGGCCGATCCCCAGATCAATTTCGACGCGAGCCATTCGCCGCTGCCGTCGGAAATCGTCCTCAGCTCGACGACGGCGGTCGGCTTGGCGCTGCGCCTTCCGCTTTCGAAAGGGAACCTGTCGCTATGATCGGCCTCAACCTTTTGCCGCCCCCGCTCAAAAAATCGCTGCGCGCCCACGTGGTTTACGCGGCGGTCGAGCGCTTGATGATCGCGGCCTGCAGCCTGATTCTGCTCAGCAGCGTCCTCTTGCTGCTCATCCGCATCCGCATGATCCGCGTCCTCGACGAGGTGCAATCCCGGCAGATCCTGTCGGCCGAATACGTGACCGTCAACAGCGAAGTCAAGCAGCTGAACGGCCAGATCGCCCGCGTCGACATCCTCCAAAGACTGCAGCTTTCGTCTTCGGCGCTGCTGCTCGACCTCGCCCGGCGCACGCCGAAGGGCGTGGTCGTGACCAGCATGGACTTCGACATACCGACCGCTTCGATGCGCGTGATCGGCGTCGCCGATCAGCGCGAGAATCTGCTCGCCTATGAAACCGCGATGAAAGATTCGCCGTACGTGCAGAGCCTCGACTCCCCGATCTCGAACCTGTTCGTGCGGAGCAACGCCAATTTCCAATTCAAGATCGTCCTGAACGTCGCCGCGCTCGCGGGAGCGTTTGAACGCGCGCCATGAAACTCCGCCACGCCAAAACCATCGCGATCCTCCTGACCCTGGCCGGCCTGGCCGCGTTTTTCGGCCTCGCGTTCCTGCTGTTCATCCCGACCTTCAAGGAAAACCTGAAGCTCGGAAGCGACATCAACGACGCGTTCGGCCAGCTTGACGCCCAATACGCGCACCGGAAAAACCTGCTGGTCAGCCACGCGCGCGTCACGGCCGCGCGCGACACCATGAAGCGCCTGGCGACCGAGTTCGTCCCGACCGGCCACGAGCTCGATCTGATCACCTCGATCGAAACCTTGGCCGCCAACGACGGCGTCGAGGAGCGCGTCCAGCTGAACGAGAACGAAAACGGCGGCCCGACGCCGGAACTCAAAGAGCGCTACGATCTGACCCTCAGCGGACCGTACCGCAACGTTCTTCAAATGCTGGTCGATCTCGAAAAGATGCCTGAAATGCTGATGACCGACGGAATGGAGGCCCGGGCCAGCACGAACGAGGCGGGCCAGTCGCAGTTGTTGATCACCATGCACGGAGCGATTTCGACCCCGCCGCCAGGCGTCGCCCTATGAAGAAGCTTTCCCTCACGGCCCTGCATCGGACCTTCAGCGTCGCCGCGCTGGCCTTGTTCGGCATCTTCGCGGGCTTCCTGATCTATCTTTATGTCGCGTTCAATCAGCCTTTGACCGGCGACGTGCACGTGGACCAGCTGCCGGATCTGCTGTCGGCGCTGCAGGAACAAAAAATCGAGGCGGTCGTCCATCGCCTCGACGCGCGCGAGCATTTGCCGGACGTGCCGGCCGATCTGCCGAATCCGTTCGCGGCGAGATAAGCTCAGCGGCCCAGGGCCGCGCGAAGGGCGTCGGCGCACGCGTCGACGTCTTTTTCGTCCGATGCCCAGCTGAAGCTGACGCGCACCACGGATTTCGCGCGCGCATCGTCGAGTCCGAGCGCCTTCACGATCGAAGAAGCCTCGCGGCTGCCCGACTTGCAAGCCGAACCCGCCGCCAGCATCACGCCCGCGCGGCTCATGAGCAGCACGATCCAGTCGTTTTCCTTGCCGACGCACTCGAGCGTCAGGATGTGCGGCGTCAAATTTTCGCGCCCGAAGAAAATCGACGGCAACGTCATCGCGGGCAAGAGCGGTTTCACGCCGACGGGAAGCGCGGCGAGCAGGCGCGCGCGCAAGGTTCGATAACGTTCGATCTCAGCGGAGCGCGAAACGCGCAGGGCCGCGGCCGCCGCCCCGAACGCGAGAATGCCGGAAACGTTTTCCGTGCCGGAACGCAGTCCACCTTCATGTCCGCCGCCGGTCAAAATCGGCGCGAGCTTCACGCCCTTGCGGACCGCGAGCGCGCCGACGCCTTTCGGTCCGCCGATCTTATGCGCCGAAATCGTAAATAGGTTCGCACGCGCCGTAACCATCGAAAGCTCGGTCGAAACGACGGCTTGTACCGCGTCCACGTGGAAGAGCGGTTTTATGTCATTCCCGCGAAAGCGGGAATCCAGTTCCTTGCCAATTTCTTCAATGGGTTGAATCGTACCAAGTTCGTTCGAAACCGCGATCACGGAAACCAGCGCCGTCTCCGGACGCACGGCGGCTAAGACGTCTTCGGCGCGAACGATGCCGTCCGTTCCCGGCGGTACGATCGTCATCTCGAGACCGCGCGGCACGAGCGCTTCAAGCGTTTTCAAAACGGAAGCATGCTCAAGCGCCGTCGTGACGACATGCGGACGCTTGCCGGCCTCGAGCAGCGGTTCGAGCACGCCGCGAATCGCCAAGTTATTGGCTTCGGTCGCGCCGGAGGTAAAAATCATCTCGGACGCGTCCGCCTCGATCAGCGCCGCGACGCTCGCGCGCGCCTTTTCCACTTCTTTGCGCGCGGCCTGACCGAGCGCGTGAATGGAAGACGGATTCGCATACCACTCGGCCGACGCCGAAAGCGCCGCCACCGCCTCGGGGCGGAGCGGGCTGCTGGCGGCGTTATCGAGATAGGCGATCTCTTTCATATCATTCGGCCACGACGGAAACGATCCAAGGAAAGGCTTTTTTGAGCAGCGGCTCGACCCCAAGCTTCAGCGTGACGGGCGTGAGCGCGCAATGGCCGCAAGCGCCTTCGAACTTCAGGCGCACGGAACCGGCCGCCTGATCGATCTCCGCGATTTCAATCTTGCCGCCGTGCGCCTGCACCGCGGGCCGGATCTGATCGAGAATGGCGTCGATCGCTTCGCGCATATCGAGGCAGGATAGCCGTTCGAGACGTTCTTGTAAAGGATAGCACGGCAAAGAAAAAAGCCTGCTCTAGAGCAGGCCGATGCGCCGTTTGATGGAGGCCAGCACGGGATCGAACGTCTCGGTGACGTGGATCTCGCCCATGATGTCGAGGCCGTGCAACTTCAGATGCTCCTCGGACGTCTCGGCGATGCCGATCCGATGCTCTTTGTCGTGCCCGAGCAGGCGGTCGCCGCCCGTGTCGCCGACGCCGATCAGCTTGACGTGCGGCACGCCGTGCGTGTCGGCGAAGTGGCGGGACCGGTCGCCTTTATGCGCCGGAATGACCAGCGAGGTCATGTCGTAGCCGACGACGAGATCCTCGTCGTGTCGCAAACGTCCGGCGTAGACGGCATCGAATCGTACGCCATGCCTGGCGAACAGATGCTCGATGAAATCCGCGCAGCCGTACGAGATCGCCGCCAGCGGCACGCCGGCTTGGAGAAGCTCCTTGAGCCCCTCGACGACGCCCGGCCTGAGCTCGATCTTGTCGAGCGCGCTCCGCCAGATCCGGCTGGTCAGCCCGTGAGCGATGTAGACGTCGAAGGTCTTCCGCAGCCAGGCCATTTCATCCGCGTGCGACAGGCGCCCGGCCACGGCCATCGGCGTGTAGTGCGCGCGCAAGGCGATCATTTCGGCGTTCGCGCTCTCCGGCAAGGCATGGTCGTCGACCAGCTTTACGAGCGCCCCCGCCTTTTTCGGCGTCAGCGTGCCATCGACATCGAAGACGACGGCCCAATCGGTGCGTCTGGTCATGGAAAACTCCTGCGTGGAAGGAACAGATCGTGCGATAAAGGTATAGAAAACGCCCCTCCAGGTCAATGGACGGGCGCCTCTTGACAAAACCCGACTTTTCGCGTACGTTGTCTCGTCAAGCTCGCGGTGGATTTCATAGATCTGCCGATCGAGCTGACGTTTCCCCCGTCCCGCTCTTTCACTCGGCCCCGGCCGAGACGCAGATCACCCAACACAACCTCTCCGAGCCTGACTCACAACACTGTGGGGAAGAAATGGAGAATTACGATGGGTAAGCACGGTTCCATCTATCACTAACCCCCTTTTAGGAGGGTTTTATTTTTGGTACTCATCAGCCTGTTTCCAGGCAAGATCGAAGAGTGTTCTGACCATTGTGGCCATCTCTTTGCTTTCGATAATAACACCCACTAATTTTCCTCTCAGCGCAATCATGGCGACCTTCTCACCGTATACAGTTAGTTCTCCGTGCATCGGGAAAAGTTTATGAGGCAATTTTTTGTACGTCCAGAGACCTGTTGGATCCTTCGGATCTTCTTTCCCTGACTCGGAGGTGAACAGGGCTCTGCCTTTTATTTTTTTACTATCCAGTTTTTTATTGTGTTTCTTCCAATGTTCCTCGGGCAAAAGATGGCGAAGATCGTCGTATGAAATCACATCTTCCATATTTTGGGCGCCAGACTCAAAAATCGTTTCCCGCATGGCCTCAAGCCCTTCATCTCCTTCGTAAAATGAAACTTTCGGTCTTTCTCCGGCCGCGTTTGAAATTGCTTCAAGATCAGGGAGTAATCGTTTAATGACTGACTCTTTTTCATCAACAACGGCGCGTTCGGAGTGAACAATGCGATGTAAACGTTCCGGCTTCTCAGCCGTATACATTGTCTTTTTGCCCTTGTCGAAAGTGCTCATTAAACCTTTCTGCACTAAGTCCTCAATCATCACATATGTAGTCGCACGATTTACCTCAGCCTTGCGGGCAATGGCTTGCACGGGAGAGGGTCCCAACTCCAATGAAGCCAGATAAACAAGCGCTTCTTTGTCAGACAAGCCCAACTTCTCCAATTCTCTTGCAATCATCTTCATACAAAAACAGGCCAAAGTATTTTATTGACCTGTTAATCTTAACAAACATTATCTAGAACGTAAATCTTTTGATGATGCTGACCCCCACGTTTTATCAAATAAAAGCTTTAGTAGTTTTGCGATATCCAAACTTTTAATAAGACAACCGTAGGGGATGTCTGAGTATGAAATTAGCGTTACGTACTCTCCAAATATAGCAATTTCACCGGCTGTTTTATCATCTTTATTTTGCAAAATCTTGTACTGCACTTTTGAATTCGTGACAAACGGGCGCCAAGTCTTAAAATCTTGCTTATCGCCAATAATCATTACGCGTTTTCCAACCTTCTTCTTGTTTAATTCAATATTATAATTAATGGCTTTATCAGCGGGCAGTTTATTGTATTCAACCTTGGCAACACTCTGATACATCGCGACGTCGAAGTTTTTTACCCCGGATTCGATGAGGGTATCCTGCATTACTTTCAAACCTTCCCAACCTTCGTAATAATTAACTTCCAGTTTATTTTGAGTCATCTTTTGAAGATGCTCTAATTCTGGAAGAAGATTTTTCAGTTTATTTTCCTGCTCCTCAATTTTTTTCTTCTGCCCAGTCAAAAGAGTGAGGAGTTTTCCAGGTTTCTCTCCCTGAAAAAACTGCTTCTTTCCCCTCGTGTGCGAACTCATGAGGCCGCGCTTGACCAGGCCGCCGATGGCGACGTAGGCGGTGGGGCGGACGACGGCGGCTTTGGCGGCGAGCTGCTGGGCAGTGGCGGCGCCGATTTCAAGCGAGGCCATGTAGACTTTGACCTCGTTTTGGGTGAGCCCGAGCTCTTCGAGTTGTTTTTGGACGGACTCCATATCGTGGTCACAGCATAACAGATTTACTCAAAAGTGTCAAACGCTTGACACTTTCTGGAGGTTCGTGGTAGGCCGTTCTCACGAATCGTTATCCGCATCTTATGGACCCCTCACTTCCCTACTGGGACGGCCTGGCCGCCCGCTGGGATGCCGTGCTGACCGACGGCGCGGCCTTCGTGAATCATCAGGAAAGCTTCCGCCGCTTTCACTGGTTCCTGAAGCGCACGCTCAAGATCGGCAACCGCACCAAGTCGTACCGCCTGCTCGATCTCGGCTGCGGCACGGGCGAAGCCTCCTGGCCGTTATGGAAGCGCGTCGCTTCCGTCACCTTCCTGGATCGCTCCCCCGCCATGCTGCGCGCCGCGCGCAATAAATATCCGAAGGGCATCTTCGTGCGCGGAGATGCCGCTTCGCTGCCGTTCTTGGACGGCGAGTTCGACGTGATCGTTTCGAGAGGCGCGCTGCTCTCCCAGCTTGAACCGGAACGCGTCCAAGCGGCGCTTGAGCATCTTTGGCGGATCCTGCGTCCGCAAGGCGTCATCCTTTTCGATTTCCTGACCGACGTTTCTCTCTGGCCGTCCGAAGCCGGCATCTTTTTGAACGGCTGGAGGCGTCCGGCCATGGAAGCGCTCCTCAAGGAAAAACTGCCGGGCGCCTCGATCCTCGCTTATGACGGCACCGACGCGCACGCGGTGAACCGTTTGGTCATCAAAAAGACCTGATATGCCCCGACGCGAACTGACCGTGCCGGTCGAGGCCGTAACCGCCCGCGAGGCGCTCAGCGCCGTTTGCACTCTCCAAAAACGCTCCCAGATCGACGACACCCTCTTCCACCGCCCGGACGGCGTGGCGGCCCGTTTGCGCCGCCAGGACACCGTCACGCGCCTCAGCTGCACGCATCCCGGCGCCCTGGCCGACGCGCCGGAGTCGATCGTGCTCGATCCGCAGGCCTGCCGCAGCATGCTCGAGCTCTTGGGCTTCAAAGCGGCCGATCGCGTCCGCTTCAGCCGCGAAACCTGGCGGCACTGCCAATACCTTGTGCATCTGGACCGCACCGAGACCCTCGGCGACTTCCTGACCCTCGAAGCCGAGGCAGGTTCGGTTTCCCACCACGCCTACCGCCGTACGGCCTTGAAATTCCTCAGGCAAATGGGCGTTTCGGTCTTGGAACCGGGTCTTGACAGTTCCGAGAAGCCCGCCTATACTGCCCCTATCGTCCAACGCCGCCCGACCGCATTCGAGGCCGGCCGGACCACGTAATACACTCTGGTATGGCAACAAAAAAAGCAGGCGGCTCTACACAACTTGGCCGCGATTCCATCTCCAAGCGCCTGGGCGTCAAGCTCCCGGGCGGGGCGACCGCCAAGATCGGTTCGATCATCTACCGCCAGCGCGGCACCAAGGTCCACCCGGGCCTGAACACCAAGCGCGCGGGCGATGACACGATCTTCGCCACGGCCAACGGCAAGGTGCGTTTCCAGACCCGCAAGGTGCGCCG
>CAYOJH010000020.1:0-20294 GCA_964404275.1 uncultured Gammaproteobacteria bacterium | reverse complement strand
AGTTTTATCCCCTATTTTTGTTCATAACTTCTATTGTCTAGAATATAGTAGACAAGTAGGATGTATTTTCTTGTAAAACTGAACAAAAACTGTGTACAAGTTTGATAAATCGATGGGAACATGATCCTCTATGTCATCCTGAGCCTAGCGAAGGATCTGTTTTAGAATCGTACAAGATTGTTTCATGTGAAACATCACGCCCTTCCAGCTCAACACTGCACATTCTCTCGGACGTCCTCTCTGGGCCGCACTCCTGCGACACGGCTCTCGGCGCGGAAGTGCGCCTTCGTCCTCGCGCTCGGCTCTCGCCTGCGCGACGGTCGCAGGAGCGCGTCCCGGCGCGGACGATTTAAGCTCATATAAGCTCGAGTAACCAGAGTAAAATCGAGGTCGGACAGGCCTTCGCGAGCGCAGCGTCCGTTTGAAGGAGCCGACACCGTCGGAAACTCCATCCCGGCGCCAGCGCGCGAAGGCCTGTCCGGCCGATGATTCACAGCCTAATAACTGAAGTGTTTCACATGAAACAATCTGAACACTACTGAAAACAGATCCTTCGCTTTGCTCAGGATGACATGGGGGTTGCTTATAATAACATTGGTCTTCATGTTTCATGTGAAACAAAACACCCATCCGGATGGATAGGTGTTTTATGGTGGACCAATGGAGACTCGAACTCCAGACCTCTGCAATGCGAATGCAGCGCTCTACCAACTGAGCTATTGGCCCATGAGGTTACTCACAACTGTAGACAACATGTGGACGATATGATGTGTCGTACATTATAATTTGTCAAGGATATTACGGACAGGTGAGGTGCCTGACACCTGAGCAGGTGGCGCGCCACGTGACCGCCAAAGGCGGTTTTACGTGGTGCCCCCGGCATGAGTCGAACATACATCCACCCCTTAGGACGGGGTTGTTCTATCCATTGAACTACAGGGGCACGCTAGCTACAGTCTCGTGGCTCGCGCTATAGTATAGGCAGAAATTTTTTCCCGGTCAATCATTCCATGCCTTCCTCCACGATACTCGTTGCGTTGATCCTGCTCGCCGCACTTGCCGCAGCCTATTTTGCGCTCACCAAGAAGCTGGGCGAGCTTCGGGACCTGCATAAAGACAGCGACGGAAAAGGGGATGCCTTGCGGCAGGGCGTCCAGCAAAGTCTGACGACGATGCTTGATCAGCTCACCAAAGCCAACCTGTCGATCGGGGCCTTGCAGCCGATCCGAGAGAAAGTCGATAGCATCAATAATCTTTTTTTCTCGCAGAAGCTTCGTGGCAACTTCGGAGAACTTGTCTTGAAGGATATGCTGGAAAAAAGTTTTCCGCGCGCGGGTTTCGATATGCAGTACCGATTCAAGGACGGCCAGATCGTCGACGCCGTCTTAAAGACGAAAGACGGTCTGGTTTGCATCGACTCCAAGTTCCCAGCCGAAAACTACCGGAAAATGGTTGCCGCAGAAAAACAGGGCGCGGATGCGGCCTTCGAGAGGAATAACTTCGCCAAGGCGGTGCGCAAGCACGTGAAGGATATCTCGGACAAATACATCCGCCAGAACGAAGGCACGGCGGACATGGCTGTCATGTACATTCCGTCCGAAGTAATCTTTTACGAGATCATGACCTTCACCAACACCGAGGGCGTGGATGACGATCTGATCGGATTTGCGACCGCCAACAAGGTGCTGATGACTTCGCCGAACACGCTCGCGTACTACTTGTACATCATGAAGGTCGGCCAGGAGCGCACGCGTATCGAGGAGAATGCGCAGCGGGCCTGGGTGCTGATTTCCGGGCTCCAGCAGGATTTCGAAAAGTTCGGCGAGGCCCTGCGCGTCACCTGGAAGCACATGACGGCGGCGAAAAACTCGATCGACGCCGTCGGGAACGACTTCAGCAATCTGAGCGGCAAGATCGACAAGGTCAAGCGCCTGGAAGAAGATGCCGTGACCAGGTCTTGACGCTTTCCCGGGGTTCCTCTATAACTAGTCTCATTAGCGACTAACGAGACCGAATCATGCCTATCGAAAAAGCCGCTTTCAAGGCTTTGCGCCAGACGAAGAAGCATGCCGCGCGCAACACGCTCGCCAAGCTGAAGCTCGCTGACGCCCGCCGCGCCGTTCGCAAAGCGATGGAGCGCTCGGAAGCCGCCAAGGCCAAGGATGCCGTCAAAGCCGCCATCAAGCTGCTCGACAAGTCCTACAGCCGCGGCATCATGAAGCTCAACACCGTCTCCCGCCAGAAATCGCGGTTGATGAAGAAGCTTCACGCCATGAGCGCCAAGAAGTAAAAAAGACCCCTCGATGCGAATCGGGGGTCTTTTTTATGCCGGGCTGAGCTCGCAGAGGAAGAGGTCGAGGGCCAGGCGGGGTTTCGGCCAGCCGCCGCGTTTCAATTTTTCGTCGGCGTCGATCAGCCAGAGGAACAGGCGTTCCAGTTCCGCCGTTTTGAAATAGCGGCACTGGGACAGGAGCTTGGCGGCGGCGAATGGATGAACGCCGAGCTCGCGCGCCAGGCGATCCTTAGTAGCCTCGCCGAGCATGCTGAGATCCGATGCGACCAAGAGTCCGCGCACGTGCGCCTGGAGCCGCGAGAGGAGCGAGACTTCGGTTTCTCCCTGCTGGAGCAGCGCTTCCATTTTCGCCACGGCCACATCCGTCCGGCGCGTGCCGATCGCGTCGAGAAAATCAAAGACGCTTTCTTCCGTCTGCAGATGCGACAATTCCCGGACCGTCTCGAGGCTGATCCTGCCGCCGGCGGGACGCGCCAGTGCGGAGAAGGCGTCGAGCTCGCCGGAGATTTTCCAGGCGTCGTTGCCGGCCACGGGCAGATAGGCCGTCAGGCCTTCCGGCGTGAACTCGGCCTCGCGCGCCTTCGCTTCGGCCACGATCCAGGCCTGAAGTTCCTTCGAGGCCAGCGGCTTGAATTCTGGATAGAATTTTCCGACCTTCAGTTTTTCAAAAACAGGGGAGTCGCCCAAGGCTTCCGCGCCGACGCGTTCGGAGAGCACCAAGATCGTGTCTTCGGGCACGCGATCGAGCGCCTCGGCCAGCGCCTGGGCCTCCTTTTTTCCGCAGGCCTCGATCGCGCCTTTGACGACCACCAGGCGTTTTTTCGCCAGAAACGGCATGCTCGACATGGCCGCAAGGATATCGTTCAACTCCGCCTTTTCGCCGTCGAGCTCGGTCACGTTCAAGCCGGACGGATCGATGTCGCGCAAAAACTTGGCGCGAATCTCATCGAGCTTGCGTTTCGAACGATACGAATCTTCGCCGTACAAAAAAAGAATCATTTCAACAACACTTCGTAGAGAACCAAAACGATGTCGACGATAAACAGGAAAATGACCCAAAGTTCGAGATTGACGGAGCGCTTGTTCTGCAGGATGTCGAGCGAGAGTTCAGAGGTATCCTGGATGAAATCGAGACGGAACTCGACCGCGCGGAAGCGATCTTCGAGCTCGAACATCTTGCGCATGCTGGTGAAGACCGCTTCGATGTCGCGATCTTCCCAGGTGCTATCCGGTTTGTCGAGCAGCGAAAGTTGCGAGATGACGTAGTGCGTGATCGCGCGGCCGGCGCCGATCGTCTTCAAGACCTCGGAGTCGCGCGAGCGGATCTTGCCGGCTTGCTCGAGACCGGCCGTCACCTTGTCGAAGCGTTCGACGATATTGGAAACTTTTTCTTCGACGTATTCGATCGCCACCGACTGCGCGAGGACTTCGGCCACGACGTAGAGCAAGTCGGCGTCCATCCGGTTCAGGACGACACTGTCGAACTCCGCCGAAGGTTTTTTCTCCGGATCGATCACGACGGCGTATTCCTCGACCTTCGGCGCTTCGACCGGATCCGAGCCGTATTCCCGGAACTGTTTGACGGCCCGTTCGACCTCTTTTTTGCCGAAATTGTAGAAAACGACCACGCCGAACGAGAAGACGATCATCGTCTCGTACTCCGGCCGGCCGAAAATCAAGGCGTTGCGGCGCTTTGACACCAGCGCCAGCTCATTCCGCTGCTCAATCAGCGGCAAAGGCAGCGATTTGGCCACATAATGGGCTGAAATGGGGTGCGTCTGGGCCATATGCCCGAGTATACCCCGGAAACAAAAAGGCCGCCCAGGAGGACGGTCTAGCCTTTCTTCTTCATGCCTCGCTTCACGGCGCGGAGACCGAGCCAGGCGACGCCGGCGATGCCGACGAAGGTTCCGACGACCGGGATCATCATGAAGGCCGCGACCGAGCCGACGGCGATGCCGCCGGTCACGACGTCCTGTTTCACGGCGGTCAGCACGCCGGAAGCCGGGTCTTTCCCATCTTTTCCAGCCATGAGCTACTCCTTTTTCTTCTTGTCGTCGTCCGACAAGAGGTTCTTGAGCTTATTCCAAACGCCCTTGGCAGCTTGGGTCGGTCCCTTGGTGGCGGAGCCGACGGCGTTCGCGGTTTTCTTGAGCGCGCTTTTGGACCACCAGGCATGGATCTTCCAGCCCAGCCAAAGCCCGATGATGATGCCGATCATGATGCCGTGGATGAGAAACATCCGGCACCTCCTTTGGCAAAGGCCTATTCCTCGAGAGATTCGAGGTCACCCCAATTCTTGCCGACTTCGACTTCCACGTCAATCGGCACCTTCAAACTGACCGTTTCTTCCATCAGCGTGCGGATCCAGACCGCGACCTTCGGCACGAGCGCTTCTTTGACCTCGAAGACGAGTTCGTCGTGCACCTGCAGCAGCATTTTGACGTCGGCGTCCGGTCCCAGGCCGTATTCGGCGGCGATGCGCTCGTGCAACTTCAGCATCGCGAGCTTGATGATGTCGGCCTGCGTGCCCTGGATCGGCATGTTGATCGCCATGCGCTCGGCTTCGGCGCGAAGATAGGGGACGCCGGAATTGATGTCGGGCAGGAAGCGCCGGCGGCCGAAGAGCGTCTCGACGTATCCGAGGCTGCGCGCTTGGGCCTTCGACTGCTCCATGTAGCCCTTGAGGCCTTTGTAGACGTCGAGATATTTTTTGATGAAATTGGAAGCTTCCTCGCGACTCAGGCCCGCGTTCGCGGCCAGCGAGTTCGCGCCCATGCCGTAGAGGATGCCGAAGTTGATCGCTTTGGCGGCGCGACGCTGTTCGAACGAAACTTGATCCGGCTCGATATCCCAAATCGCGGCGGCCGTCTCGGTATGGATGTCGGCGCCTTTCTTGAAGGCCTCCATCATCTTAGGATCTTCGGCGATCGAAGCGGCGATGCGGAGTTCGAATTGCGAGTAGTCCGCGGCGATCAAAAGTTTGCCGGCATCGGCGACGAAGGCCTTGCGGATCTCGCGGCCGAGTTCCGTGCGGATCGGAATGTTTTGCAGATTCGGATTGGAAGACGACAAGCGTCCAGTCGCCGCGACGGCTTGATTGAAATGCGTGTGCAAGCGATGCGTGCGCGGATTGATCAAGGCCGGAATCGCGGCAACGTAGGTCGAAAGCAATTTCGAATATTCGCGATGCTCGAAAATGTCGCCGATGATCGGATGCAGGCCGCGCAATTTTTCGAGCTCATCGGCGCCGGTCGAAAGCTGGCCGGTCGACGTTTTCTTGATGCCTTTGGTCGAGAGGCCGAGTTTCTCGAAAAGTACTTGCTGCAGCTGAGCAGGGGAGTTGATGTTGAAATCGCCGCCGGCGGCTTTGACGATCGACTTCGTGACGTCGTCGATACGCGCGCGCATCTTGGTTTCCATTTTTTTCAGGAAGGCCGCGTCGACGCGGATGCCGTGCGCTTCCATGGTCGCCAAGACCGGCAGGAGCGGCCGCTCGATCGTTTCGTAGACGTTGCTCAAGCCTTCGTCGGAAAGTTTTTTCTCCAGCTTGGCGTGCAGCTCCCAAATCCAACGCACTTCGTCAGCCAAGGACGAGCTGTTTTCCTCGGCGAAAAGCGAGGCCTGCGCCTGGATCTCGCGGCCGGTCAGCTCGAAAACCAGCGCGGAGAGATCGTGCGCGCGGCTGCCGGGGTTCATGAGATACGAAAGCAGCATGACGTCTTCGAGCGTGCCGCCGAGGGTCGCGCCGGCCGAGAGCAGCGCCACCAGATCCTCTTTCACGTCATGGCCGATTTTCGCCTGCGCGCGGGCGAGCAACTCGAGGATCGGTTTCGCCAGCGCGCTGTTTTCGCAGCGGCAGACCGCCGCATTGACGCCATCATAGGCCGCGATCGTCGACCACTTCGGCGCGATGCGATCGCCGCCCTCGTAGCCGAAGCGGATCGCCAAGCGCGCGGCGTCTTTGAAAAGCCCGGCAAACTCCTTCGCGCCGACGACGCCGGTCTTTTTCACCTGACGCGAATTCTGACGGCCGTCAGTTTTTGCGCCTTTTGAAATTTCCGAACGTTTTCCCTTTGTCGCCTTGACGCCAAAATCCTTTTCGACTTTCGGCAGGAGCGTGCGGAATTCGAGATCCTGAAAGACGGCGCGCAGTTTCTCGAAATCGGGAGGCGTGACTTTCGTCTTCGCCAGCGAAAAATCAAGCGGCAAATCGCGGACGATCGTGACCATTTTTTTTGAAAGCGGCACGTCCTTTTCGCCGGCGATCAAGGCCTGGAGCATGCGCGGCTTAAAATCGTTCGGTGATTTTTTTGCGGCCGCGTAAATTTGCTCGATCGTGCCGTATTTTTTCAAAAGCTCCGTCGCGCCTTTTTCGCCGATGCCTTTCAAGCCCGGCAGGTTGTCGGACGGATCGCCGCAGATCGCTTTGAAGTCGATCATCTGCGCGGGATCGAGACCGTAGCGTGCGCGCACGGCGGCTTCGTCGTAGATCACGATGTCCGACATGCCTTTGCGCTGCGTGTAGACGCGCGTGCGCGCATCGACGAGCTGCAGCGTGTCGCGGTCGCCGGTCACGATGATGACTTCCGTGTCCTTGGGCGCTTTTTTGGAAAGCGTGCCGATGACGTCATCCGCTTCAAAACCGGGCATTTCAAAAACCGGAAGATGAAATCCTTCCAGGACTTCTTTGACCATCGGGATCTGCGCGTAGAGTTCGTCCGGCTGCTTCACGCGGTGCGCTTTGTAGGCTTCGAATGCTTCGTGACGGAACGTGCCGCCGGGGAGATCGAATGTGACGGCGAGGTGCGTCGGCTTGAGGTCCGAAAGGACTTTCATCAGCATGACGGTGAAACCATAGGCGGCCGAAACCACGCGCCCGTCTTTGGTCGAGAGAGGCGGCATGGCGTGCCAAGCCCGGTGCAAGATGGCGTTGCCGTCGATGATGACGAAACGGTTTTTCATGCGTTCATACTGGCAAGAAAAAAGGCCCGCTGCAAGGAGCAGGGCCTTCACGGTGGAGCGAGGCGCGTGCCGGTCGGGATCATCGGAAGCGTTTCTTCGGCCGGCGGAGGACTGGGGGGCGGCGGGCTGGGCGCGGCTTCGGACGGAGGCTGATCGGTCAGCGACTTCCACGTCTCGAGGCATTCCGGCAGAGCATTCGCTCGGAGCAGCCGCGTGGCGCTGAGCGTCAATCCGATCTGCTCGCATTGCAGCGGCGCGGCGACGGTCCAGTGGAAGCGATTCGCTTCGGCGCAGGTCTGCCCGTAGGCCTCGTCTTCGACGGCGGCCTTGAGCAGGCATTGCGCGGGCGTCAGCGTTCGCTTGGCCTCGAGCATCGCGTGCATCTCGCGCATGGCCGGCATCTCGCGCCATTGGCGGTAATGCCGGAACTCGTGCGAGAGGACGCCGTAGGCGATCTCTTCTCCCGATGACGTGGCCGTGGCGCTGATGACCGACGGATCGATCACGATCGTCGGCTGGCCGCCGGGCGTCTGGAAGGAGCCGCTCGCGCCGTCGATGGGCCGATCAACGCGCAATTGCAGCGTTCCGTTTGCCACCGCGTCGACGAAATCCTCGCGGATCCGCTCGTCGGGATGCGACTTGGCGAGCGCCAGCAGCCGGTCCTTGTCGGTCTCGAAGCGCTTGGGCCCGCTCTCCCTCAAGATTTTCGTGAAGACGAAAGCCGCGAACGCGCCGACGAAGACGATGATGAACCAGGTCAGAACCGAGGGGTTGCCGGAGCGCCGCTTCTTCTCTTCTTCCGCCATGGGTCACCTCAATGAGCATGTCTCGACGGAAATCGTCGGACGGGAGACTCTAGCGCAAAACCGCCCTTTCGTCAAGGCGGCGCCATACGAAAAACGCCCCGATGAACGGGGCGCTTTCCATGGAGGCGCCGAGCGGATTTGAACCGCTGATGAGGGTTTTGCAGACCCTTGCCTTACCACTTGGCTACGGCGCCATGAACGGACGAACTATAGGGCGCGTCGGAACGGCTGTCAAAGCGTCAGAGTAGCTTCAAATCGACGAGTTCCCAGCGGATCGTGCAGGCCACGTACAGCGCATAGAGCGCGGCGAAGATTCCGATGAAGGCGCTCGTGCGGAGCAGCGCGGCGTTGACGATCAGGGCGCCGATCGCTCCGGCCGTCCCGAGATTCAGGAAGATCGTGGCTTCGAGCTGCTGTTCCATGAACTTCACGCGCTCGCGGCTCGTCCGCGACCAGCGGCCGCAGCAGCGCCAGATCAGCGCCCAAACAGCTTCGGTCAAGAGCGGCAGGCTGAAATAAAAAACCGCGGCCAGGAGATCTCCGCCCGAAGCCGCCAAGAGCGCCGATTGCAGCAGGATGATTTCGATCACGCCGAAGAGCAGATCCATCGCGGAATTCGCGACCTCGAGTCCGTACGTTTCATCCGCCGCTTTATACTTCAGCCACCAGTGCAGGACGATCGCGATCGAAGCGACGGAAAACGCGATCGCCGACGATCCACGCAGCAGATAAAGCCCTTCGACGCCCAGAAACACCAGAAGCCCGAAAAGCACGTCGAAAATCATCGGAGAAAACTCCGTGTGCCGTTCCGGGATCACCTGCTTCCTCCTCAAGCGCATATCGGGAGGAAGTATAACACAAAACAAAAACCCGACATGCAGCGTCGGGTTTTTGCGGCGCTTACTTGTTCGCAAGCGCGATCTCGACGGATTGATCGAGCGAGATCGGCTGATCCCAATAGATCTTGCCTTTCGTGAGGACTTGCTTCACGTACGTCTTACTGATGCCGCAGCCGTTATGGCACTGGATGGCCCAGTTGTTCCAAGCGGCATTCTTGCCGTAGCCCTTCTTCTCGAGGTGATCGAGCGTCCAATTGGCCGAGCAGGTCAGATCTTCCGCGCACTCAACGGAAACGTCCGGATTGTAGTAGCGATTGATCTGGAACCAACCGTGCGCCATGCCGTGGTCGCCCACCGCATTGGCCTTACCCATGGACTCCTGCATCAGGATGCCCATGAGGTGCTTGGCACAGTCTTCGTCATACCCGCGATCTTGGCAGATCGAGAGCAGAACATCCTGCACCGTTTGACTCTTTTCAGGGGTCGAAGCGGTTTCAGGCACCTCCGGCTGGACCGACGGGAACAGGGCGACGACCTCCGGAACGGGGGTCGTCTGCGCCTGAACCGGGCGGATGCCCGTCGCGAGGAGGATGAGAGCCAGGGGGATGGAAAGACCATTTTTAAGGCCCGCGAGCATGGAAAGGGCCTTGTTGTGGGTCAATTTCATATTTTGGCTAATATTGGCCTTGAAACCAAATCGACCGCCATAGCAGTCGACGGGAGAAGGTACCATAAAACGGGCTTTTTGTCAATATCACGAGGGTCTTCTGCGGAGTTGATTTCTGGCCGGAAAAAAGCTATCTTGTAATGTGCCTCTTTAACCGATTTCCATGGCGTATCGACCCGACAACCGGCCGTCCATTCTTCATCGCTTCCCCTTCGCTGCCGCCCTCGGCGGCGGGCCGTCTTTGGGGCGCCGACGCCTGGTCTTGAAGATCCTGAAAGTCCTCGGCTATGTCTGTCTGGCCGGGATCCTGGCCGCCGTGCTCGGGGCTGCCGTGCTGTTCGCCTGGGTCAGCCGCGACCTGCCGGACCCGAACCGCCTCCTGACCCGCCAGGTCGAAAAGACCACCAAGATCTGGGATCGGACCGGCACGCATCTCCTCTATGAGATTCACGGCGACCAGAAGCGCGACTTGGTCGAACTGAACCAGATCGCTCCCTTGGCCGTGAAAGAAGCGATCGTTTCCGAAGACAAAGATTTCTATCAGCACAGCGGCGTCCAGCTGAAGAGTTTGGTTCGCGCGTTCCTGCAGGCCTTTCGCCGCGGGCGCGTCGAAGGCACTTCGACGATCACGCAGCAGCTCGTCAAGAACGCGATCCTGACGAACGAGCGCGCCGTCACGCGCAAAGCGAAAGAAATCATCTTGGCGTTCCAGATTGAACGGAAGTTCAGCAAGGATCAGATTTTGAAAATGTATTTCAACGAGATTCCGTACGGCTCGACGGCCTACGGCATCGAAGCGGCCTCGCAAACGTATTTCGGCAAGAGCGCCAAGGATCTCGACGCCGCGGAAGGCGCGCTGCTCGCGGCGCTCAACAAAGCGCCGTCGCGTCTTTCGCCGTACGGCAGCAACACCACGGAATTGCTCTGGTGGAAAAATTACATTCTCGACGCCATGGTGACGCAGGGCTACATGCCGAAAGCGGACGCCGAAGCCGCCAAGGCGGAAGACGTGCTCTCGCACGTGAAGCCGCGCCGCGATTCGATCGAGGCTCCGCACTTCGTGCTGTACGTCAAAGAACTTCTCTCCAACACCTACGGAGAAAAAGAAGTCGAGACCGGCGGTCTCAACGTCATCACGACGCTCGACTACGACAAGCAGCGGGCCGCCGAAGACGCGGTCAAGAACGGCATGGCGGTCGTGAAGAAGAACGGGGGATCGAACGCCGCGCTCGTGGCCGAGGATCCGAAAACCGGACAAGTGCTGGCGATGGTGGGCTCCGCGGATTATTTCGACGAGACGATCGACGGCAACGTCAACGTCGCGATCAGCAATCGTCAACCGGGTTCCTCGTTCAAGCCGATCGTCTACGCCGCCGCCTTCGAAAAAGGCTACACGCCGAGCACGGTGCTCTTCGACGTGAACACCTCGTTTCCGACCGACACCGGCACGCCCTACGCGCCGCATGACTACGACATGGGCGAGCGCGGACCGCTCACGATGAAGAAAGCGCTCGGCGGTTCGCTCAACATTCCCGCCGTGAAAACGCTGTACTTGGTCGGCATCGATCGCGCCCTCAATTTCGCGGAATCGCTCGGCTACACGACGCTTCAAGATCGCAGTCGCTTCGGGCTTTCGCTCGTGCTTGGCGGCGCGGAAGTGAAGCTCGTCGAGCACGTCGCCGCCTACGGCGCCTTCGCGACCGAAGGCACGTACCGTCCGCCGTCCTATGTCCTGAGCGTCCAGGACGCGAGCGGTGAAACGCTGGAAGAATGGCAGGATCATCCGCAGACCAACGTGATGGGCGTCGAGACCGCGCGCAACATCAGCGACATCCTGTCCGACAACGACAATCGCGCTTTCATTTTCGGCGCGAGAAATTATCTGACGCTGCCGGATCGTCCCGTCGCCGCCAAGACCGGCACGACCAACAATTTCGTCGACGCCTGGACGATGGGCTACACGCCGAGCCTCGTGGCCGGCGTCTGGACCGGCAACAGCGACAACACGCCGATGAAAAATCGCGCCGACGGCAGCGCCGTGGCCGCGCCGATCTGGCAGGCCTTCATGAAAACGGCACTGGCGAACACGCCCGTCGAAACGTTCACGCCGCCGCAACCGATCGTGACCGGCAAGCCGGTGCTCGACGGCCAGGCCGGCGAAGTGCACGTGAAGGTCGATAAATTTTCCGGGCTGCTCGCGAACGACAATACGCCGCCCGACGCGATCGAAGACCGCGTCTATCGACAGGCGCATGACATTCTCTACTACGTCAACAAAGACGATCCGCGCGGACCGTATCCGGCGCATCCCGAAGACGATCCGCAGGAAGCCGCTTGGGAAGCCGGCGTGGCCGATTGGGCCGCGCGCAACAACTGGGTGACGACCGAACCGCCGCCGACGCAGAGCGACAATGTCCACGCGAGCGGCGACGCGCCGACGGTTGCCTTTAATGAACCGTCCGACAACGCGACGATCTCCGATCGCAGCTTCGCCGTCCACGTCACCGCGCAAGCGCCTCGAGGGGTCCGCCGCGTCGAGTACTCGATCGACGGATTCAAGCTCGCTTCATCTTCGTTCTTCCCGTGGGACGCCTCGCTGACGCTGCCTTCCACCTTCGGCAAAGGCTTCTACACGCTCCGCGCGACCGCCTTCGATGACATCGAAAATTCCGGCAGCCAAGACATCACGATCAACGTGACTTCCGACGGGCTGCCGCTCACGCTGACCTGGTCGCGCCCGTCCGTCGATACCACGTATCACATCGGCGCCTTCCCGATCATCATCGACACCTCCTTGTCCGAGCGCGCCGGCGTCAGCAGGGCCGAAATCCTGGCCGATCCTCTCGACAGCGCCAGCGGCTCGATCTCGATCGGCGTCGTCCAAAATCCCGCCACCAACGGCGTGTCCGTTTCCTGGGATACGCCGCCCGAACCCGGGAAATACCGCCTGAAAGCCGTGGTGACGCTGCCGAATGACGAAACGAAAACGTTCGAGGGACCGATCTTAACCATCAAGAACTAAAAAATTCCCCGCTTCGGCGGGGAATTTTTTATTGTTTGATCGGCATCACGATGTAGAGCAGCTTCTCCTTGCCGTCCTCTTGGTCCGCCATGAGGACGCAGGCGTTCATGGCGTCAATCACCCTCATGCGGGCTTTCGGCGTTTCCAGAGCCGCCAGGCCGTCCAGGAAGTACCTGTAGTTCAGGACGATGGAGTTCTGTGGTCCGTGGATTTCGGCTTCAACCACGCTATCGTTTTTACCCATCTGTCCTTCGCTTGAAGAAACGATCAAGCCTTCCGCCGACTCGAACTTGAAATGCACGTCTTGAAGGCCCACTCGGGAGAAAAGCGAAGCGCTTTTGACCGCTTGAACCGCGTCTTGGCGGCGGAAGACCGCTTCCGTGACGTATTTTTCAGGGATAATCGGGCGATATTCAGGATAACGCCCTTCCACCAGCCTGGAAATCAGTTCAATATCGCCGAAGCTGAAGGAGACCTGGCCTTCGCCGAGCGCGATTTCGATCGGTTCGGCTTCAAGCTCGCTTTCCTTGAAAAGCGCCAGGATACGCAGCACTTCTTGCAGCGTTTTTCCCGGAACAATGAAAGAAAAAGCCGCTTGGGAAGATTTTTTATCGCCTTTCGATTCCAAAGCGACGGTTTTTTCCGATAGGCGATAACTGTCCGTCGCGGCGATAATCAATGATCCCTTGGAGAATTCCGGATTCGCGTTGAAGAGGGCGCCTGTCAGTTCAGGCCGCGATTCGATGCTTGAAATCGAGAAATTCACCTGCCCGAGCGCGCGTTTCAAGACCGTTCCCGAAACGTACAGCGTTTTTTGGCGATCGACCGTGGGGATTAACGGGAACTCCGAAGCGGGAATGCCTTTGATCTTCGTGGCGTTCTTCTTGCAGTTCGCCTTAAGGAACGTCTCGGACGTCTCGATATCGACGCGGTCGTCCGGCAACAAGTTCACGTATTCCATGAACAGTTTGGACGGAACCGTGTATTCACCGCCTTCATCGACTTTTCCACGGATCATGCACCGCACGGCGATTTCAAGATTCGTCGAGATCAGTTGGATCGTCGTTCCTTCGATCTTCAACAGGACATTGTTGAGGATCGGCAAGTTCACGTTCCTGTTCGCGACGTATCCGGTCGCCAGGAGTCCGCGTTTCAGGTTTTCCTGTGTGCACGAGAACTTCATCTCTTTGTTCTATTCGGAAAAGATAAATATGTACAGAGATAACAGTAAGCGCGTGGATAACCTCTGTTTGAACGTCCGAAAGGCGCGGTTGCGCCTGCTATCGATTGGGAATTGTGCGAGTGGACAGCCTGGGCACGGGACGTGCACGGACTGTGGGGCGTCAGGGGAGGATATCGAGGTCATGGCCGAAGGGGTGTGGAGAGGTGTCGTCTCATGCACCGATCATCCCCCTGATTCACCCCCGTCCGCGCACAGCCTATCCCCTATGCCGTCGTGCTGTAGAGACGCTGGCGGATGAGCGAGAGGTCGTGTCGAAGTTTCTCGTCTTCTTGAAGATCCGCGGCGATTTTCGTGTAGGCGTGGATGGCCGTCGTGTGGTCGCGTCCGCCGATCATCTTGCCGATCGAGGGGTAGGAAGAGCTGAGCTCTTCGCGCATGAGATACATGATGATCTGGCGGGGGAACGAAAGCCTCTTTTCTCGGCATTTTCCGAGCAAATCCGCGATGGCGATGTCGTAGTAGGTGGCGACGGTGTCGAGCAGATCCTTCGGCGTCAGATTCTTCTTGGTACCGGCGGCGTTATTCATCGTCGAAACGAGGTCGCGGACCGACTCCAAGCTCGCCTTGATGTTCTTGAACTGATGATAGGCGATGATCTTGTTGAGCGTGCCTTCCAGCTCGCGGACGTTGGATTGAACCGCGCTGGCCACGTAGGACAGGATCTCGCGGCTGATTTCATGCTTCTTTTCCTTGCATTTCGATTCAAGGATGGCGACGCGTGTTTCGAGGTCGGGCGTGCTGATGTCGACCATCATGCCCCATTCGAAGCGGGAGACCAGGCGCTGTTCGATGCCCTGGATAGCCTTCGGCGGCCGGTCCGAGCTCATGATGATCTGCTTGTTGGACTGGTGCAGGGCGTTGAAGGTATGGAAAAACTCCTCCTGCGTGCCTTCTTTGCCCGTGATGAACTGGATGTCGTCGACCAAGAGCAAGTCCAAACCACGGTAGGTGTCCTTGAACTCCTTGCCGCGGCCGTTACGGACGGCATGGATGAACTCGTTGGTGAAGCGCTCGCAGGTCACGTAGAGCACCTTGGTGCGGTGGTTCATCTCGACCATCTTGTGGCCGATCGCCTGCAAAAGATGGGTTTTTCCGAGGCCGACGCCGCCATAGACGAAGAGCGGGTTGTAGCGGCCGGGCTTCTCGGTGACAGCCAAGGCGGCGGCGTGCGCCAGTTCGTTGGTTTTGCCGACGATGAAGTTCTCGAAGGTATAGCGCGGATTCAAGCTGAAATCCTTGCTGCCGCCATCCGAAACCTCTTCCTCTTGCTGAGCGGATGACGGGATCGAAGCGGCCGAAGATGTGGCCACGTTGATCGGGGCAACGATGTCTTGAGGGATGGCCGGTTTCAGTTCGACTTTGTAATGTACCTCGCGGACCCCGTCCTTGGCGACGTTTTGGAGCGCCTTGAGGATCGCGACATGATACTTTTTCTCCAACCACGCTTTCGTGAACGTATTCGGCACGGAAACCACGATACGAGCATCGTCGAATGTCGAAATAAAGGTATTTCGGAACCAGGTCGTGTAGTTCGCTTTCGACAAAGACAGTTCAAGCTCGCCAAGGGCGGCTTGCCACAGCTCGTGCGTGGTCATACGCGGATGAGATTAAAAAACACTGATCCAAGCCTACAACATCATCCACAGGCGGGCAACTATCCCCACAAATGCTTCACAAAAAATCAAAGTGTTGGTAACCTGTTGATAACTTCGCCTTTTTCCACAGTAGTGGAATCCATTAAATGGCTTAAATTAGCGAAATATGCCGAAACGGACCTACCAGCCGAAGAAACGGAAGTACAGCAAAGTGCACGGATATCGCAAGCGTATGCGCACCAAGAACGGTCGCAACGTCCTGAAACGCCGCCGCCAGAAGGGTCGCAAGCGCGTCTCCGTCAAGCGGATGGGAAAGAAGTGACGCGCAGCGTCATCCTGAGGCGCAAGCCGAAGGATCTGCTCCATGCTCCCTACCAACCATCGGCTCAAGCAGGAGAAAGACTTCTCCCTCTTGGCCCGCAGCAAAAAAAGCGCCTTTTCAAAGGCCGTGAGCATGAAAGTGCGGGAGAATGCTCTCCCGCATTCTCGTTTTGGCGTGGTCGTGGGCCTCAAAGTCCATAAGAAGGCCGTTCAGCGGAACATCCTGAAGCGTCGGATACGCGAAATCCTGAGGAAACATCTGGCGGAGATCAAACCAGGATACGACGTCATGGTCCTGACGCAAACAAAGGCACTCGCAGCCGACTACGCCGAGTTGGAGGCGCAATTGCTCTCCTGTCTCAAGAAACTTCAATTGCTGGCATGAAGCGCGTCGCCATGTTCCTGATCCGCGTCTATCAGCGGACGCTCTCCCTGGATCACGGACCGCTCCGGTTCCTTTATCCAAACGGCTACTGCAAGTTCCATCCAACCTGTTCTGAATACGCCTATCAGGCATTTGAGAAGCATGGATTCTGGAAAGGCTGGATACTAACGACCAAACGCGTACTGCGCTGCCATCCGTGGAGCCAGGCCGGACTTGACCCGGTGCCGGAGCCGAAGAAAAAGACCTTTTAAGCCAGGGTCTTTTTCATTTCTTCCACACTTATCCCCGTGATATCCACACGCTTATTTCTTGAGGAAAATCCGCGAAGTATTTTTATTTCGGTGCGCGGAATTTCTAATTTCTTCGCTAATATTCGCACTAATTCGTCGTTGGCTTTGCCATCTTCCGGCGCGGATTTCAACCAAATTTTAAGCGTATCGCCCTCAAATTTAAGCTGGATGCGACCGCTTTTGGGGATAACCCTAACGGACACGATCATAGGGTGGCACCCTGCACCGGACGGTGCAGGGCGGCACGGATCTTTTTGAGCTTCTTGATGTCGGCTTCTTGGCCTTCGATTGGCGTTTCGACGATCCAGAAGAGGTCATTCAGACGCTTCTCGGCGAGCATGGCCTTAAATCCGGCCAAACCGATGTGGCCCTCGCCCAGAAAATCATGGCGATCCTTTTTGGCGCCGAGTTCGACCTTGGAATCGTTGCAGTGCGACATGACCAGGCGTTCCAGGCCGATCTCCTTGTCGAAGGCGTCAAAGGTGGCCGCTACGGCATTCGTGTCGCGCAAATCGTAACCGGAAGCGAAGGCGTGGGCGGTGTCGAAGCAGACACCGACGTTTTCGTTCTTCACGAGCTTCAAAATATCGCGGACTTCATCGAACGTGTCGCCGATAACGTTGCCGCTGCCAGCCGAGATCTCGATCAAGAGCTGTGTCGAGCCTTTATAGTCCTTGAGGAGCTCGTTGATGCCGTCCGTGACCATTCGGATTCCCATTGAAAGAGGAACGTCTCGCGCGGAGCCCGGATGGAACATGACGGCACGAGCGCCGAGGGTCGATCCGCGATCCAATTCTTCCCGAATGAGGCGGATCGAGCCTTGGCGGATGCGCTCGGTCGTCGAAGCGAAGTTGATGATGTACGGCGCGTGGATGACCCAGAGCTCCTGCGCGTTCTTCTCGCAGGCCTCGCGGAACTTCTTCACGACCTCCGGCGTCAGCTTCATCCCTTCGCCCCCTTGCGGCGGACGCGAAAAGAATTGGAAGACCTCGCAGCCGATCTTCCCGGCATTCTCCGGACCGTTCCAGAGACCACCACTCGCCGAAACATGCGCGCCGAATTTCATATGTTCGGACTATAACACGAAGAAATGGATTCCTCGACTTCGCTCGGAATGACAAAAATTTTCTCAGTATTTTGTCACCCCGAGCGTAGCCGAGGGGTCTATTGACCCGTGAGTAGTGATGCTGCTTGGCTTCAGCCACTTATGCGCTACCAATTTTTTGTCTATATTCTTTCAAGTTTCAGCGGCGTGCTTTATATCGGAGTCACAAATAATCTTGAACGACGAATACTCGAACACAAGGAAGGGCTCATCAAAGGGTTTACAAAAAAGTACCGTTGCGACTCGCTCGTCTACTACGAAGATTTCACCTATATCGATAAAGCGATAGAAAGAGAAAAACAACTGAAGAATTGGTCCAGGAAAAAGAAACTCGTTCTGATCGAGTCGTTAAATCCTAAATGGAGAGATCTGTTTGAGGGATTCTCATAGATCCCTCGGCTTCGCTCGGGATGACAAAAAAGAAGCTCGGGATGACAAAAAAGAAGCTCGGGATGACAAAAAGAGGGCAGTGAAACCCTCTTTCCGTCGTGAGTTATTTCTTGATCATCGTCTCGCGGATGAACTGCAGCACCTTTCGGTTCTTCAGCATCGCGCGGATGTAGTCTTCGCCTTCTTCGGAGCGGATACGGGCTTGCGTTTCCGGATCGTCGGCGTACATGTTGAGCATTTTGAGCTGCTCGTCGAGCGCCTCCTTATCGGTCGGATCCAGGTGCTCGCGGCGGGCGATTTCGCGCATGACGACCATCGATTTCACGCGCTTTATGGCGTCGGGAACGAAGTCGAGCAGGAGTTCGTCGTGCGTTTTGTGGATGCTCTTCAGATAGTCGGCGAAGGCCATGCCTTGCTTGGCGATCGAATGCTCCATCTCGTGCATCATCTTGTGCGCCTCGTTGTTCACGAGCATTTCCGGCGCGTCTTCGATCTCGGATTTCTTGAGGAGCTCTTCGAGCGCGGCGGCTTCCTGGCGCTGTTGCTCCTTCATGTTGGCCTCGTCTTCCAAATTCTTGCGAAGCAGCGCGCGGAGAACCGCCATGTTCTCCTGGCCCAAGCGCTTGGCGAAGAAATCGTCGAGCTCCGGCGGCTTGATCTCGTGCACGCCTTTCAGATCGACGGTGAACTCGACCTCTTTGCCGGCGAGGTTCTTGTTCATGTTGTCCTTCGGGAAGGTCAGCGTGAACATTTTCTGCTCGCCCTTTTTCATGCCGTGAAGCTTCTCGTTCAAGCCCGGCACGTAGTACGGCTCGCTGAGATAGATCACGTGTCCCTTGGCGACGCCGCCCTCGACGGCGACCTTGTCGACCGCCATGGCCATGTCGACCGTGACTTTGTCGGCCGGACCGACTTCGCGCTCGACTTCCTCTTCGGCGCTCTGCATCTTGCGGAGCTCGGAGATGACCTTCTCGACGTCCTCGTCTTTGACGGACACGTCTTTGCCCTCGATCTTGATGCCCGCATAGTCGGCCATCTTCTTGATGGACGGCAGCAGCGAAACTTTGGCGGTGAAGATGACGTCGTTGCCGGGCGCGGCTTTCTCGACGTTGATCGACGGCTCGCCGACGGTCTCGAGATTTTCCTTCTTGATGATCTCGACCATGTGCTTCTGCACGAGCCGCGGCAGCGCCTCCTCGAGGATCGCCATCTCGCCGACGCGCTTCGCGACGATGTCGTACGAAGCCTTGCCGGGGCGGAAGCCTTCGATCTTCACTTTCTGTGAAAGTTCGATGGCCGCGCGTTTCATGAACGGCTTGAGTTCCGAGGCCTCGATCGTCACTTTGATCTCTTTCTGGCTCTTGGGCAGGTCTTTGATGTCGTACTTCATAGATGAAGAAGGGGAGTGAATCCCGCCTAGCGTGCCGGAAAAAGCCCAAGGAGTCAAGGCTGGCGGAAAGAAAATCCCTGCACCGTACGGTGCAGGGTCAGGCGGTGAAAGCGATCCAGGCGTGGGGCGGTTCCGGAAGGCGGACGGCCGGAAGCGCCTGGGTCAGGTAGTCGACGAGCTTGCCGGTGCATTCGACGCGATCCATCGTCAGCGGCGTCCTGGGATGGTTGAGATCGTCGGGGAGGAACGCGCGGAAATACGCGAGCCAGACCGCGACGATGTCGCGCTTGAAGATGCTGGCAAAACTATTGCCGAAGGTGTTGTCGAGCGCGAGCGTCAGTCGGCGCGTGCCGATCGCGCCTTTGACGACGTCCACCATGCGGCGCCCGTCTTCTTTCATTGAAGCGAAATCGGCAAGCGGCTTCGTCATCAGAAGGTTCCTGATCGAAGCCGTGCGCGTCAGCTCGTACATGAGGTATTGCTCCGCGCGAGGCATCGTTTTGCACTCCTCGTTGCTCAAGAACGTGATCGCGCATTTCGGCGTCTTGGTGACGGCGGCGAGGGTGGCGGACAGGTCTTCGGCCTCGATCTGGTCCTTGGCCATCAGCATGTAGATCTCGTCGCGGAAACGCAGCTTGAACCGTTCGAGCTGGACAAACGGGGTATTGAGCAGGTCGACGTCCGCTCCGAGATGGCGGAGCCGTCGTTCGAGCTCGAGCGAATTCGGAAAAAAAGACATGACATTCTCCCCATGTAAGGTGCGCTGCCTTTCTTATAGCTCCGCCCGCATGCATTGTCAACGAAAAACCCCCGGTATGCGCCGGGGGTCCTTTTCGCTTACTTCAGGAGGAACGGGATGATGAGCAGCGCGACGATGTTGATGATCTTGATCATCGGGTTGATCGCCGGGCCGGCCGTGTCCTTGTACGGGTCGCCGACCGTGTCGCCGGTCACCGCGGCTTGGTGGGCGAAGGAGCCCTTGC
>CAYOJH010000019.1:0-21997 GCA_964404275.1 uncultured Gammaproteobacteria bacterium | reverse complement strand
GGCTTCGCCGCAGATGAAGGCGGTCGACGCGGTCGGCTGGATCGAGGTCACGTAGCTGTTGCGCCGGGTGCCGCCATCGAGCGGCAGGCCGCGCTCTTGTCCAAGACGGACCGAAGCGGCGTCCGCGTGATCATGAATGGATTTGAACAGCTGCTTGTTGATCGAGCGGGCGGAAATGCTCTCGAACGGCATGCGATGGGCCATCAAATAGCTGTGATAGCCCATGACGCCGAGGCCGATCGAACGCTCATGCTTGACCGAATTGATCGCTTTGCGGAATTCGACCGGGTGCGCCTGTTCGCAGAAGGTGTCGAGGTTATTGTCGAGCGCCTTGACGCAGGCGTACGTCAGGTCGCCGATCACGTCCTTCCATTCGTCGTAACGTTCGAGGTTCAAGTTGCCCAAGCAGCAGACGGCCGTCCGTTCCGCGTTGGTCGGCAAGACGATTTCCGTGCAGAGATTGCTTTGGCGCACGAACAGGCCTTTCTCGCGGTGGTGCGCCGGGATGGCTTTGTTGACGGTATCGATGAACAGGAGGTACGGCTCGCCGGTCTCGGCGCGGATCTTGAGCAGTTTGCGCCAAACGTCGACCGCCGAAAGCTCACGAACGACGGTTTTGTAGTGCGGGTCGATCAGTTGATAGGTGCGGTTCTCTTCGACCGCTTTCATGAAATCGTCGGTGATGACCACGCCATTGTTGATGTTCAGGCATTTGCGATCCATGTCGCCGCCCGTCGGCTTGCGCGTCTCCATGAAATCTTCGATGTCCGGATGGTCGATGCGCAGATAGGCCGCCGCCGCGCCGCGCCGCGTGCTGTTGCGCGAAACGGCGATCGTCTCGGAATCCATGATCTTCAGGAACGGGATGACGCCGGAAGAACGCAATCCGCTGCTCTGGAGCGGAGAATTCTGGCCGCGCAGCTGCGACCAATCCGTGCCGATGCCGCCGCCGTATTTGGCCAGGAAAGCGTTCTCGCGGTAGATGTCGAAGATGCCCTCGAGCGTGTCGGGAACCGTGTTCAGGAAGCAGGAGATCGGCAGGCCCTTGTTCGTGCCGATGTTCATCAAGACCGGCGTGCCGGGGATGAACCACTGCCGGCTCATATAGGTGTAGAGCTCTTGCGCCAAGGCGCGATCGCCACGGGCCATGCCGGTGGCCACGCGCGCGAAAAAGGCCTGCGGTTCTTCGCAGATCTGGCCGCTGGAATCCTTCAAAAGATAGCGATCGCGCAGGTTTTCGAGGCCGAAATAGGAAACCAGCTTGTTGCGCTCCGGCACGAGCGCGATGCTTTTCTGCACCTCGACATCCGTCACGTAATGCGGGCAATCCCAGCTTTGCTTGCCGGCCGTTTTCGCCAGAATCTCCTCCAAGAGCAAGTCCCTCGCCCCGACGAGATCGTTGTTCGAGAGGGCGTCGATGACGGATGCGTAGCTGCCCATACGGATCGCGTTACGGTTTAATAGCTCGGACTCCCGGCGGTCTATGTCCAGTCCTCGACCACGGCGCCTTTGGCGTATTCCGTGGCGCGACTCTCAAAAAAATTGGCGTGCTCCTTGGCGTTGACCATCGTGTCGAGCCAGAGCAACGGATTGGCGACGCGGTAGCGGGCTTCGAGTCCGATCTCCTGCAGCTTCTTGTCGGCGGTATAGCGGATGTAGGCTTTGACTTGCTCGGCGGTGAGACCGGGCACGTCACCCATCGCAAAACAGGTTTCGATGAAGCGGTCTTCCAGGCCCACCATGTCATCGCAGGCCTTGTAGAGCGTCTCCTGGAATTCTTTCGTCCAAATCTGCTTATTCTCGGCGATCAGGTCGCGGAAGAGATGGCAGACGCCGCGGCTGTGCAAGCTCTCGTCGCGGATGCTCCAGGTCACGATCTGTCCGACGCCTTTCAATTTCCCCATACGCGGGAAGTTCATCAAGATCGCGAAGCTTGAAAACAGGCTGACGCCCTCCATGAAGGCCCCGAAGACGGCCAGATTGAGAGCGAGTTTCGCGACGGAATCGGTTTCGAAATTCTGAAGGTACTGGTACTTGTTGCGCATCGCCTCGTACTCGAGGAAGACGGAGTATTCCTTTTCCGGCAGGCCGAGCGAATCGTTCAGATAGGAGTAGGCCCAGACGTGGACGCTCTCCATGGCGGCGAAGGCCGAGAGCATCATGCGGATCTCCGGTTTCGGCAGCGCGGGGATCAGCTTGGTGTTGTAGTTGTTGTTGACCTCGATGTCGCCCTGGGTGAAGAAACGCAGGATTTGGATGATCAGGTTTTTCTCGACGTCCGAGAGGCGGAAGCGGTAGTCGGCGATGTCGGCTTCCATCGGGACTTCCGTCGGCAGCCAGTGCGCCTGATTCTGCTTTTGGAAATATTCGAAATACTGCGGATACTCGAACGGGCGATAAAATTTTCTCGGCGTCAGGAGCGGCGAAGTGGGCATAGGCGAGAAAAGCACAGAGACCGTGCTCCACAACATCTTGTGGAACACGGTCCCAGTATACCACTACGTGTAGTGGTCGAGCGGTGCGCGGTGTGGATAAGACGAGCAGGCTCACGACAGAGCTTGATCAGTCTAATTTCTCTGCGCGCGTTGTACCAGAGGAAAAGCTGTGGACGGAGCACGCGTCGCACATTGCTAGAGGTGACAGGCGTCTTTCCCCCTCTTCATGAGGTATTTCTGATGATAGTCCTCGGCCTTCCAAAACTCTTTCGCGGGGGAGATTTCGGTCACGATCGGTTTCGACCACTTCCCTGACGCTTCCAGCATGGCCTTGGATTGCTCGGCCGTCGTTTTTTGCGCTTCGTCGTGATAGAAGATCGCCGAACGGTACTGCGTACCGACGTCCGGTCCCTGGCGGTTCAGCGTGGTGGGATTGTGATTCGCCCAAAAGACCTCGAGCAGCTTGTCGTAGGTGATAGAACCCGGATCATACGTCACCTGGACGACTTCCGCGTGGCCGCTTTTGTCCGAACAGACATCCTCGTAGGTCGGGTGTGCTTTCGTGCCGCCCATGTACCCCACGGCTGTTTCTTTCACGCCCTCCAGCTTCCGATACGTCTCCTCGACACCCCAAAAACAGCCGGCGCCGAAGGTCGCTTTTTGAAGTTCTGCCATATACCGCTATCCTACACCATATGCGCACGCTGCTCGAACTGTCCGGCATCCGCAAAACGCACGGCCGTACCGTCATTCTGGACGGTGCGGATTTGACCGTGTCGGAGGGGCAGAAGATCGCCTTGATCGGCCGTAACGGCGCGGGCAAATCCACGCTGATCCGCATCCTGCTCGGCGAAGAAGAAGCAGACGCCGGTGAAGTGCGGCGCTTCCCCGCTCTCCGGCTCGGCGCAGTCTCGCAGCACGAGACGATGCCCGAAGGCGCGACGGGATTCGACGAGCTGACGCGGAAGACGGGCCGCGAAGCCTGGGCCTGCGCCAAGATGGCGGCGCAATTCGGTTTGCATCGCGCGCATCTCGAAGCGCCGGCCGCGACGCTCTCGGGCGGCTACCAGATGCGTTTGAAACTGACCGCGATGCTCTTGATGGATCCGAATCTCCTCGTGCTCGACGAGCCGGTCAACTATCTCGACTTGCCGACACTGCTCTTGCTCGAGCGTTTCCTGAAAACGTATCGCGGCGCCTTCATCGTGACGTCGCACGACCGTTCATTCCTGAACGCCGTCGCCGAGCGCACGGCGGAGATCGAGCGCGGACGGCTGGCCTCCTCCACCGAACCGGTCGACGCGTATCTCAAACGCAAAGCGGAAGAGCGCGCCTTCGTCTTGCGCACCAACAAGAAAATCCAGCGCGAGCGCGAACACGTGCAGGAATTCATCGATCGCTTCCGTTTCAAGGCCAGCAAAGCCAAGCAAGTGCAGTCGCGTATCAAGAAGCTCTCGAAGATCGCGCAGATCGACGTCGAAAGTCTTTTGCCGATGGCGCGCATCCGCATTCCCGAACCGCTCGTCACCAAAGGTCCCGCGCTGCACGTGCAGGAACTGGCCGCCGGCTATCACGGTCGTTTCGTCATCGCGGACGTTTCCTTTGACCTGCAGCGCGGCGATCATGCGGCGCTCCTTGGCGCGAACGGCATGGGCAAGACGACGCTGCTCAAAACGCTGGCCGGCCAGCTGCCCGCCATCTCCGGCATCGCCAAATGGTGGCACAAGGCTGAAATCGGCTATTACGCGCAACAGACAGAGGCTTCCTTGAAGCCCGAAGACACTGTCCTCGACCATCTTTTCCGCGCCGCGCCGCCAAGCACGCGGCAAGAGGATCTTCTGAAAATGGCCGGCGACTTTCTCTTCAAGGAAGACGACCTCGGCAAGCGCGTGCAGGTGCTCTCGGGCGGCGAGCGCGCCCGGCTTTGCTTGGCGGGTTTGTTGCTTTCAAATTTCAACGTGCTCTTGCTCGACGAGCCGACCAACCATCTCGACGCCGAAACGTCGGAAGCTTTGGCGCAGGCGCTGCGCGACTATACGGGCACGATCGTGTTCGTCAGCCACAGCCAGTCGTTCATCAAGAACGTCGCCACGCGCATCTTCGAAGCGCGCGAAGGCTGCGTGCGCCAGTATCCGGGCACCTACGACGAATATCTCGCCGACCTTGGAGCGGCGATGGAAGAAGACGTCCACGGCGCGGAAAACGAATCGGAACCGGCCGACGCAGCCGAAGCGGAACAGCGCCGTCACGAGCGGACGATCCTGAAAGAAAAGCGCCGTCGCCAGCAGAAGATCGAAGAGCGCATGAAAATCCTCGACCGCGAGAAGAGCGAGATCCTCGCCTACTATTTCGAAAACCCGACGGACTACGCGCCCGAAAAGCACACGCGCCTGCTCGAACTCGACGAAGAGCTGACGCGGCTCGAAAAGGAATGGTACGCGCTTCAGGCGGAGCTGGGCACGAATTAATGGAACGGTGTCTGCGTCTTGAACCAGTCCGCCTCGAGCGGACGGAAGGCGTAGAGCGCGCCGTTCAAGCTGGCATAGATATAGGTCGGCGCGGCGGCGAGATAGACGTCCGTGCGCGCGTGGCTGCCGAGCGGACCCCATTCGAGAAACGGGTACCAAGTCTGGCCGTCAGGCGAAGCGATCACGCCGAACTTCGGCACGACCGCGTCGACTTCGTTGGCTTCGGTATGGAAAGCGGCGTAATAGATGCCGTTCACGTTGAGCAGGCTGTAAGCATAGCCCGCGTAGTTATACGGAATCGGATTCCAGACCTCTTTCGTGGTCTGCGTTTCGGCGTCATAGATCGCCAAGCCGTGGCCGTGCAGCTGGTCGGGACCCAGCAGCCAGCGCGAACCGCCCGACATCGCGACGGAGGCGGTGAATCCTTCATCCCAAACCTTCTTCCAGGTTTTTCCTTCGTCGGGCGACATGAAGGCGAAGCGCGCCACGTCGCCCGTGCCGACGATGATTTGGCCCTTATGCGTGTCGTAGATCACGCCATGGAGATGCCGCAGCAGAAATCGGTCATCGCCGTCGCGATAGGTCTTCGCGTATTGCGGGAAGAGCTGCTGGAAGTCGATCCAGGGTTCCCAATCGTAGCCGTCGTTAGGACTCCGATAGAGCACGGCCCGATTCCAGTCGTGCGTCGTGCCGTAGACGTTCCCCTTGCCGTCGTCGGCGATGCTCCAAAAAGTCCCGTAGTCCCGCAAGACCAGCCGCCAGGTTTTCAGGCCGTCGTCGGAGCGGTAAAGCCGGTCGGGATGATCGTGCTGGACGTAGATCACGCCTTGCGAATCGGCCATGATGCCGATTACGCCGCTGCCGCCCGAAGCGGTGAAGACGCGCTCGGCCTTTCCGTTTTCCGGAAGCTTCCAGATCGAACGCTGGCCGTCCGGTTCGGTCACGGCCATGAAGAGCGTGAGCAAGGACGTATCGTAGTAGAGCTGATGGACGTCGCCGATCGTGTCCGGCAAAGGCACGCGCTGTCTTCCCAAGCTCGCGCCCGAAAGATTTTTGGAGGCCGGGGGAAGATAGCCGATCGTAGAAGCGCTCACTTCTTCGGCCGCGGGCGCTTGCGTCGTGCCGCTCGCCGTTTCCGTCGCCGGCAAAACCGCCACCAACGCTTCGGAACTGGGCAGCGGACCGACCGAAGTCGCGCTCTCGTTCATTTTCAGCCTCGTCGGCCCGCTCGGGGCCTGGACCTGCCGCAGCCAAAACACGCAACCCGCGAGCATCGCGAGGGCCAGAGCGAAGAATAGGAGCGTCTTGCGCATGCGTTCATGGAAACACAGGACTTGCGCGCCGTCCAGAAACCCAGGTTATACTGGAGTCATGAACCTCCATCCCATCCTCGTCCACTTTCCGATCGCGCTCTTGACGTTGTATAGCGTTTTGGAAATCCTCCAAATCAAAGCGGTCTTGAATCGCGCATACGTATTCTATATCAAGGCGGTTCTCGTCATCCTCGGCGCGCTCGGGGGCGTGGCGGCGGCGCTGGCGGGTCTCGCCATCAAGAGCCGGTACATCACGAGCCCGACGCTCGGCCACACCGTCGCCGTGCATGAATGGTTTGCCCTGATCTCGATCGTCTACTTCGGCCTGCTGGCCGTCTGCTACCTGGCCGCCTGGATCGATCGCGAATGGACCAATGCACCGCAAGGACTCCGCCCTCTCCTGAAGCCGCTGCGCGCGATCATCGAAACGCGCGCCATCGCTCTCGCAGGACTCGTCGGCCTGGCGCTGATCACGATCACCGGCGCGCTCGGCGGCGCCCTGGCCTATGGTCCAAATACGGATCCGGCCGCGAGTTTTGTCTACCATCTGTTCGTGAAATAAAAACAAAAAAGACGGGTGGCAGGACCCGTCTTTTTTGTTTACAACGCGGTCAGATCAACCCGGTCGGTAATACGAATCTGGGAAACGAAGTCCGGGATATGGCTGACCAGGATCATCGCGCCCTCGTAGCCGTCGAGCGCCTTGGCGATGACCGGCAGATGGCGGAAGTTGATGTGGTTGGTGGGCTCGTCGAGGATCAAGAGACCGGGACGCATGAGCATCAGGCGCGCGAAAGCCAGGAGGCCTTTCTGGCCTTCCGAGAGCTGGCCGATCTTGGTCGCAAGCGCCTTGCCGTCGAGCAGGAAGCCGGCTGCGGCGGAACGCAAATCCATCTCGCTCTTCTCGACCATCGCGTCGTACAGACTGTCGTAGCCCGTCTGGTTGAAATCGAGCGTCGAGAAATCCTGGCGATAGTAGCCGACGACGACGCCCTTGCCGGTCTCGACGCCTTCGGCCGTGCCGGAAGCGATCTTTTCGAGCAGCGTCGTCTTGCCGATGCCGTTCGGTCCCTTGAGCAGCAGGTGCGAGCCGCGGCGGAGCGTCAGGTCGAGATCCTTCAGGACCGGTTCGCCGCCTTTGATGATGCCGACTTTTTTGATGTCCAAAATCTTGCCGCTGAATTCGAAATCGAATTTCTGGCACGGGATCGTGAAGTCGCGGATCGTGCGATCTTCCTGGCGGACCTCGACCATGCTCTCTTCGGCTTCCTCGGCGGCCTCGCGCATGCGCTTGGCGACCGAGCGGAGCTTGCCGCCCTTGTGCGCGAAGACTTCGGCCTGCTCGCGCTTCTTGCGGATTTCGGATTCGGCGCGCGCGTTCTGCTGGCGCTCGCGCTCGACGCGCTGCGTGATCTCTTCGACGACGTTGAAGTAGTTACCGTCGTACTGCTCGACTTTGTGCGTGTGCACGTCGAGATACAGGACGCCGTCGGTGAAGGCATTCAGGAATTCGGCGTCGTGCGAAATGACGACGACCGTCTTGTCGTAGGTCATCAGGAAGCCCGTCAGGTGATCGATGCCGGCTTGATCCAAATTGTTGGTCGGCTCGTCGAGCAGCAGGATGTCCGGATTCTGGATGAGCGCGTAGGCCAAAAGCAAGCGCGCCTGCTGGCCGCCGGAATGCGCGCGGACGTTTTTCTTGAGATCCGTGACGAGGTTCACGGCGTCAAGCACGTCGGCGATCTGCTTGTCGAGATTGTACGGCACCTCGGCGAAGGTCGAGGCGAAAAAGTCGCGGACCGTCATGTTGGCCTGGTCCGGCGCGACGACTTGCTTGGCGATGCCGACAGTCGCCTCTTTCGGCGTCAGGAAAATGCCGCCGGCTTTCGGCTTCGACTCGCCGAGAATCAGCTTGAAGAGCGAGGTTTTTCCGGCGCCGTTCTGGCCCATCAGGGCGATTTTCGAGCCGTTGCGCACCGAAAAAGAGGCCTCATCCAGAATGGGCTTCTGCTCGCCGTAATCGAAGGTGACCTCGCTGAAGCGGAGGACGACGCTGTCATTCGCCATATCGGCAGGAATGATACGCAATTTTGCGCGGCCTGGCAAGTTCGGTACCATGGACCCGCTATGCAAGTCCCCAAACGCAAACCCGGCAAGTACGCGCCCGGTCCCGACGACTACCACCTGACGCCGGAAGCCGTCCAGAAATTGAAAGAGGAGCTTGTCCGCATCGAGACGATCATTCGCCCGAAAGCGGTCGAAGAGTTGCGGCGGACGCGCGAGATGGGAGACCTCTCCGAAAACTTCGCATACTCGGCCGCCAAGGCCAAGCTGGGCGGTCTCGACATGCGCGTGTTTGAAATCAACGAGAAGCTGAACAACGCGATCATGATCCGCCGCGGCCCGGCTTCGGACGGCAGCGTGCGCATCGGAGCCTCGGTCGAACTCGAAGTGAATGGCAAGACCAAAATTTACGACATCGTCGGTTCCCAGGAAACGAACCCCGGCACCGGCGCCATCTCATATCTCTCCCCGCTCGGAGCGGCTTTGGTGGGCAAAAAAGCGGGCCAAACCGTCGTGATTTCCGCGAACGGCAGAAGCGTTTCCTACCGGCTCATCGCCGTAAGATAAGGCGCGGCAAGGCCGTCAATGCGAATGGACGTGTCCGTCTCCGGCGTCTTCGTCCGGAGCGATCTTGCTGAAGACGGCGGCCGCCAGCGCGGTCGTGATCGGCACGGCCAGGATCAGACAGACGCTGCCAACCAGCGTCCGGATGACCTCTTCCGAAATGATTTCGTTGTTCAGGATAAACCAGACCGGTTGCTCTTTGTACATCGAGAACAGCAGGAAGAGCGGCAGCGAAGCGCCCGCGTACGCCAGGAAGAGCGTGTTGACGAGCGAAGCGATGTGCTCGCGCCCGACCGACAAGCCGCGGCGATAGAGCTCGCGGAACGTGAGCTTCGGGTTTGCCAGCTTCAGCTCGTCGACCACGGCGGCCTGGGCCGTCGTGATGTCGTCGAGCACGCCGAGAACGCCCAGCATGATCCCGCCGAGCAGGAGCCCGCGCAGGTCGATGTTGCCGAAGTCTCCGTTCTGGAGATAGAGCGCCTGCTCGTTGCCCATGCCGTACATCCTGGCGACTCCGACCGCGAAGGCGGCGAAGAGCGCCGAGAGTCCGAGTGTGATCGTCGTGCCGGCGAAGGCGATCGTCGTGCGCTTGCGGAAGCCGTGCGCGAGATACAGCGAGACGGCCGCGATCGCGAAGGTGCCGATCAGGACGACGTGGAACGGATTCGTTCCGCTCACGATCCTGGGCACGATGAAGTACAGGATGATCACGACGCTGGCAGCCAAGCCGAGCATCGACGTGAAGCCACGCCAACCTCCGAAGGCGACGGCCAACACGAAGAAGAAGACGGCCAGCCAGAACAGCGACGGCAAGCGATAGTTGTCGGCCACGTACCAGCTGACGCTTCCATCGACCTGATAGCTCTTGACCACCACGATCGTATCCCCCGTCTTGAAGACGCGATTATTGTTCTTCGCGTCGGCCGCGCTGTATTCGACCGTGAGTTCCTGGCCCTTGTCCTTGCCGGTCAGGAGGCGCACGTGAAACGCGAACATGCGATCCGTCTCGAGCTGATCGGTTGCGGTGCCCTTGTCCTGCACGGACAGCACCTTGGCCCTCAGATATTCGTCCGGAGGGAGCTGGGGTGCCTGAACCGCGGCGGTCGTGGACGGCGCGGAAGCCGCTTGCGCCGGCAAACTCAAACGGCAGGCCCAGAGGCCTGCGAAAACGAGGAAAAAGGCGAAGATGCGCGAAAGGCGTTGCGTCATGTGCACAGTATAGCTGAAGGAGGTTCGATACTTAAGCGTTCACACTATGTCTATTCTCTACTACTTGCTCGTCGGTCTCGTGATCGGCTGGCTGGCCGGATTGATCGTCAAAGGCCGCGGCTTCGGCGTCGGCGGCGATATCCTGGTCGGCATCGTCGGCGCCATCATCGGCGGCTTCCTTTCCGGCGCGCTCGGCATCGTGCCGGACACCGGCGCGGGCGCCCTGCTCATGTCCGTTCTCGGCGCCGTGGTCTTGCTCCTCATCATCAAAATGGTGCGCCGCACGGCCATGTAAGCGCGGATTCGGCAAGCACCGGCGTTCACGCGCCGGTGCTTTTTTTCGCATGCGCTTCGCGGCGCAGATGCACGTAAATGATCAGGCTGAGCGCGGCCGCGAAAAAGCACCAGACGGAATAGAGCGCTTCGCGATACGACCAGTACGCGATGAGCAGGGAGGCGCACAGGGCGAAGCCGAAGATCTTCAGGAAACGGCGCGTCGAGACGAAACAGCTCAGGCAGGTGGCCAAAAGATACGCCACGAAGCCGAACGGCACGCCCGGCACGGAAACCTCATAATCGATGCAGTGGCCGGCGACCTGCGCCGTGATCGGCCCGCGGATGATGAAGCTGAAGAGCGTCAGGCCGACGGCCGCGCCGAGGCCCGCCAGGAACAGAAGCACGTTCTTCCGCCGGACGTCCGGCTCCACCAGCCAGATGGCGATCGGCAGGTAGATCGGCCAGAACACGTGGGAAAACAGCACGAAGGCGAGCGCGGCGGCCGCGTGAAGCTGGGGGCGGCCGAACGAAAGCCAGACGAGACCTTCGACGGCCTGCTGAATGCCAAAGAGAAGCGGGATCGCGGCCAGCGGCGCCCAGGTACCCATCTTCGCTTGCCGCAACGTGAAGACGCCGGCGGCGCCGAGGGTGCCCGCGGCGGCGAAACTGGCGGTGGCGGAAAAGCACATGCGCTTACTCTATCACAAAAAACGCGCCGCAAAGCGCGTTTTTCGGAAGCCGCCTTCAGACTTCATCTTCGATGAAGGCGTCCTGTGTGGTCTCTCCCTGGAACAGGCTCTTCACTCCGTTCCAGTCGGCTTTGACTTCTTCGGCCAGCGCTCCGAATTCCTTATCGGTCAGGGTTTTCATGGCCCGCAGCTCGTCCACGGCCGCGTCGACGATATGATCGTAGGATTTCTTGGTGACCTTGCCGATCTTGGCGACGCGCGTCGCCACGTGATCCCGCGTCTTCTCGGCCGCGGCGCGCACGGCGCGGCCTTTCTTGTTGCGCGTCGTCAGCAGATGGACGGCCAGGGCGCCGGCGCCGATCGCGGCCAAGGTGGCCACGCCCCGCACATACTTCTTGTTCTCCATAGTTCTCAGGCTCAAGGCTTATATTGATGGAGACGCGCCATGCGCGCGCGCCTTACGCGGCCGCATGCTCACCGGCGGCCCGGCCGGCCGCCCAAGACGCCTGGAGATTGAAGCCGCCCGTGAATCCGTCGATGTCCAGGATTTCCCCCGCGAAAAAAAGTCCGGGGGAGACCTTCGAGGCCATCGTGCGCGGATCGACGTCCTTGAGATCGACTCCGCCCGCGGTCACGAATTCGTCTCCCGCTCCGCGGCCGATGACCTCGAGCGGGATGTTTTTGAGCCAGGCCGTGATGCGGCGAAGATCTTTCTTGGCGACTTCGGCCGCGCGCGCATGCGCGTCGACGGCCAGTTCCCGGCACAAAACCTCCGCCAGCGATTTCGACATCATGAAGTCCAGCACGCTGCCGAGTAATTTTTTCGCATGCGCCGCGACCGCGTGCTCAAGCGTCCCCAGGAGATCGTCTTCGGAGAGATCGGGAAAAATATCGATCCGAAGCTTCATCGGATGCGCCGCATCGTATGTTTCGAAAGCGACCAGGCTCGAAAGCGCGAAAACCGCCGGTCCGCTTACGCCCTTGTGCGTGAAAAGGATCGGACCGGTGAACTCGTAGGCTTTTTCGAATCGCGCGCGCAGTCTGGCTTTCTCGAACGATAGGCCTGAAACGTCTCTTGGCCATGTCTCTTTGGTGAAAAACGAATTCAGGCTGGGCGCGAGCGGCGTCAGGCGATGTCCGAGCGCTTCGGCGAACGCGTAGCCGTCGCCCGTCGAGCCGGTATGACGAAAAGCCTGGCCGCCGGTCGTCAGGATGACGCGATCTGCGCGCAACGTCTCTCCGTCTTTAAAAGAAACCAGATAGCCCTCCCCTTCCCGCGTGATCTTGATCGCGTGACGGTTCAGTTGGATATGCACGTTCGAGTCGTGAAAGAGGCGCTCAAAAGCGCCGACGATATCGTGCCCGTCATTCGATCGCGGAAACACGCGCAGGTCGTCTTCGATCTTGAGCGGCACGCCGTGCGCTTCGAACCAGGCGTAAACCGCTTCGGGCGGAAAACGCCGCATGGCCGAATTCAGGAATTTCCCGCCGCGCGGATATTTGGAAAGCACCTCGCGGATGTCGCGCAGGCCCGTCGTGACGTTGCAGCGTCCGCCGCCGGAGATGATGACCTTCTTGCCCAAGCCGTTGTTCCTCTCGATCAGGTAGACTTCGGCTTTCGGGTTGCGTTCCTGGATCGTCGCGGCGGCCATGAGGCCCGCCGCGCCCGCTCCGATGATGGCGATCTTCATGCCTTCAGCCTAGCACATCGCGTTCGCCCGCGTAGTTGCGGATCGCGTCGAGAAAGGTCTCGCCGAACATTTCGAGTTTTTTCTGTCCGACGCCGCTGATCAGCGCGAAGGCTTCGCGGCTTTTCGGTTTCATCGAAGCCATCTGTTTCAAGCTCACGTCGCCGAAAATCATGTAGGGCGGCACGTGGCGCGCGCCCGCCAAGCGCTTGCGAAGGGCGCGCAGATGCTCGAAAAGCGCGTTGTCGGGGGAGCTTTTGGCCAGGAAGCCTTTCGGTGCCTTCGCGGCCTCCGGCTGGGCGACGGTCCCGAGGCAGACGTCGCAGCCTCCGCAGGAGCCTGGCGGGAGCTGTTCTCCGAAATAGCTGAGCAGGTACGCGCGGCGGCAACTGCGAAGATCGCCATAGCGCATCACGGCATCCAGTTTTTGCCGCGCCTGATCGCGCTGCGGACCGGCTTCCATCATCGAAATGAAATACATCTGCTTGCGCCTGTCCGCGTACGAGAAAAACAAGACGCATTCGGCCGGCAAGCCGTCGCGGCCCGCGCGGCCGGTTTCCTGATAATAGCCCTCGACCGATTTTGGCAGATCGCAGTGCGCGACGAGGCGCACGTCCGGCTTGTCGATGCCCATGCCGAAAGCGATCGTGGCGACAACGATATCGAGATCGTCCGCGATGAAACGTTCCTGCGTCCGCGCGCGCAAGTCCGCGGAGAGCCCGGCGTGATAGGCCGCCGCCTTGAAACCGCGCTTCCGAAGATCGTTCGCCAGCGCTTCCGTATCTTTTCGTGAGAAGCAATACAGGATCGCGCTCTCCCCGCGATATTTTTCAAGCAGGCTGAAGAGCGCTTCCGAACCTTTTTTCTTCGGCTCGACGGAGTACGTCAGGTTCGGGCGGTTGAAGCTCGAAATAAAAACGCGCGGCGAACGGAGGTGCAGCTGCCGAATGATGTCGGCCCGAACGCTTTCCGTCGCCGTGGCCGTCAGGGCGATCGTCGGCACGTTTGGAAATTCCGTGCGCAGGATTTTCAGGTTCGCATAGTCGGGACGGAAATCGTGGCCCCATTCCGAAATGCAATGCGCTTCGTCGATCGCCAAAAGACGGACGTCGAGCGTCGAGAGGAATTGCCGAAACTCCGGCATCGCCAAACGTTCCGGCGCGACGTACAGCAGGCGCAGCTTGCCCGCTTGCGCGTTCCGCATCACGCCGGCAATTTCCGACGCGGAAATGGAGCTGTTCAGATAGGCGGCCGGAATGCCGTTCTCGGTCAGCGCGTCGACCTGATCCTTCATGAGCGCGATCAGCGGCGAAACGACAATCGCCAAGCCGCCGGAAAGCAGCGCGGGCATCTGGAAACACAAGGATTTGCCGCCGCCCGTCGGCATGAGCGCCAGGCAATCTTTTCCTTCCATGACATGACGAATGATCTCCTCCTGCAGCGGCCGGAACGCGTCGTAGCCGAAGTGTCGTTTGAGCGTTTCAAGCATGGGTTTCAGTAAGTCCTTAGGATACTCCTTCGCAGCGTCCTACACGAGAGCCTCCGAGGCACGCAAGCCCGAAACAAAACGACCGCCTTTCGGCGATCGTTTTCGGGCTTACTTTTTCTTCTTGGCGGCGGCTTTCTTTTTGGCCGGCGCTTTGGGCGCGGTTTCCTGAGGAGCGGTATGGTTCAGCATATTCAGGATCGCATCGAGCTTGGCGTTCAATTTCTTGAACTCGTCGATGCTGTAGTCGACCGTGCGCGTTTCGGGCGCGCGGCGCTGCTCGTTGCGATCGCCGCGAGCCGGCGCGTCGCCCTTGCCGAAGCACGCGCGGCAGTAGACCGGGCGCTCGCCCGTCGGGCGGAACGGCACTTCGCAGTCGTTGCCGCACTTGTCGCAGGTCGTTTTGAACAGCGGCTTGTCCCCGGAATTGAATCCGCGGGAGTCCTGGCGCTGCTCGAAACCGCGCGCTTCGCCGCCGTTGCCTTCCTTCTTGAAGCAATTGCTGCAATAGATCGGCTTGCGGCCGTTCGGCTTGAACGGCACCTGGCACGCGTTGCCGCAATCGGCGCACACGGCGCTGTGCAACTCCGGTTTCGCGAACCCGCGGCTGTCCGTACCCCGGGTATTCCAGGATTGGCCGCCCCCAAACTTTTTACCTCCGTATCCGCCTGATTTGTTGTCGCGATGAGAGTTGTACATATGAGTGCCGAGTATACGGGATTTCCCCCAAAAAGTCAAGGGTTCAGAGCTGCGCGCGTCATCGGACCGACCCGGCCATAGCCCGTCGTCGTTTCGCTCCCCTCGCAGGCGATGCCTTTGGCGCACTGAAAACGGCGCACCGCTTCACGCGTCAGCGCGCCAAAGAGGTCGGTTTCCTGGCCGGAAGAACCGGGACCGGACGCCGCGATCGCGTATCCCAGCGCGTTCAAGCGCGCCTGCAGACGCCGCACGTCCGGATGCCTCATGCCGAAGCGCAAATTGATCGTGAAAGTGCCTTCCGCCACCGCGGCCGGAGCGGCGGCCTGCGGAACGCAATCGAGCCAGGGGTTCAAGCCGCTCGCGACAAATAACACCTTGGCGTACGCGATGTTGCCGTCGACCGTTGAGATGTCCATGCCCTGCGCCAAAGCCCGCGCGGCATGCAACGTTTCGCCGATCTGGAAAATGCCGAGGTACCCGCGATTGTTTCCGCCGCGCAAGATGGCGCCGTCGGGACCGAACTCGCGGAAGCCCGACTCGCATTTCGCGACCGCGATCATGTCAGGAACGTCCGCGAAGGCCGCGCGCACTTTCGTCTCGACATCGACATTCAAGCTCGTTTGCGCGAAAATCGCGCGGCCGGGCGCAAGCGCGCACAGCAGGATCGAGATCATGACGCATCGTATTCTTTTCATGTCCCATACGATATACTCCACGCCATATGATGACAACCTCGCCCTGGGAACTCGCGGATGACCAGCGCCCGAACTTTCCCATCCTGGATGGAACGCTGGAGGTCGACGTCGCGATCGTCGGCGGCGGCATCGCCGGCATCTCGACCGCCTACCAGCTGACGCAGGCAGGAAAAAAAGTCGCGCTGGTCGAAATGGGGCGCATCGGCGAGGGCGCGACGGGTTGGACGACGGCCTTCGTGACCTGGGTGACGGACGCCTCGCTGCAGCATCTCAAAGACACGCGCGGCCCCGAAGCCGCCGCGCTGGCCTGGGCTTCCAGCCGCCGCGCCCGCCAGGAAATCGAGCGCATCATCCAGGCGGAAAAGATCGACTGCGAGTTCATGACCTGCCCGACGTTCGTCTTCGCCTCCGAGGCCGGCGCGATCGAGGGGCTTCGGCAGGAAGCGGATTTGGCAAAAGGTTTCGGATTTCCCGCGAGCCTGGAAACCGCTTCGCTCGGCTTCGCGACGCCGGGCTACCTGCGCGTGGAAGATCAGGGCAAGTTCCATGCGATGAAATACGTGGAGACGCTGGCTGTCCGCGCGGCCGCGCAAGGCGCGCTCGTGTTCGAAAATTCGGAAGTCACGTCGGTCTCGAGCGACGGTTCCGGAATCGTGAAGACGGCGAGTGGGGAAATCCGCGCCGCGCACGTGGTCATCGCCACCTATCTGCCCTTCGGCAATCCCGCGCAACTCGCGAGCCGCGTCAGCCCCACGCTCGACCACGTGATCGAAGCGCGCATCCCAAAAGGATTGCTTTCCGAAGCGCTCTATTGGGACACCGTGAATCCCTATCACTACTTCCGCATCGATCGATATGAAGATCATGACCGCATCATTTTGGGCGGAGAGGGTCGCAAGGCCGGCCAGCCCGCTTCGGATTCCAAGGCGCGTTTCGAACGGCTTCAGGCGTTCTTGACCGGCTTGCTGCCGGCCGGCACGCCCATTGAAATCGTTCGGCAGTGGCGCGGCGAGACGTTGGAACCGAACGACGGCCTGCCGTTCATCGGCCGCGTCGAAGAAGGCAAGAACACGTACGTCGCGACCGGCTTCTCCGGCACCGGCATGACCTTCGGCACGCTGAGCGGCCTGATCCTGCGCGATCTGATCCTCGGCAAAGAAGACGAAACTTCAGCGCTCTACCGCCCGACGCGCCCCAACGCGCCGCAGGAATAAGAAAAAAAGCTTTACGCTTGCGGTTCGCGCGGATCGAGCGGGCGCTTGGCCGGGCCCTGCTTCACGCTGAAGTCGTTGTTGTAGCGCGAGCCGTGGCACGGGCAGTCGAACGTTTTTTCGTCGCCGTTCCATTCGACGGTGCAGCCCAGGTGGGTGCAGGTCGCGGAGGCGCAGCGAACGTGGCCGCCGTCGTTATACATCGCGAGGGTTTCGCCGTTCACTTCGGAAACGGCGCCGTCGCCCGGCTGGAGATTCGGCATCGAGGACATACCTGGAAAAAAAGAATTACGGTTGAATCGGGGTCGCGGCCGGCGGAGCGACGGGTTGCGGGACGGCCGGTTTGGGCTTGGCCTTCAGGAACAGGAGGCTGGCGATCAGGTTACCCGACAGAAGCCCGACAATCAACGGGTCGACGAACGGCAGCGTGACGTCGCGCAAGGCGCGCGTCGCCAGGACCGCGAAGACGCCGACCAAGGCCGCGTAGATCATGCGCTTCCCGCGTGTCGGGAACGAGCTCGTGATCGGTTCGATCAGCATCACCGTCGAGAAGAACAGCATCGTGCCCTGCAGCAGCTGCGCTTGCAGCAAGAGATGCGGCAGCGCTTGCGCCTTGGTTCCGCTGCTCAGCAGGAACAGCGCGGAGAGCGCGGTGTACGTCGCCAGAAACGTCAGCGTCACGTGCCAGCGCGACTGCCGCCACAGGATGAAGAGTCCGACGACGATCACGGCGATCAGCGGCGCGCGGCCCCAATTGACCGCCCACCACGCCGCTGCGGGCGCGAACAGCGTCACGACCATCACGGAAAACGAAGCGGGATTGAACACGTGCCGTACCTTGCCGAAATGCAGCAGCTGTTTCGAGGCGACCGCCAGAAATGGCAGCAAGAACATGAGATGCAACGGAGGCGCCGGCATGGCGACGATCGAGAGCACGCAGCCCGAGATCCATGAGGAGACGGGCAAATACCAGACGCCGTCGCGCAGTTTGGTCCAGAGCAGGTCGAAGAGCGAGTACAGAAGCACCATCGCCCCGGCCTCGATCAGGAACATCGGACGGCGCAGCATGAGCGACGATCCGATCACGAGCGTACCGAGGTACGCCACCATGAAGTACTTGATGTTGATGGCCTGCTTCAGCTTGGAAAGCATAACCGCGTGCAGGCTCGGATTACTGGACGATCACCGTGCCGAGCATCGACGGGTGGAACGCGCAGTGGTAGGTGTAGACGCCGGCCTTGGCGAACGCGTGGCTATACGTGGCGCCAGAGGCGATCGTACCGCTGTCGAACGAGCCGTCATCGGCCGTGACCGTGTGGCCCATCGGATCTTGGTTGGTCCAGACGACCGTCGTGCCGACGGCAACCGTGAGACTCTTCGCCGCGAACGCGAAACCCGTAATGCTGATCGTATTTTGGCTGGTTGGCGCAGGAGCGGGGGCAGGGGTGGGCGACGGCGCCGGAGCTTGAGACGGCGTCGGTGACGGCGCTTGGGCCGGGGCCGGAGCGGAAACGGAGGTCGTCGACGCGCAGCCGGCGCCGACAAGAAGGAACACGGACACGACCAACGGCATCATGCGCTTATCCATACAGTGGTCAGAAAGTATAAGTGGTAAAAGTATAGCAAAATTTTCGACGGGACAGGAATTGCTTCGGGCATCGGCCTATGCCACAGTGCTAAAAAGCTTCTCATGAAACCTTCCTTCCGCTGCGTGGTGCACGGATCGCTCCGCAAGCACCTGAAAGAAATGGGTCAGGCGATTGAAATTTTCCGCGCTGCCGGGATCGAAGTGCTTGCGCCGCAGATCGGAGCGATCGTCAAAGACGAAGACGGTTTTCTGTTCTTCGCGGGAGAGGAAAAATTCGATCCTCGCCTCGTCGAACTCCTCTATCTCCAAGAGCTGCGGCGGCTCGGCGAAAACGGCTTCAGCTATTTCGTGAATCCCGACGGCTACGTCGGGAAGAGCGTCTCCTACGAGCTCGGCATCGCACAGGCGACGAACGTGCCGTGTTTTTTCCAGCGTCCGCTTGCCGATCATCCGGCCTACGTCGGCGAACAAGCCGTCTGGAGTCCGGAAGCGCTCGTGCAGCACCTTCGCACGCACGGCGCGCTGCCGACGCGGCATCGCGCTTCGCCTGAAGCGCTTTTCCGGCTTTGGAATCGGCTTCTCGTACCGGGTTCGGTCATCGCCGCCGGCGGCATCATCGAATACGGGGGCGGTCTCGGACGGGAGCGCGAGATCCTGCTCGTCCGCACGCATAAGTGGCGCGACCGTTTTTCGATCGTGGGCGGCAAAGTCCGCCGACGCGAGCGCCTGGCCGACGCGCTGCTCCGCGAGGTGAAGGAGGAAACCGGCTTGGACGGCGTCGTTGGCGAGCATCTCTGCACGTTCGATCAGATCCGGCACTCCGGCTACTACGACACGAGCGTGCAGCACGTCTTCGTCGATAACATCGTGCGCGTCGACCGGAAGCGCGTCGTTCTCAACGAGGAGGCCCAGGAATACGTCTGGATGCCCGCGCGCCAGGCCCTGGCCGAGCTTCCCATCGAGCCGAACGCCAGGCACACCCTGGAAATCTATCTCAAGACTGCTCGTCGGGCCGCCAGCTGAAGTGGTCGACCAGCACCGGGTCTTCGCCGGCGGCGAGCGGATCCACGAGTCCGATCGTCCAGGCGTCGATCCCCTTACCGTCGGCGCGGACGCGCATGCGCACGAAATGCTTGTAGCCCGGATGCATCAAAGCGGCATAGGCCTGCAGATGCTCGTAGCCGAAACGCGTCAGGGTCGCGATGAAAAAACCGAGCGCCCAGGTGCCGAACAGGATGCCGAGCCCGACCAGCAGGATCAGCGTGCCGCGCGGCGTGATATAGCCGTGATACGTCAGCTCCTCCCGAACGGCGGCCACGACCAAGGCCGGGATCAAGCTCGAAAGAAGACCGAAGGCCGCGGCGATGAGCCAGGTCTTGCCGCGATGGCCGTAGCGCGTCCGCGCGATCAGCGTCGAGACGCTGCCCACCGCGATACCGGTCACCGCCGCCGTCAGCAACGCGGCGGCATCCGTCCACCCGAGTTTCGCGAGCATCAGTCCCAAGGAAACGAAGATGCCGAGCATGGTCAGGTGCGTCAGATAGCCGGCTTTTCCGGAAAGGAGCCGGATCGGCACTTGTTTCAGCAAGGCGCGGCTCTGAACCGGCCCCGGCCATTCGATGTCCAAGCCCGCGATCTCCTTGTGATCGATCGGCGACGGGCAAAGAAAGGCGCCGCCGCCGCCGGCCACGACGTGCGTCCCCGCTTGATCGCGCCAGCGCTCGTAATGATGAATGTCGCCCGACAGCACCAGGTGCGGGCGTGTCACGGTTTCGAGGCCGAGCGAGGCGATGGCGTCGACGCCGATGGCGTTCGGTTTCTGGAAGGCCCGCACGGGGTCATGCATCACGACGACCGGCGTCATGAGCGGCCGAGCGGTCCTCCAGGCCGTGAAAAAATTCCGCTGGCGCGCGTCGAGGCTCTCAAGATGCTGATCAACGGCAAAAAGATGGATCCGGTCGGTGAGCGGAAGGATGAAATGGCTCGCGCTCTGAAGGGCTTCGTATCCGTCGAGGCGCAGCGTGGCATCGTCTCTCATGAACAGTCGCCGGAAGCCTTCGAGATCGCCGTACCAGTCGTGGTTGCCCGGAACGCCGAGGATGATGCGCGTTTTGCCGTCATCATGGCCTTCGAGCGCCCGATTGAACGGCGCAACCACGCGATCGCGCACGCAGCCCTCCGTCGCCACCGGATAGGCCGTGTCCCCGCCGAAGACCAGCAGGTCGCCGCGCGGCGCGCGAAGATCGGAGCCGGGATGATCGGGGTCGGGAACTTCATGATCGGCAAAGAGGATCCGACCGACGGCTTCGCCGACGGAAACATCGTCGCCCGTGTCGGCGATGAAGTCGACCCAAACGTCGCGTCCAAGCGCCTGCGTGACCGGCTGGCCTTCGCGCGTGCCGCCGAGACGCGCGGACACCAGATCCGCCATGCGTTCCGGATCATCGAGCTTCATGGCCGCCCGCCGGTCGACGCGGAAGCTGCGCAAGGTGTTCGGCAGAAGCCAGGTGAAATACCACCACAGAATCTTCACGCCGTACCAGGAAACGGCCTTCGGATGCTCTCGGCCATAGGTGAAGCTCCGCCCGTCAGTATCGGGGGGAGCCGGCGCGGGACGGAACAATCGTGTCTTTCCGGTACCAGCCATAGGAAGCACCACTGTAGCATTCCGACGCCGCGCTCACAAGATCACGTCAGGCGCGCGTCGCGGCGATGATGACGAACACCAGAACCGTGAAAACGGCGAGACTGCCGATCGTGCAGACCGCCATCGCGACGGCTTCGCGCTTCTTCCCGTCGATGTAGAGCATGACCGGCTTGCCGAAGATGAGCATGCCCATCGTCGCGGCGGAAACGACGAGCAGCATGAGGATTCCGATCGGCGCCAGTGCGCTGTCCTTGCCTCCTCCGAAGAGCTGCTGCGCGTTCCGCATGATCGTCGCCACGACGGCGACATAGAGCACCGCAAGGGCGGAGAGGAACAAGCTCTGTTTGATGATCTTCTTGTCAGGCATGGTTCTTGGTTCGATGGTGGAGATTTTCAAGTCGGCCGTGGCCGTCCGGGGTCCGCATCACGGCGATATCGGAACGGACGTCTTTCAGCCCGACCACGCGGTCCACCCAATTTTCGTGATGGATCTTTGCTGGTCCGAATCTCATGACGGCTTGATTGATCTATCAATCTCTTTGTTTGCGTAGAAAAAGTATAGGGCAAGAGGGGCAGCCCAGTTGGCTGATCGTTCCACAAAGTCCAACCAACCCACACCAACAAGCGGTCGTACCAACGCCGTCCAGAATCCCCAAACTGCCATCCAAAGCAACAGCGGACGAACAGGTCTGGCGAGCAGAATCAAGGCCAACGCAACATCTCCTAAGCCGATCAGCAGCAGTAGGGTCGTTGCTGTCGGAGCATTTACATGAACCATCTGGCTAATCCAACCGATCCAATCCTTTTTTCCTTCGATCGCCAATAGGCCGTGACCGATAAATTCTCCGGCAATACCGACGCGCAAAAGCCATTCGACTTTCTTATCATTCGTCATAGAAAAATAGGGTACGTAAGATTTACAGTATAACAAAATCCCAGCATTTCTGCTGAGACGTTGTTGGCTC
>CAYOJH010000018.1:0-22094 GCA_964404275.1 uncultured Gammaproteobacteria bacterium | reverse complement strand
GAATGTCGCGGCGATCGTCTCGACGGGCGGCAACTGGAGCATTACTTCGGATGGCGAGTTGATCGCGAAAAAGATCGAGGCGCAGACCGTTCAGGCCAACGACATCGTCGTGGTGCAAACCGAGACGGATGCGAGCGCGGCCGAAGGCACGGTGCCCGCGGGCTACGACGCGGTCGTGGTCCAGAACCCCCACATGACGTCCAAAGCCAAAGTCTTTGTCTCCTTCTTGGGAGATCCGGGCGGAAGCTATTGGATCGGAGAAAAGGGTGAAGGTAACTTCACTCTGCACCTGGCTCAGCCGGCCATCACCACCTTGCCGTTCGAGTATTGGATTCTTGGCGTCGACGACCGTCGCCCCGGTCCCCCCATTGGGGCGGCGACGTCGACACCGCCCTCGGACGGGTTATCGCCTCCTTCGACTGATTCGGGTTCCACCGGGTCGGCATCGGAAACAGCGGTAACGGGGAGCTCCGGCTCGGCCGCCGCGAGCTCCGACGGAACGAGCGTGTCAGCGCCCGGTTAATTTCAAAAGACCCCTGTTGTTCTGGGGTCTTTACCCGAGGAGGCGCGCAAGCGCCTCCTCTGTTTTTTTTGCGCACGCGGACCAGGTGAAACGCTTGGCGCGTTCGCGTCCGCGCAGGGCGTAAAGGTCGGCGAGAGAGGGGGAGTCGAGCACGGCGGCCAGGGCGGCGGCGATTTCCGTCGGGCGGTAGGGGTCGGTCAGGATGCCGGCGTTGCCGATGACCTCGCCGAGCGCTCCGGCATGCGAGGCGACGACCGGCAGTCCCGAGGCCATCGCTTCGAGCGGCGGCAGGCCGAACCCTTCATAGAAAGACGGAAAGGCCAGGACGGAAGCCAAACGATAGAGACAGCGGCGCGCGAGATCGTCCACGCGGGAAAGCAGGCGAATATCGTCGCGATAGGGGCTGCGGCGGATGGCGTTCAGCATCGAGGCGTTCTTCCAGCCCCGCGGACCGACGAAGACCAGACCGAGGCCGGCAAAACGCGCCTGCGGCCGAAGCTGGTGATAGGCCTCGAGCAAGCCGGCATGATTTTTGCGAGGCTCGAGCGCACCGACGTGGAGGATGAAACGCTCCGGCAGCCGATAGGCATCGCGCGCGCGGCGCAGGGCGTTCTGCGGCGGCAGATCGAAAAAATCGGGAGCGACGCCTTCGTGCGTGACGGCGATGCGATCGGGCGGCAGGGTCCATCGATGCACGGCGTCGCGTTTGGTGGTTTCGGACACGGCCAGCACGACGCCGGCGCGCCGGGCCAGCGCGGCGGGGGAGACGGCGCGGTGCCAAAGCCGTTGTTTCAAGGAAAAAAATTCCGGATATGTTTCGAACGTCAGATCATGGAGCGTCAGCGCGAACGGCACGTCCTCCGAGAACGCGGCGAAGTGCGGATTCGGCATCCAGGCCAGCGAAGGGCGTCCCGCCAAGGCATCGATCTTCGGGCGGCCGAAAAGCCGCAGCGAAGCGTTCAGCGCCTTGTTGGGAATCCTGGTCAAGAGATCGACTCCGTCCGTTTCCGGCGCGCCGGCGGCGTTCGCCCAGACGCGCACGTCGAAGCGATCGGAAGCCTTGAGCGCCGTTGTCAGCGCGCGCGCGTACTCATACACGCCTCCGCCCGAAGGATCGAGCAGGGCGCGTCCGTCGACGAGCAGAGAGGGTTTGACGGTTTTCGAAGCTTGGCTCATGGTGGATGGAGGAGGTGTCGGATGCCCCTTGCAAGGAAGTTCGTCTTGCTCTGCGTGTTCATGCAAACCGCCTGCGCGCATGCGCCGCGCGGCGGGATCGTCGAAACGAAGCCTCCCGAAACCGGGACGTCGCCCGACAAGCTGTTCGATGACGGCAAGCCCGAGCTGCCGAGCGGCATCACCTGCCTGTCCTGGCCGATGGGATCGCACCGATGGATCACGGCGACCTTCAAGGATCCACATCATCCCTTCGTGCCCGGCAAGCACGACGGAACCGACATCCAAGCGCCCGTCGGCACGGCGGTGCTCGCGCCGGTCGGAGGCGTCGTCACCTGGACGCGGGCCGTGGCCAAAGACACGGACGCGGCCGTCGCGGTCACGTTCGGCCAAGGCTGGGTCTTCGAGGTGCATCACCTGAGCCAGGTCGAGGTGACGAAAGGCCAGACCATCGTGCCCGGAGAGCGCCTCGGCCTCTCGGGCGGCGCGGTCGGCGCGCCGGGCTCGGGTCCGTGGACGACCGGAGCGCACCTGCACCTCAGCGTCTCCCACGACGGAGCCTACGTCAATGCGGCCCAATACTTCTGCCCGTAATTAGCCCGCGACCTGCGGGTTTTTCTTTTGCGCGTACGCGAGCGCGAGACCAAGGAAGGCGCCGACGAACAGTCCGGCCAGTCCGGCGCGCGCCGGCGGAATTTCGGAAGGAGCGATGACCGGGGGAGCGGCCGTCACGGCGAAGAGGGAATTGTCAGAGGAAGAGGCGACCAGACCGTCGGCGCGGGCGGACAGGGTTTTCGCCGTCGCGTCGGCCAGCTTGGCGGCGGTCGCTTGGTCCGGCGCGGAGAACGTCACGACGACGTTCTGGCTCGAGAATTTCTTGGCGCGGAAGGCGCGTCCGGCCGCGGCGAAGGCCTGCGCGTCGGAGAACGGCACGTCGGCTTCGGCGTAGATCTGCTTGATGACCGAGGGTGTCGAAAACCAGCTGATCAAGGTGTCGGCGATGAGTTCCGAGGCGCGGATGACGTAGTAGCCGTCGTAGGAATAGTCCTGCGTCTGCTGGCGCGCGCGTTCGGCGATCGTGAACGCCAGCGAAACGTTGACGCGCGGCGGAATGAGCAAAGCGACGGCGGCGAAGAGCAGCGCGCCGGCGGCGGCGCAGGCGAGAATCTTTTTCATGCGTGTGTGGGTTGATGAACGGGAACGGCGCGCTTTTCTTTTTCGGCGACGCCGGAAGCGCAATGCGCTTTCCAAGCCTCCGAGACGAAGGTGGCGATGCGGCGCTTGAAGACTTTCACGTCGAAGGCTTCGGCGTGCGCGCGGATCGTCGAGGCGTCGTAGCGCGAAGCGTCGAAGCGGATGACAGCCGTGGCCAGTTCCTCCCATTCCTGATCGCCGAAGAATTCGCCGGTCAGGCCGGGCACGACGGTTTCGAGCGCCCCGCCCTTGCCGTAGGCGATGACGGGGCGTCCGGCGGCCATCGATTCGAGCGCGGTGATGCCGAAATCCTCTTCCTGCGGATGGATGAAGGCGATCGCGTCGCGATAGAGCGCGGCCTTTTCCGCGTCGCTGACCTTGCCGACGAATTCGATATTGGATTTCGCCTGTCGGCGGTACTCCTCTGCCAGCGGGCCGTCGCCGAAGATTTTGAGCGGGAGCCCGATGCGATTGAACGCCTGGATGATCAGATCAAAACGCTTGTAGGACACGAGGCGCCCGCCGGCCAGGAAATAGCGTCCCGGCGTTCCCGAGACGGAAAATTTTTCCGTCTCGACCGGGGGATAGATGATATCGGAATCCCGGCCGTAGTATTTGCGGATGCGTTCGGCGACCGTGCGCGAGTTGGCGATGAAGCGGTCGACGCGCTCGGCCGACAGGCGATCCCAGACGCGCAGACGATTGAGCAGCATCGGCAGAAGCGCCTTGGCCAAGCGATTGGCGTTCAGCTCCTGCACGTAGCTGTGCGTGTCGCTCCAGAGATAGCGCGTCGGCGTATGGCAGTAGCAGATATGCAGCGTGCCGGGCTTGGTGATGACGCCCTTGGCGAAGGCACTCGAGCTCGAGATGACGACGTCGAAACCCGTCAGGTCGTACGATTCGGTCGCGGCCGGCATGAGCGGCAGGAGCCACTGGTATTTGCGCAGCGCCCAGGGGAATTTCTGCAGGAACGAAGTGCGGATGTCTTTGGAAGCGAAGGTTTTGCTCACGCGCTTCGGATCGTAGAGCAGCGTGAAGGTCGGCGCGTTCGGAAAAATTTCCTGAAGCGCGGTCAGGACTTTTTCGGCTCCTCCGTCCTGCACCAGATGATCGTGGACGAGCGCGACGTTCATATGTTCAATACGCGCCTTTCTTGGCCAAGACGACGATCGGCGTCTTCATCAAAATCGCGACGTCCATGAGCGGCGTCCAGTTTTCGATGTAGAACGTGTCGAGACGGATCTCGTCTTCGAACGAGAGATCGGAACGGCCCGAAACTTGGGCTAAGCCCGTGATGCCGGGGCGGATCATCAGCACACGCTTATGGTGACGCTGGTAGTTTTCGACTTCGCGCGGCTGATGCGGGCGCGGGCCGATCAAGCTCATATCGCCTTTGAGGACGTTGAAAAACTGGGGGAGCTCGTCGATCGAAAAGCGTCGGATGAAGCGGCCGACGCGGGTCACGCGCGGGTCGTCTTTGATCTTGTAGACGGGGCCTTGCTTGATGCCGCGCTCCTCGATCAACTTCCGTTCGAGCTCCAAAGCGGCGCGCTGGTCGCCGAACTGCTCGCCGACAGAAACGTCCGCGCGCATCGAGCGAAATTTGTAGACGCGGAATTTTTTTCCTTCGAGGCCGACGCGCTCGTTGCGGAAGATGATCGGTCCGCGCGACTCGAGCGCGACGGCGAGGGCCGCGAGCAGCATGAACGGGGACGTGACGATGATCAGCAAGACGGAAGCGATCACGTCGAACACGCGCTTGTAGACGCGGCCCCAGCCTTCGAGGCGCGTGCGCTCGACTTCGATCACGGGAATGCCGGCGATCGTGGTCGAGGCCAAAGCGGCGTGCGCGGCCAGCGTGTCGGCGGCGTAGCGGAACGAAAGATGGCGGTCCTCGGCGAATTCGATGACGGCGCGCATCTCGTCCTTGCCGGTATCCGGATCGGTGACGAAGACTTCATCGGCGCCGCCGTTTTCGCAGAGCGCGGCGGCTTCACGGGCGGCGATTTCATCCCAGCGCGGGAAGCGGCGGACGATGCGATAGCCGCGCGCCGGATCCTTCGAGAATTCTTCGACGATCGCGGCCGTGGCGCGATCATCTCCGCCGACCACGATGATGCGGCGCGCGCCGATGCCGCGCTTCAAGAGGGAGCGATTCACGCCGCGCACGAGCAGGCGGCCGATGATGACGTAGACGAACGACAAGACCCAGACGGCCAGCACCACGAAGCGCGAAGTGAAGAGCTCGCGCTGGAAGAAGATGAGGATGATCAGCCCCATGATGCCGAAGGTGCAAGCCGAAATGACTTTTACGGCCTCTTCGAGGATGCGGCGCGGGCGTTCGATGGCGTAGAGTCCGGCCAGCGCGAAAATCGCGAGGTAGCCGAGGGCCACCAAGGAAGAGGCTTTCAGGAATTCCGGATAGGGAAGGAGGGAAATCGCCGGACGCAGATCCGCGAAGATCTGGAAACGCAGGCGGTGGGCGGTGATGGCGGCGAGAAGCAGCGCCACGTAGTCCAGCGGCAGGAGAATCACGGCGAAAGTCAGCTGATGGCGGCGCATAACGTGTGGAGCCATCATAGCGTTTTTAGGCGGAAAAATCAAGACCGGACAGGCAAAAAAGAAAATCCCGACGCAGGGTCGGGATACGCCGCTTACGAAGGCGGCGAGCAGTCGTTGGTTCGGGACGCGGACTCGAGGGCTTCGCCGATCGCGCGTTTTTTCTCCGCGTAATAGCGGCTGGCCTTCTTGTAGGCCTCGCGCGCGCTCCGGACGGCCTGTTTGCCGATGTCCGGTTCGCCTTTGCGCAGGAGCTTGCGTTCGAGCTGCTGCTTGGTTGGCGTCTGGAGATCGCGGACGAGGCCGATCCACGAGAGCGTCTTCAGGACGTACCAGCTCATGTCGATCTCCCACCAGCGGAAGCCTTGCCGCGCGGACCACTGCGCGTGGTGATGGTTGTTGTGCCATCCCTCGCCCAGCGTGATCACGGCCAGGACCGGATTGTTGCGGCTGTCGTCGGTGCCGGTGTCGTAGCGCCGGCTGCCCCAGACGTGCGCGAGTGAGTTGATCGTGAACGTTCCGTGGTACAGGAGTACCGTCGAGAACAGGAAGCCGATCAGCATCGCGCTCGCGCCGCCGAAGATCCAGCAAGCGAAGCCGAGCGAGGCGGGCGGAACGATCCACCAGCGGTTCAGCCAGCGCAGCTCCGGATACTTGGCGAAGTCCTTGATGCGGTCGAACTTGGTGGCCTTGCTTTCGCCGCTCATGAACCAGAGGGCGTGCGACCACCAGAAGCCGCGGATCGGCGAATGGACGTCGCGCTCGGTGTCCGAGTACGCGTGGTGGTCGCGATGATGCGCGGCCCACCAGAGCACGCCTTTCTGCGCGCACATGCCGCCGCCGAACGCCATCACGAATTGCATCGCGCGCCCGAGCTTGTAGGTCCGGTGCGCGAAGTAGCGATGATAGCCGGCGGTCAGAAAGAACATCCGGACGACATACAGGACGAGGCACAGGAGCAGATCTCTCCCCCAATGCGCGCCCGTCCAAAGCACCAGGAGCGGTGCGAGATGCACCAGAAGCACGGGCAGGGAATGCAGCCAATCGATGCGATGGCTGCGCGATTCGTCTTGTGTCACGTCGGCCTCCTTTGAGAACCGCCGACACTACATCATGAAAACGCCCGCGTGCCAAGGGTCGGACCCGTTATCCACTGGGGAAGCGCTAAGGCTGCGCGTATACTGCAACGGCCCATGACGCCCACATCCATCAAGGTCGGCAAGCTCCATGTCGTTTGCGGCTGCATGTCGTCGGGCAAAAGCAGCGAGCTTGCCCGCCTGCTGCGCCGGGCGACGATCGCCAAAATTCCGGTCTTTGCCTTCAAACCGATGGCCGATACGCGCGACGGACAGGCCGTGCGTTCCCGCGATGGCCAGACGCATGACGCTTGGGCCATCGGCTGCGCGCTCGACGCGATCATGTTCGTGCCATCGCGCGGCCCCGGCCTGGTCGGTTTCGACGAGACGCAGTTCTTCGACGGCCGCATCATCGGCCTCGTCGACGAATTCCTGCGCCGCGGCCATGACGTGATCTGCGCGGGACTCGACACCGATTTCCGCGGCGAGCCGTTCGGTCCCATGCCGCAGCTGCTCGCCCGCGCGGACGAAGTCACCAAGCTCACGGCCGTCTGCGTCCGCTGTTACGAACGCAACGCGACCCGCAGCCAGCGCCTGATCGACGGCCAACCCGCGCCCTACGACGCTCCCGTCGTCCAAGTCGGCGGCGAAGAAACGTACGAAGCGCGCTGCCGCTCCTGCCACGAAGTGCCGCATGCGATCACGACCGCGCCGTAGACGCATCCCAACCCTCTCTTTCAGAGAGGGATTTTTGAAAAATCAAAAATACTCGATCGGGTATTTTTGATTCAAGCGCATGTTGAAAAAGAAAAACGCCCCTTTCGGAGCGTTCTTCCATGTGTTTCAAGGTTGCCTGTAAGCCGAATTCTGTCTCGGTTTCGTGCCAATTCCGGAGGAATTGGCTCAGAAACCAGTGACGACCATCTCTCTAGGCCCATGATTGCTCATGGGCTCAAGCAAGCTACCTAATTTGCTCTTGCACCGGATCGGCGTTTGCCCCGGAGACGATCGCTCGTCTGCCGCGTGAGCTCTTACCTCACGATTTCAACCTTGCCACGCTCCTTGCGGAGGCCTCTCTCTTGCGAGATGTGGCGGTATGTTTCTGTTGCGTCTCGTGCAAGCCTCGCGGCTTTCATGAGACATCCTCCGAAGAGGACCCGCACTCCCGTAAGGTCCGCGAAGCGGACTTTACGGGATTCCCTGGGTTTGGCGTATCCGCACCATCTCTCGTTACCCGAGACATGATGTGATCCGTTGTTCCCGGTTGCCGTTAGCAACGATCTCTGATCCCCCGATTGCTCGGGGAAACGGTGTTCGGACTTTCCTCGACCCGCCTGTTTTGGGCGAATCGCGGCCGTCCAGCTCCCTTAAAACAACGCCCAGGTACGATGTACCTAGGATACGGCCAGTCTAAAAGAAAAAGCCCCGTTTGTCAAGACGGAGCCTTTACCTTAAGAGTCTCGAAACGCCGTCGAATTTTCGTATCAAGGGAAGCGCGTCCCAGGCGGTCATGCCGAGGCTTTGGACCAATTCTTCGGCGTCCCAGGAGACGCCTTTGGCGAAGAGGTCTTTCAGGAAGGCACCGGTGTCGCGTTTCAGGAACCAGCGGTCGCCGAAGGTGCGCACCAAGTGCTCTTCGAGTTGGGCGGAGGCGATCCAGGCGCGCAGATAGTCGGCGCTGTAGAAGCCGGCGTCGATGTCTTCCAGCCAGAACTCCGGTTCGTAGGAGAAGCCGGTCAGATCGCGGAGCGTCTTGGCGTACAGCTCCTTGTTGCGCGCGGCGTCATAGGGCTTTTCGTCGAAGACGAGCTCGTAGCTGAACTTGGCGATCGTGCGGCGCAGTAGGAAGAGGTTGCCGAGCAGCGCCCAGGCGCCGAGACGTTCCGCGGCGGCTTTGGGCACGCGCATGACGTGCTCGAGCCAGAGCGGATTTTCCGGCAGATGCTCGACCAGTGAGGCGAAGGTTTCAGCCAGCGCGTGGGAGCGCGGCAGTCCGCGCCATTCGTAGGGGAGCGAGGCGTCCATGCCGGCGAAGTGCAGCGCGTGGCCGCCTTCGTGCAGGAAGGTGCGGACGTCTTCGTAGCCGCCTTGGGGTTTCAAGATGACGTGGATTTCTTCCGGCGCGCGCGGCGCGTAGGTGCAGGCGCGCGGATGCTTGCCGGAACGCGCCTCGGCGTCGATGCGGATCTGCGGGAACTGCTCGAGCGGCAGGCCGATCGTCGAGAAGGCGCTGCCGCACAGCGACGCGATCTTGTCGGCGGGAAAGAGGTGCGCGAATTCGTTGCCGGCGCGCCAGTGGAGCGCGTGGGCCGAGCCGATCTCGCCGAGCTCGCGGCCATAGGCGCGGCGGAGCGCATCCGACATGACGCGGCGGTAGAGCCCGGTCGTTTCTTCGAGGATCGGGAGCGTTTTTTGCAAAAAGAGATCGTAGCGCAAGCGCTTCCGGGTTTCGAAATATTCGCGCATCGTGCCGAAACCGTACTTGGCGAGCGCCTGGCGCGCGGCGTGTTCGAGATCCAAGCGCAGCGGCGTCAGTTCTTCGCACAGCGCGGCTTCCGCTTTGCGCAGCGTTTCGCGCGCGTCGAAATCGTCTTCCTGCGCGATCAGGCGGCGGATGTCGTAGTAGGGGACTTTCAGGCCGGCCGCGCCGGTTTCGAGCGCGCCCGCCTTGGCCATCAGGCGCTCCTCGAGCGGCAACGCCTCGGCGGCGATCGCGCCGTCCAAAAGCGCGAAGAGCGCGCGTTCCATCTGGTCGCGCTTTTTGGCGTGGGTCGCGCGCTCGATCATTTCGCGCAGGGCGAAAATCGTTTCCTGAGAAAACAGCTCGCCATAGCGCTCGCGGATCGCGGTGAACGAAGGCCGCAACTTCAAACCCGCGCGGGCCAGGCGGTCTTCGGCGGCGATCGCGGCGTGGTACTCCTCCAGCTGTTTCAGGATCTCGTCGTAGGTCATGCGTCAGCGCAGTCCGGTGGCTCGGAGCGCGGCGTCCATCGTTTGTCGCGCGACGGCACGGGCTTTCGCCCCGCCGGCGGCCAGGACCATGTGCACGCGATCCGGATTCTTCATCAGCTCCTTCTTCTTTTCGCGGTAGTCGGCGAAGCGCTTCGCGACGGCTTCGGCCGCGAGCTTCTTGAGCTCGCCGTATTTGACGGGCTGTTCGGCGATCGCTTCCTTGCGCGCGGCTTTGCCGGCAAAGAGTTCGAGGAGATCCAGCAAGAGCGCGACGCCCGCATACGCTTCGGTCTTGAGCGATTCGCCGGTGATTACGCCGCTCGGTTCCGTCGGCACGCCCTTGAGCTTCTTCAGGATTTCTTCCGGTTCGTCATCGAGCGCGAGATACGATTTCGGCCCGTGGCTCTTCGACATTTTCTTGGTCGGCTCGGTCAGGCTCATGATCTTCGGCGTTTCGGTCAGAAGAGGTTTCGGTTCGGGAAAAAGGTTTCCGAAACGCTTGTTGAAATTGCGGGCGATGACGCGGGCGGTTTCGACGTGCTGGACTTGGTCTTGGCCGACCGGCACGGCATTGCCGCCGTAGATCAAAACATCGGCCGTTTGCAGCACGGGATAATCCATGAGTCCCATGTTGATGTTCTTCTCGTGGTGCGCGGCTTTGTCCTTGTACTGCGTCATGCGCTCCATCTCCGCCACGGGCGTGACGGTGTTGAGCATCCAGCAAAGCTCCGCGTGTTCGGGCACGTCGGACTGCACGAAGAGCGTCGACTTGGACGGGTCGAGACCGAGCGCGAGAAGCGAGGCGGCCAGATCGAGGACGCGATGCTGCATCTCTTTCGGATCGTAGGCGATCGTCATCGCGTGATAATCGGCGATGAAAAACCAGCAGCGTTCCGGATGCGCGTTCTGAAGCTCGATCCAATTGCGCAGACTGCCGGCCCAGTTGCCGATGTGGAGCTCGCCGGTCGGCTGCGCGCCGGAGACGATGATCGTGTTTTTGGCGTTCATAGCATGTAGGTCAAGAGCAGGCTTCGGCGGAGCGATGGTTTTTTGAGCGGCATGGCGCGGTGGAGCGTCACGTCGCCGTCGAAGATGATGAAGGTGCCGGGAGTATACGGGATCAGGCGCTCGGGGCGGAAGAGGCGGTGGAGACCGAGCCGGATCATCAGCGCGACGGTCGCTTTTTGCCAGCCGGGCATGCCGCTCCGCCGCAAGCGCGGGAAATAGCCGAATTCGCCGCCCACGTCCGGTTCGCCGCCGTCGAGCGGGAGAACCAAGGTCAGGCTGCGCGGTCCGTCGAAATGCCACTGCTTCTTGTCGTCGCCGGTCGTGAAGCGGATCGCCAGGCTCGGCTTGTGTCCGTTCAGGCCGGCGCGACCGTCGACGCGTTCGAAGAAGCGGAGCACGTCTTCGTTGCGCAGAAGCGCCTGGATGAACGGATGTTCCCGCGCGAGCGCGTCGATCTCAAGCAACAAATTTTCATCGGTCGCGCCGGAAGGATCGGGCAATTCGCGCGTCGTGCCGATCCGGCCGAAGTAGTTCCGCAGCTCCGCCAGCGCTTCAGGACGCACGGCTTCCGGAATCGTTACCAGGCTCGTGTGGCGGAAGACTTTCGCCAGCGCTTCCGTTCCGGCTTCATCGCGGCCGAGCACCAGCGCAGCGGCTTTAGGCGTCAGGGCGTTCTCAAGCGGCGCGGCGTCGTGCATATGCGGCCATCTTACCGTTTTCCTCGGAATTGGCAATAAAAAAGACCCGCGAATGCGGGTTCAGCGGCGGCTGCGTCGTCTGGTCATGCTCTGGCTGCCGGAGCGGCGCAGCCGTTGGTTCGGTCGACGCGTCGACGGCGTGACCGGCCCATAGCCGATCAGCGACACCAGCGTCTGGTACAGCGTCTGCAGCCCGACGGCATTCTCGTCTCGCAGGATCGGTCCACGACCTCCATGCTTGGCGACCGCGCGGACGCGGATCGTCTCCTGGTTGAGCGATTCGCGCGTCGCGGTCAGCGCGAGCGTATGGTGCAGGGCGTCAACTTCGCGCGCCCAGACGATCTCGTCATCGACGGGAGCGTGCGTCGGCTTCGTTTCGATCCAGCGCAAGACCGCGTACTTCTCGAACTCGCGCTCGAACGCGTTCAGGGCGAGGCGTTGTACATCGGTCAGAGCGTGTCTCTTTTCTTCTTCCGTCAAGGTTCCTCCAAGCCCGCAGGCTGCCAGAAAAAACGGGAAATGTCAAGGGTCGAGTGCTTCCTCCGAAATATGTTAGAATCGAGTCCTATGTACCGCGAACCCGCAACGCCTTCAGGCGAAAAGGAGAAAGTGCCCGCCCCGACCATGGAGGCGCTGCGCGCCTGCGAAAACGGTTTTGAGTTGAATTTCGATTTATCAGATCGGCCGATCCTGTTGTGGCTGGGCGACACCATGTCGGGAAGACACTCGTCCATGCAGAACCTGAAAGACTACCTGCAGGCGCAGAATCTGCCGACGACGGAGGAGCTGAAGGAAACCGACGTTTCCGAATGGAGAAATCTGTACGATGAAAAGCAGCATGCCTTTCGCAAGACCGCCGACAAGGCGAAAACCGATCGAGAAAAAGCGGAGGTGCAGCGCATCATGAAGGAATGGCGCGTGATGCAAGGGAAACAACCCCCGGAAACTCCCGAGGAGCGGTCGCTGCCACGCTTCAAGAGAATGGAATCCACCGCATGGAATTTTGCGGCTGGCGAACAGGTTCCCGAACCGTGTCAATACACCTATCGGATCAACATCCCCGACGCGCCAGGGGAACTGCGCGGCGACGTCATGAACGGCATCATCAGGAAATTCTGGGAGGAGCCGTTATTCAGGAAACACGGTTTTTCGACCAAGATCATCGGCTTCGCGAAAACTGACGGATTGATCCTGTATCTGGGCGACGAGACGATCAATGCCGGACTGAAGATCGTTTCCGCCGACGCCCTGGAACGCGGCTACGGACAGGGTGAACCCGCTCGCTTCGCCCAACGTATCGACGAGCGCATCCCTGGCGTGACCGTGACGACGAATCCCAAGAAAGAGAACGGCGAATCCGCCGGGACATTCGGTGACGTGATTGCGGAGCTGTTGGATACGTCCCTGTCGGAAGCAATGAAGTCTTCGAGCGTCAAACCGGAGAAGCTCGCGAAGGGACTTCTCGAGTACGGAGCCGGTCCGTGGTCCGATAAGTTCCTTCAGCCGATCTTCACCGCGCACGCGCGTGAGCTGTTCGGCAAAAACTTGAACATGCATAACTTGGCCTTCATCGATAAAGGCTAACGCCGTCTCAGACCTCTTGACTGGCGGAGGTTGCATCCGCTAGGACGCCCTATGCTACTCTTAATCCATATGGGCATGCTTACCAAACGGGATTTGGGCCAGATCGGGAAGCTAATCCGCGACAGCGAAGGGCGACTTGAAAAGAAGATCGAGGAAAATTCGGACAAGATCATCAGTGCCGTCGGCGAGATGCTCGAAGAGAATGTCCTGCCGCAGATCGAAACGGTGCGTGAGGACGTAAAAGGCATCAAGGCCACGATGGTGACAAAGGATTACCTGGACGAGAAACTCGGCGGCTTCAAGGGCGAGACGGCCGCGAAGCATAAGGAATTCGACCGACGTCTCAAAGTGCTGGAGCCGCGAACAAAAACCCCGCTCGGATGAGCGGGGTTTTTCTTTAGAGGTCAATCAGGACCGGCAGGATCATCGGGCGGCGTTCCGTTTCTTTGAAGAGGAACGAGCCGACTTCGTTGCGGATTTTGGATTTCAGGTAGTCGTCGAAGGCGGGGCTCTTCGGGTCGGCGTCCTTCAGGATCTTCTTGACGAAGTCCCGGGTGCGCGCGACGAGGCCGCTTGCGTCCTTTTGATAGACGAAGCCACGCGAGATGACGTCGGGGTCACCGACGAGCGCGCCGGTCTTCTTGTCGATCTTGCAGATGACGACCATCATGCCGTCTTCGGCGAGTTCGCGGCGATCGCGCAGGACGACTTCCGAGACGTCGCCGACGCCGAGGCCGTCGACGAAGACGTGCTCGGTCGGGACGAATTCGGTCGTCAGGCGGGCGCCCGTTTTGTCGAACTCGATGACCTGACCGTTGTCGGCCACGAAGATGTTGGAGCGGGGGATGCCGACGGCTTCGGCCAGATCCGCATGCGCTTCAAGCATGAAGCGGTTGCCGTGGATCGGCACGAAGTAGCGCGGCTTGGTCAGGCGGAGCATCAGCTTCAGGTCTTCCTGCTTGGCGTGGCCGCCGGCGTGAATATCGACCATGGCGTTGTCGACGAGCTTGGCGCCCTGGCGGACGAGCGTGTCCTTGAGCGATTGGACCGTGCGCTCGTTGCCCGGGATGACCGAGCTCGAGAAGACGACCAGGTCGCCCGGCTGGATCGACAGGAACTTGTGTTCGCGGTTCGCGACCTTCATGAGGGTCGCGTTCTGCTCGCCTTGCGAGCCGGTGCAGACGACGATCGCCTTGTTGTCCGGCAGGCGCTTGAACTCGTCTTCCTCGACGATCGTGCCCTGCTTGTATTTCATGTAGCCGAGCTTGTGAGCCAGCTCCACGTTGTTGAGCAGCGAGCGTCCCTGGAGCAGGACTTTGCGGCCGAGCGGTTCGGCGGCGTCGAAGACCTGTTGCATGCGGGTCAGCATCGAGGAGAACATGCCGATGATGACGCGGCCGGTGCCGCGTTCGATCGTGCGGCGGATTTCTTCGCCGACGACTTTTTCGGAAATCTGGTGTCCCGGCGAGGTGGCGTTGGTCGAGTCCGACATCAGCATCAGCACGTTTTTCGCGCCGTAGCTGGCGATGTGGATCAGGTCGGCCGGATCGCCGTCGGCGGGCGTGAAGTCGAACTTGAAGTCGCCGGTGCCGAGCACGACGCCGTACGGCGTGTAGAGCGCGGTGCCGAAGGCGTCGGAGATGTTGTGGTTGACGTGGAACGGCTCGAACACGAAATTGCGGCCGAGCTGGATGCGGCTCTTGCTCGTGACCATGCTGAACTTCAGCTGGTTGGCGTTGCCGAATTCCTCCTGGCGGTTGCGGATGATGCCGGCCGTGAGCGGCGCCGTGAAGATCGTCGGGAAGCCGAGGCGGGGCAGGATGAACGGCAAGCCGCCGACGTGGTCGAGGTGGCCGTGGCTCACGATGATGCCGCGGATGTTGCGCTCCTTGCCTTTCAAGGAAGCGATGTTCGGGATGATGTAGTCGACGCCCGGCATGTTCTCTTCGGGGAACATCAAGCCCGCGTCGACGATCACGATGTCGTCGCCGCATTCGAAGACGGTGCAGTTGCGGCCGATTTCTTCAAGGCCGCCCAGGGCGTAGACCCTGAGTTTCGGCGGGTTGCCTTGGATGTTGTCCATCGGCAGGGCGGAGGTCGGCGCGTTCTTCGGCGCGTTGAGCGCTTCGACGGTGCGGGCCGACATGCCGCGCTGGGGGACGCCTCCGACGGAAATGATCTTCGGAGCGGGACGGCCGGGACGGCCTCCCTGATTGCGTCCGCCGCGGAACGGCGGGCGATTGCCTCCTTGCGGGAAGGAGGTGCGTTTCGGAACAGGTACCATAAGAAAAGAGTGATAGCGGTCTCGCGCACGAGACCCTGAATGAGGTGTTGATTGCGGACATTCGGGTCCCGGTTGAACGGGAGAAACGTCTTCGCAGATCGACAGTCGGGAGACCTGAAGTCTTCTTCAGAACTTTCGACGGGCGACATGTCTTGGTGGGCGAGGAGGGACTTGAACCCTCATGACCTTGCGGTCGTACGGCCCTGAACCGTATGCGTCTGCCAATTCCGCCACTTGCCCACGGCGTGTTTTCGTTTTTCCTCCTTGGTCGATCAGTATACCCCGAATGCCCAGAACGGTCAAGTTTCGTGCCTATTTCCACTGCCGCGAGGTTTTCAGGTACCACGAGGCGACGGTCGCGAAGCGATCGGATGGGTCGTTAACGCGGGTGCCGCCGAAGCCTTTGAGATCGGCCGGGATCGCGTAGGTGTAGGAGGGGCTATAGAGGAAGGCGGCGGGCTGCTGGTCGGCCAGGATCGAGAGGAACTTCGCGTACTGCTGGGTCCGCACGGACGGGTCGGCCGTGCGGCGGGCCGCTTCGAGCGCGGCATCGGCGTCGCGGTCGGCGAACATCGCCAGGTTGAGTCCGGGATCCTGGATCTGCGACGAATGCCAGAACGGATACGGATCGAGGTCGCCGCCGAGCAGCTGTCCATACAGCAGCGCTTCGTACGCGCGCGGTTTGATGACGTCGCGATAGATATCCGACGGCGCGACGGCGTTGACCGTCACGCTCACGCCCAAAGCCGTCCAGCCGTTCTTGATGATCGTGGCGGTGTTCAGGCTCTCCGGCTGATCGATCGTCGTCAGCGTCACGCTGAGCGTTTCGCTCTGCGGCGGCGTTTTGGATTTTGGCGCGGCGGCCGTCAGGCGTTTGCGCAAGCCGTCGGTTCCGTCGATCTTCCAGCCGAGCGAATCGAGCAGGGAGCCGGCCGCCTCGAGATTGTACGGCACCGGCGCGGTCGAGGTGGCGCCCAGGCCCGGCAGCACCGGATGATCGATCGGATGGCCGTCGCCGTCGAGCACGTCGAAGAGGATGCGGCCCTTGTCGATCGCCATCGTCAGCGCCCGGCGCACGCCCTTGTCCTTCAGCGCCGCATTGTTGGACGGATTGAAGAACACGGCAGTGACCTGCGGCAATTCGAGCGAGATCGCGGTCACGTGCGCCAGACTCTTCAAGTCTTCGCGCCGATCGCGCGGCACGAAGCTGAGCGAATCGACTTGCCGCTTGCGCAGCGCGTCGAGCGCTGAATCGTAATCCTGATAGAACTGGAAGGTGATTTTTTCGAGGTAGGGGACTTGGCCGTAATACGCGGCGTTGCGCGCGACGGTATAGGTCATCACGAAGCCGCGCTTGTCGCGCTTCACGTCGTCGAATTTGAAGGGGCCGCTGCCGACCGGCTTCAGGCTGACCTCGGCCGTCGCGGCGTCCTGGGGGTCGACGTCCTTCCAGACGTGGCGGGGGAGAATGCCGAAATTCAAGTGCGACAAGAGCTGCGCGTACGGTTCCTTGAGCGTCAAGGTCACGGTATGGTCATCCGCTTTCGCCACCGTCACGTCCTTGAAGAAGGTCAGGAGCGGGCTTTTCCAGGCGGGATCCTGGATCAGCGAGAAGGTGAACAGCACGTCGTCGGCCGTGAGCGGCTGGCCGTCGTGCCACTTCGCGTCGTCGCGCAAGGTGAGGGTGTACGTTTTTTGATCGGGCGAGACGCCGTAGTTCGCGACGAGGTCCGGCGTGACGCGGCCCGCGCCGTCGGTCGTGAACAGGCGCGAAAACATCAGGCGCGTCAGGTCGTTGTCGACGTCGTTCGAGATCGACAGGATCGGGTTCAGCGAGCGCGGCGAGCCGACGACGCCTTCGGTGATCGTGCCGCCCACGGCCGGGCCGATGGCGGTGTGCGAAAAATACAGGCCGCCGCCCACGAGCAGGAGGCCGAGTAGCAAAAGCCCGGCGCCGAGGCGGAGGCGAACGCTGTCATTGGAAGAAAGGACTTCCGGCAAATGGCGGATCTGGCGCCAGGTCGGCAGGCGCGCCGAAGCGAGCGAATGCACGAGCCGTTGGTCCCAGCCTTCATGTTCGCGAAAAGAGGGGGTCCGTCTTCGGCCCCATCCGCGTTTCAGACGTTCAAAGAATGACCCTGAGCGTTCACGTGGCATGTCCGAAACAATGGAAGCCCGACGTTCGGGCTTCGGCAGGACTTATTAGGAGACGATGATGAGCGCGAGGCCCGTGCCGAGGAAGAGGACGGTCAGGACGATGGTGGCGTAAAAGAGGCCTTTCTCGAGACCGCGCTTGGTGCGGAAGGATTCGCCTCCGCCGCCGAAGGTGGCGCCGAGGCCGACGCCCTGCTGCTGGAGCAGAATGGCGGCGATCAGCAGGACGGACACGGCGACTTGGACGATCGTCAGGATGTTTTTCATAGGGGAATGGCGTGTGCCGGAATACGGGCAGCGTAACAATCGCGCGACCCGCTGTCAATTATGCTATGATGCCGCATATGTCCCGCCGAGGCATCTCGTCGTTCGTCCCGCTTCTGGTGATCGGCCTCGCGCTCGCGCTGGCCCTCCTCTTTCTGTGGCGCGTCTGGAGCTTCGAACGCCAGATCGCGGCCGGCAAGACCGTCCGGCTCCCGCAATTCGAAAACGCCTTCACGTCCGTGAAGAACGCCGGGCCGGCCGCAGGCGCGTTCGCCGACGTGGCGACGCCCGACGACCCTTCGCTCGGTCCCGCCGACGCCAAGCTCGTGATCGTGGAGTTCCTGGATTACGAATGCCCCTTCTGCAACGCCGAATCCTCGATCGTCCGCGAGCTGGCGGCCAAGTACAATGACAAGGTTCGCTTCATCATCCGCGATTTCCCGGTCACCGAGCTGCATCCGCACGCGATGGATGGCGCCCTGGCCGCCGGCTGCGCCCAGGCTCAGGGCAAGTACTGGCCGATGCATGATCGCCTCTTCGCCGCCGCGGCTGACGGCGACCTTTCGCCGGAAGACATCCAGCAGGCGGCCGCGCAATCCGGCCTCGACCTCGACGTGTTCCATGCCTGCCTGAACGTCCAAGCGCCGCTCGCGGAAATCCAGCAGGACGTGGCCGACGGCCTGGCCGCCGGCGTCCGCGGCACGCCGACCTTCTTCTTCAACGGCACCCGCGTCGAGGGCGCCGTGCCGAAAGACGCGTTCGAGAATCTCATCCTGCGTTATGTCGGTCCGTAAAAAATTTTCGTACGCTCTCGCGCTCGCCGTCTGTCTTTTCGGTTTTGGCGCCTCCGTTTTCGCACAAGCTTCGCCGGCCGCGCCGACGAATCCGGACGATTCGGCCATCAAGACGGAAATCCCGATTCCGCTCGCGACGCAGGTCGAAGGCTATTCGAACGGCAAAGTCGCCGACCTCGCGAACTACATCGGCGTCGTCTATCAATTCCTGATCTCGATCATCGGTTTGGTCGCGGCCACGATGATGATCATCGGCGGCTTCCAGTACCTGACGTCGGCCGGCGACTCGAGCAAGATCGGCGCGGCCAAGAAGCGCATCACCGACGCGATGATCGGCCTCGTGCTCGCGCTCGGCGCCTACGCGCTGCTGAATACGATCAACCCACAGCTGCTGCAGTTCAAGCCGATCGGCGCGGAGATCAGCAAGAATAGCGTCCAGACGGTCATCAGCGTCCTGCCATGGTGCGAAGATCTGGCCGCCAAAGGCACGGCCGTGAAGCGCTTCGATTACAAAACGGGCCAATACTACGGCGGCACCGATCCGAAGTTCAACGGGGATTGCGGATCGGTCGGCCAATACGGCGACGAGAAAAACCCCCTGTATTGCATTTTCCGCGGAGACGTCACTCCGTGCGCTCCCGACACGCGCGGTATCACGATCACGACGAGTTACGCCGGATTCAGCGGCAGCGACAAGACCGTGACGGTTCCGCGCGTGTGCTTTCCGCAGCCGCTCTTCAGCAAAGAGTTCATCAACCAGCGGATGATCGATTTCAAATCGGGAAAGACGGGCGACGCCTCCTACTGCTCTTCGGGCGGCGGAGGCCGGGACGCGCAGGGCGTTTTGCACTGCGACAATCCTACCGCGCTCGTTACCCAATCCGGCATTCTGAGCCCGCCGCCTCTGGCCTTTTGCGGAAACTGCGCAGACCTCGAATTTTACTTCGAACCGACGAAGTTCGATCCGCAAGGCGCGTATCCGAATCCGGACATTTGCACGCTATTCCAGACGCTCGCCAACGAAGGACCATTCGATTCCACGGCCGGCCAGCGGACCAAAAAGAGCCTCGGGAAGCAATTCGTGCAGTATTGCCAGTATGATTCGGACATCAAAGGCTGCGCCTCGGGCATCATCGAATGCAAGCCGCCCGCCGACGGCAGCTGCAACGATTACAATCAGCAGCCGCTCTACTACGACGCGCTGCATGAGATCGACGGCAAAGTCCAAACCACCTACGGCTGGTGGGTCCAAGGCGACAGCAAGCAGGGCGTGCTCGCCTCGCAGCCGGCGCATTTGAAAAACGTCTGCGACGTGAATCCTTGCGGCTACAACGGAAGCAAGGGTTGCACCGGCAGCGGCGGCATCGTCGACGGCATCCGCACGGTCGCGCGCGCGATCGATAGCGGCATCCTCGGTTATCAGAGCTGTGACACGAAGTAAGCGCCTCACGTCCCGCCGCCTGACCTCCGCGATCGGCATCTGCGCGACCCTCGCCTTCGGTTTGCTGGCTTTCGGCCCGGCGGCGCTCGCGCAGCGGGCGAATGCGGCGGATACGTCCGGTCAATACAAGCCGACGGACATCGTCACGGAAATCCCGATCCCGCTGGTGGGCCCGGTTGCGGGCTACGCGAACGGCAAAGTCGCCGACCTCGCCAACTACATCGGCGTCGTCTATCAATTCCTGATCTCGATCATCGGCTTGGTCGCGGCCACGATGATGATCATCGGCGGCTTCCAGTACCTGACGTCGGCTGGCGACTCGAGCAAGATCGGCGCGGCCAAGAAGCGCATCACCGACGCCATGATCGGCCTCGTGCTCGCGCTCGGCGCCTACGCGCTGCTGAATACGATCAACCCCGCGCTCTTGCAGTTCAAGCCGCTCGCGGCCGACATCTCTTCCGTGGGGACCCAGATCTCCTTCCTGCCGTTCTGCGACGATCTGGCGAAGAGCTTGAAAGTCGATCTCAGCCAGATCACCTATGCCGGAAGCCACGGGAAAGACATCCGCTGCGGCGACGGCGGCTACTACGCGCAAAAACAGCAAAGCGCCACCGGCACTTCGGAATCGCGGCTCTGGTGCCTCTTCCGCGGCAAGCCGAACTCGCCGGACCAAGATCACGCCGATTTCGGCTGCGAGGATCACGTGCAGAATGACGGCAAGCATGCGCTCGGCGTCTGCCTGCCGTACGCCGGCAAAGCCGCGCCGGATCCCGAGAAAATGTTCAGCGACAAACACGTCGTGGAAAATCTCGGCATCTGCACGACCTGCGTCGGCTTCACGGCCGGCGGCATGGCGGCCAGGGGCTACACGGTCGGCGATCAGGCCTGCCAGATCTGGCAGAACGTCGCGAACAACGGCAATCCGAACGACAACAGCTTCAAGCTTTCGCAAAAGAAAATCATCCAGGACACCCGCACGGCCGAGGTCTCGGGAGGCAGGACGTTCAGCGGCAAGGATCGCGTCTACTACTGCGGTTACAGCGTCGAGTACCAAGCCTGCGTCTACGTCGGCGTCGACTGTTCGAAGGACAACATTTCAAAATGCAGCGATTACGAAGATGAAACCTACGCTTCGATGAGCCAGGAGGATGACCACGCCGAAATCGAGGAGAAGAGCAATCTCGACCTCGGCTCGAAATACGCCCGAACGGCCGGCAACGCCGCGCATCTGATCCCGGTCTGCAGCGGTGATCCGTGCAGCGTCGGCGGCAGTACCGGCTGCAACGTCGGCGGCTTGGCGGGCGTGCGCAACGTCGGCGGCGTCGGGCAGGTGATCGGCGGCACGGTACGCATGGGCGTGCGGATCATGTCGGGCGGCCTACTCGGCTCGATCAGCTGCAGCGCGAATTAGCTCCGCCACCCTTGACTCTTGCCCTCTGTCTTGACGCGTGCTAGAGTGCCTTCCGACATAACGTCGGACGCATGGCTGGCAAAAAACTCTCCAAAGCTGGCGGAAAAAACGGAGCTCCGGACGTGATCCGCGTGCGCGGCGCTCGCGCGCACAACTTGAAGAACGTCTCCGTCGATATTCCGAAAAACGCGCTCGTGGTCGTGACCGGTCTTTCCGGTTCCGGCAAGTCGAGTCTTGCCTTTGACACGATTTACGCCGAAGGCCAGCGCCGCTACATGGAGAGCCTGTCGTCGTACGCCCGCCAGTTCCTGGAACTCCAGGACAAGCCGGACGTCGACGAAATTTCCGGCCTCAGCCCGACGATCGCGATCGATCAGAAGACGGTTTCCTCGAACCCGCGCTCGACGGTCGGCACGATCACCGAAATTTACGATTTCTTCCGCCTGCTCTTCGCGCGCGTCGGCAAGGCGCACTGCCCGCAGTGCGGCAAGCCGGTCGCCGAACAGACGCCGCGCCAGATCGTCGATCGCATCAACCTCCTCGCCAAGGATCAGGGGCTGGTGATTCTCGCGCCGGTCGTCAAAGAGGAAAAAGGCGAGCAGAAAAAAGCGATCGAAGCGATGTTTCGCGCCGGCTACCGCGAGGCCCGAGTCGACGGATCGCTCTACACAACCGAAGAGCTCACCAAGCAGCGCCTCGATCGCGATAAACGCCACACGATCGAAGCCGTCATCGCTCGCATCCAGGAAAAAAATCCGGCCTACGACGAAAAGCAGATGCTGGCCATCGTCGGCAAAGCGCTCGAAATGGGCGACGGCTTCTTGCACGTCTATTTGCAGAAGAAAGACGAAGACCTTTTGATGTCCCGCCGCTTGGCCTGCGCCGACTGCGGTATTTCGCTGCCCGAAATCGAGCCGCGCATTTTCTCGTTCAACAGCCCGCACGGCGCCTGCCCCGGCTGCACCGGCCTCGGCGTGAA
>CAYOJH010000017.1:0-25303 GCA_964404275.1 uncultured Gammaproteobacteria bacterium | reverse complement strand
GCATTTCGTTCCAGAGATCCTTGCCTTCGCGGGTGCGCTCGCCGACGCCGGCGAAGACCGAGAAGCCGCCGTGTTCGGAGGCGATGTTGCGGATGAGTTCCATGATCATGACGGTCTTGCCGACGCCGGCGCCGCCGAACAGGCCAACTTTGCCGCCCTTCAAGAAGGGGCAGATCAAGTCGATGACCTTGATGCCGGTTTCGAAAATCTCGGCCTTGGTGGACTGCTCGTCGAAGGACGGCGCGGCGCGGTGGATCGACCAGCGGTGCTTGGCTTGGACCGGCTTGCCGCCGTCGATCGGTTCGCCGATCACGTCGAACATGCGGCCGAGCGTTTCCTTGCCGACCGGGACGGAAATCGGAGAACCGGTGTTCACGACTTCGAGGCCGCGGCGGAGCGCGTCGGTGGTCTGCATGGCGACCGCGCGGACGCGATTGCCGCCGACGTGCGCCTGCGTTTCAAGGATGACGCGGTGCCCATCGACTGCCGTGGTTTCGAGCGCGGTCAAAATGGCCGGGAGTTCACCTTCGAACTCGACGTCCACGACCGGGCCGATGACTTGTACGATTTTTCCATTCATAGCTTCTGGCTTTTGACTTCTTGCTTATGACTTGCCCAACGCGGCTCTCCCGGCGGAGATTTCCGCGATTTCCTGCGTGATGCCGGCTTGGCGGGCTTGGTTAAAGGTGAGGCGCAGATCGTCGATCATGTCGGCGGCCGCGTCGGTCGCGTTCTTCATGGCGAGCATGCGGGCCGAGTGTTCCGAGGCCAGCGATTCCAGGATCGCCTGGTAGAGCTGCGACTCGGCGATTCGAGGGAGAAGCGCGTCGAGGACGCTCCTCGCATCCGGTTCGAAGAGGTATTCCATGCCGAGGTGCCTGGCACCTTCAGAAAGCGGCAGCAGCGTCTTGACGGTCGGCTTCTGGAGGACCGAGGAGACGAAGTCGGTATAGATCGCGATGACTTCGTCGTAGCCTTGTTTCGTGAAGCCGTCGCGGAGCAATCGGGCGATCGGGCGGACTTTCGAGGCGGGCGGAGCTCCTCCGGCGACCAGATCTTCGAAGGCGGCGTTGAGCGGGAGGTTGCGGCGGCGGATCCACTGCTCTCCGCGACGACCGACGGCGATGAAATCGACGGAGCCGTTCGCGCGGGATCGGATGATTTCCGATGCGGCCTTCAGCACCTGGGCGTTGAAGCCCCCGCAGAGTCCGCGGTCGGAGGTGACGAGCACGGCGAGCGTGCGCTTGATCTCCGGGCGCGCTCGCATGAGCGGATGTGCCTCTTCGCCCCTGGCTTCCAGCTGCGCGGCGAGATTCCAAGCCATCTTCGCGTACGGACGCGAAGCGAGCACGGCCGAAACGGCCTTGCGCATCTTCGAAGCGCTCACCAGCTCCATGGCTTTGGTGATCTTCTTCGTGTTGACGACGGATTTGATCCGCCGATTGATGGCTTTCGTGTTGATCGCCACAGGAATCTGTTAGATCGTTTTCTTGTATTCAGCAATCGCTTCCTTCAACTCCGCTTCAATCTCGGGTTCGAGCGCTTTCTTTTCGCGCATCGCTTCCATCATCTTGGAGCGCGAGGCTTTGAGATAGCGGTGGAAGCCGTCTTCCCAGGCGCGCACGGCCTCGATTTCGACGTCGTCGATCAAACCGTTCGTTACGGCGTAGATGATCGCGGCCTGGTGCTCGAAGGACATCGGCTGGTATTGCGGCTGCTTCAGGATTTCGACGGTGCGGCGTCCGCGCTCGATCTGCTTGCGGGTCGTTTCGTCGAGATCGGAGGCGAACTGCGCGAAGGCTTCCAGTTCGCGGAACTGGGCGAGGTCGAGGCGCAGGCGACCGGCGACTTTCTTCATGACTTTGGTCTGCGCGGCGCCGCCGACGCGGGACACCGAGAGACCGACGTTCACGGCCGGACGGATGCCGCGGTAGAACAGGTCGGATTCGAGATAGATCTGGCCGTCGGTGATCGAGATGACGTTCGTCGGAATGTAGGCCGAGACGTCGCCGGCTTGCGTTTCAATAATCGGAAGCGCCGTCAGCGATCCGCCGCCGTATTCTTTATTGCGGCGGCAGGCGCGTTCGAGGAGGCGCGAATGCAGATAGAAGACGTCGCCCGGATACGCTTCGCGACCCGGCGGGCGGCGGAGAATCAGCGAGATTTGACGATAGGCCCAGGCGTGCTTCGACAAGTCGTCGTAGACGACGAGCGCGTCCTTGCCTTGGTCCATGAAGAATTCGCCGATCGTGGCGCCGGCGTACGGCGCGAGGTACGACATCGACGCCGAGTCGGACGCGCCGGCCACGACGATGATCGTGTACTCCATCGCGCCCGCTTCTTCGAGTTTGGCCTTGATGCGCGCGATCTTCGATTCCTTCTGACCGATCGCGACGTAGATGCAAACGACGCCGGTTCCCTTCTGGTTGATGATCGTGTCGACGCCGATCGCGGTTTTGCCGGTCTGGCGGTCGCCGATGATCAGCTCGCGCTGGCCGCGGCCGATCGGGACCATCGCGTCGATGGCCTTGATGCCCGTCTGGAGCGGAACCGAAACCGGCTCGCGCGTGACGACGCCCGGAGCGACTTTTTCGATCGGATACGGCTTGCCGCCCTTGATCGGGCCCTTGCCGTCGAGCGGACGGCCGAGCGGATCGACCACGCGGCCGATGAACGCGTCGGAAACGTCGATCGACAAGATCTTGCCCGTCGAGCGGACGGTGTCGCCTTCCTTCAAATGCTTGGCTTCGCCGAGGACGATCGCACCGACGGTTTCTTCTTCGAGGTTCAGCGCCATGCCGTAGGTCGGCTCTTTGCCGTCCGGTCCCGGAAATTCAAGCATTTCCGAAGACATGGCTTCGGTCAGGCCGGACATGCGGACGACGCCGTCGCCGGATTCGACGATCGTGCCGACCTTCTCGGCCTTGGCGTCGACGGAGGCTCCGGCGATCTGTTTTTTGAGCGCTTCGATGATGAAATCTTTCGTGGCCATATCAGATGAGTTGCTGTTTCAGGCGTTCGAGCGAGCCTTTGACGGAAGCGTCGAGGAGCACGTCGTCATAGCGGATGACGGCTCCGCCGATCAGCGAAGGGTCGGTGTCCCAACGCGCGACGATCGGACGCTTCAGCGCGTGCTCGAGATGCTCGGCGATTTTCTTGCGCGCGGCGGGAGCGATCTCTTCGGCGGAAGCGACGCGGACCTTGGCGACGCCGTCGGCTTTGTCGGCCGCGTCGGCATAGGCCTCGAGGATCTTGGGCGCGAGATGGAGCTCGTGACGCGAGGAGAGCATCTCCACGAGGCGCTCGATCGCTTCTTTCGCGTCCTTCTCCTTCATGTCGGCCGTCAGCTCCTGCAGCGCGCGTCCGTAGTTGTCGGCAATGCGCGGCATATCAGGCGATGTGCTTGGTGGCGGCTTCGAGCAGCGCCTTACGCTGGTGGTCCGTCATGGTTTCGCCGAGCGCTTTCTTTGCGGCTTCGACGGCAAGTTCTGCGATTTCCGTCCGCGCGTCGCGAACCATTTTGTCCTTCTCGGCGGCCAGCGCGTCTTTGCCTTGCTGGATCAGCGTCGCGAGTTCGGCCTGCGTCTTGGCTTTCATTTCGGACCGCTGCGCGTCAGCCTGCTTCTGGGATTCTTCCAGGATGCGCTGGGCTTCGCGCCGAGCGGCCACGATCGCCTCTTCGGAGGCCCTTTCCGCGCCGGATTTGGCGGAGGCGGCGGCTTCGGCGTCCTTCAAGCCCTTGTCGATCTTGGCGGTGCGCGCGTCGATGATCTTGAGGAGCGGCTTGTAGACCCACTTCCACATCACGAACACGACAACGCTGAAGTTGACCAGCTGGGCGACGAACAGTTTCCAGTTGACGCCGAGGGCGCCGAGGACGGATTGGTGGGCTTCGGGAGGCATACGTGTTTCAGAGTTCAGGTTTCAGGACTCGACGATTCGAGTCCTGTGATCTGCACTCTGGATTAGAGAGTGAAGACGACGACGAGCGAGTAAATGGCGATGGCTTCGGCGAAGGCGGCGCCGAGGAGCATCGGGACGAACAGCTTTCCGGCGGATTCCGGATTGCGGCCGATGGCTTCCATGGCCTTGCCGACCAAGCGGCCGATGCCGAGCGCGGGGCCGATGCCGCCGATCGCCATGGTGATGCCTTTCGTAAAGATGCGGGTCGTTTCTGCGTCGATCATGCGTGTGTTGGGATCGCTCCGGTCGACGGTGGGGATTTTTAACGTCGCCTGCGGTCCCGTCTAAGAGTGAAAGTTCAGATTCCGACCTGGGTCGGGAGCTGAAGGCCTCCTCTTAGGAAGCTTCGGCCAGCGCGTCGGCCGCCGCGCCGTATTCGTCATCGTGCATGTCTTCGGCGGTCCCGTGTCCCTCCTCGTGTCCATGCGGCTTTTCCGAGAGGATCGTGAGATAGACGAGCGCCAGCATCGAGAAGACCATGGCCTGGACGACGCCGACGATCAGTTCCAGGAAGGTGAACGGCAGCGGCACGACGTAGGCCACGAGCGAGAACATGACCGTCATGAGCACTTCGCCCGCGAAGATGTTGCCGAACAGACGCAGCGAGAGCGAGACGACCTTGGCGACTTCCGAGATGAGCTCAATCAGGCCGACGACCGCTTCGACCAGGCCGACCATGATGTTGATCCCGCCCTTCTTGAAGCCTTTGACGATCGTGCCGAACGCGATGAACTTATTCCAATGCGCGAAAAAGCCGACGGTGATCATGCCGACCAGATGCGAGACGATCACGGTCAGGAGTGCCATCGCCAGGGTCAGGTTCAGGTCGGCGTTGGCCGGACGGAAGATCGGCGCTGCCTCGACATGCCCTTCGAGCATGACGTTGCGCGTGATCGAGCCCACGCCCGGGATCGCGCCCATCCAGTTGCAGGCCAGGATGAACAGGAACAGCGAACCGACCAACGGCAGGAACTTCAGCGATTTTTTGCGATCTTGGGTGACCTGATCGACGTAGCCGAGCAGGAATTCGAGCAGGGCCTCGACCGCCGACTGGAAGCGCCCGGGCGCGCCGGAGGTGAGCTTGGCGCGGACGACCAGCGCGAAGACGACGAACAGCCCGACGGCGATCCAAGCGTTGATCAGCGAGTTGGTGATCGGAAACGACCCCAGGCGGAAAATCTGTTCAGCGGCGATCGGCGGGATGGTCATAACGGTTCACGAGGTTCTGATAGGCCTTTCCGTAGGCGGCGGCTTTGCGGCGGATCACGATGGAGGTAAGGCCGAACGCAAGCGCGAGGCAAGCGATCAGCGCCCAGGGTTTCGAGCCCCAGCGCGCGTCGAGCCGGACGCCGATCCAAGCGGCGGCGACGGCCGGGATGGCCAGGGTCGCGCCAAAGTCCCCGACGATGCGGAGACCGAGGAAATAGTAGGCGCGCGTGCCGTCGTCGTTTTTCTCCATAATGAGACAAGACGCCGCCAGTCTATGAGAAGAACCGAGCGACGTCAACGGTGGGCAACTTTATTTTGCTGAAGCTAGCCAATTTTCCTGAAAAGTCGTTTCGCATTAACCGTCGTTGCGGCTTCGATTTCCGCGAAAGAGAGGCCTTTCAGGTCCGCGACTTTCTGCGCGGTGATTTTCACGAATGAAGGCAGGCAGCGTTCGCCGCGTTTCGGGACGGGCGCGAGGTAGGGCGAATCGGTTTCGACCAAAAACTTGTCCATCGGAACCCACTTCACGACGTCGGTCAAAAGTTCCTTGCCGGCGGCGATGTCGGCCTTGCGAGCGGGATACGTGATGACGCCGGTGAAGGAGATCAGAAAGCCAAGCGCCAGGTAGCGTTCCGCGTCGCGTTTCGTGCCGGTGAAGCAATGGATCACGCCGCGCAAGTTCTCGCCCTCGTTATGCGGACCCCAGATCTTTTCGATCAACGCGATCTGGTCGTCATGCGCATCGCGGCAATGGATGACGACCGGCAGGTCGTGCGCGATGGCCAAACGCGCGCCGGCTTCAAACGCGGCTTCCTCGCGCGCTTTCATTTCTTCTTTGGTGACGCCCTCGTATGCATAGTGATAGTCGAGGCCCATCTCCCCCACCGCAACGACCTTCGGGTGTTTCAATAGCGCGCCGTAATAGGCGGGATCGAACGTCTCATTGCGCGATTTGAAATGCACCTCCTGCTCGTCCATGTATCCGGCGAAAATATGGCTCGGATGCAGCCCGACCGTCGCCCAGACGCCCTCGTAGCGTTCCGCCAGCTTGATGCCGTTCGCGCTCGTGTCCTTCTGCGTGCCGACCGTGATCATCTGCACGCCCTCCGCCAAACACGAACGAACGACATCATCCATGTCGTCCTTAAAGGCGTTGAAATGCACGTGGCAATGGGTGTCGATCAGCATTAAATCACCGACTTCAGTTGCTTGACCGCTTCCGGCAAGAGCGGCACGAGGATGCCGAAGGCGTGGAGAAGCCACAGGCCGACCGAGGAATTCGAGAGGGAGGCGCCGAAGGTGGCGGTGATCGGATAGCGCGCGGCGATGTAGAGCGCGCCGCCGACCACGAAGACGCCTTCGCCGAAACCGAGCAAGCCGCCGAAGATCGAGTTAAAAGTCTTCATGAGCGGGATGACCGAGACGACCTTGAAGATCTTCTCGATGATCCAGAAGACGAGGCCGATCAGCCGGTTCACCAGGATCATGATCACGACGAACATGATCGTGCGCGAGAGGTTGACGTTGCCGAAGAAAATTCCCGCCGCGGCCTTGCCCCAGGCGTCGTAGTAGCGTCCGGCCACCAAGACCGACAGCACCGTGCCGATCAAGGCGCCGAGCGTGTGAACCAGCCCGAACCACAGCCCCGCCAAAACGAAGGCGAAGACAGCGAGGATGAGGATCAGGTCGAGGAAGGTCATGCGTTATTTCTTGGATTTCTTGCCCTTCTTGGCGGGTTCGGGTTTGAACTTTTTCTGCTCCTTGAGCCAGGACTTGTAGAAACCTTTCAGCATGATGTCGTTCGTTCCCATGTCGATATCGATGCCGCTCTCTTTCAGGACGCTCCGCAATTGCTCGGCCGACGCGACATCTTTGATCTTTTCGCCGGCATAACCCAGCTCATGCATCTTTTTGGCCACGGCCGCCATCGTCTCGGGCGCGGTCGGATTGAGTTTCTGTTCCGCCTGCATTTTCGCCGCTTCCGCGCGCACCGCGCCCGCTTCCTCATCTGACAGGATCATGCGTTTCGCGGGATTGCGGGGTGGAGGCGGAACGCGGTGATCCGGCACGCCCGGCGGGAAGCTGCCGTCCTTCGGCTTCGGCAGATCGGGATAGACTTCGCGCGGCGATTTCGGTTTCTCTTTCTTGCCGCCGATTTCTCCCGAGGCGGTCGGCGCGTCTTCCGAAGTCTTGATCGTCAGTTTGGTCGCTTCAGGCGCGACGACCATACTCGGTTCTTCGACCGGCATCGCTGGTTCCGGCTTCGACTCGGTTTCGCCGCTCACGACGCCCGACTTCAATTGCGCGGCTTCATCCGGCGTGAAGATCTCCTCTTCCTCGTCCAAGCTGCGATCGATCGCCGCCGCGGTTTCGGCTTGCTCGGCTTCATGCTCGGCCACGCCGCGATCGATATCCTGCTGCACGATCGCCTGCTCGGCTTCGTTCTGCATCGCTTGGTTGGCCGCGCGCATCTTGCCGGCGATATCCGGCTCCCGGCCGATCGGCTCGGCCACGATGCCGCCGTGGGCCATGAGCTCGTCCCGGAGCGTCTTGCCGACCCCCTTTAATTCTTCGTCCGAGAGGCGCGCCAACGCCTCGGGACTCATGAATTTGCGGTCCACCATGAAGGCGCGCATTTCACCGGCGGTCTTGATCTTTCGGATTTCGCGCAAGGCTTCCTCGGCCTCTTTCGTGTCTTTTTCCCAGTTCGGTGGCGAGGCCGGCTCGGCTTTCGGCGCGGCTTTGGCCTCGGTCTGCTGGGGCGCGACCTTCAGCTCCGGCTTCGGTTTCTTCGGCATGAACGGGCTTTCGATCACGTCGAGCTGGTGGTTCGGCAGCGTGTGGAGGATCAGGCCGGTCGGATATTTGTGGAGCGAGCTGCCGTCTTCGTAATCGATACGAAGCTCGCCGCGCCGCTCGTCGAGGCGCACGTCGCCGATTTGGCCGCGCTCGTCCGTCTGGCCGATTTTCTGCTTGTACTCGAAAAACTCGGCGACCATTTTCTGAGCGGGCTTGCCCTTCAGCCGCTCGAACAGCTCATGCGTCTCCGCGATCTCCTCCCGCTGTTCTTCGGCCAGCTCGCGCGCTTCGGCTTCCTTCAGCTCCTTCATCGCCGCATCCATCTCTTTCGCGTTCTTCTCGAGCGCCGAGGTTTCTTCGCCGGGCAGCGCCGCGGCTTCTTTTTGAAAAAGATTCTTGACGCGCTCGAAAAATGAACGCGGCCGCTCTTTGGCTTCCGAGGCTTCTTGCTCCGCTTCGGCGATTTTCGGCTTCCATTTGGCGGAGAGGGCTTCGAGTCCCGTGGCTTCGGCTTTCTTGTCCTGCGCTTCCAAACCGCCCTCGCCGAACTCTTTCTTCAAAGGCAATCCCATAGCTATTCTTTCATCGCGTCCAAGAGACGCTGGATTTCCTCGCGCTCGAAAGTACCGATGACGCGCTTCATGATCTCAAGCTGTTCGTGCTCGAGGCCGTGCATGCGTTGCATGAACAGATCGTAGGCTTCCTGCAGCTTCTTTTCCTTTTCTTCGAGGGAGGCGTCTGTCATATGCGCCAAGTATACAACAAAACCGGCCCCCGTTATGGGGCCAGTCTGGGGAAAAGAATTTCGCCTTTTTTGACGGGATTTCCGGGTTCGAGTCCGCCCCAGGCCTGCGCGTCCGGCAACGTGACGGAGGCCGGATCAACCGAGATCTGCGCCAGAATCTTGCCGGCCGCGTCCGGAATGACCGGCAGGAGCGCCGTGCCGATGTGGCGGAGCGCTTCGGCCAGCTGATACATGAAGGGTGCCACGTCCTCTCCCAGCTTGGCTTTCTTGAAGGGGGCCTCGATGTCGATCGCCTGGTTGACCGACGTCACGTAGTGTTCGAGAACGCGGACGGCTTCGTCGAAACGGTAGGCTTCGAGCGCGGCTTCATAGTGTTTCCAAAAGGCCGGCGTCTCGAAACGGTCTTCGGCGACGGCCGGGACTTTCGCTTCGCAATACTTCTCGACCATGGTGGCCGTACGGGCCGCCAGGTTGCCGATGCCATTCACCAGCTTCGAGGTGTACGTTTCATCAAAATGTTTTTTTGAGTAGTCGCCGTCTTCGTAGGCGGAGAGGCTCGCCAGGTACCAGCGCGCGGCGTCCGTGCCGCAGACCTTGGCCAGCTCGAACGGATCGACGACGTTGCCGAGCGACTTCGACATCTTCTGGCCGTCAGCCGTGATGAAGCCGTGGATGAAGATCTGCTTCGACATCGGCAGCTTGGCGGACAAAAGCATCGCCTGCCACATGGCGGACTGCTGGCGCAGGTTGTCTTTGCCCGCAACCTGCACGCCCGGCCAGAATTTCTCGAAATCGCCGGAAGCGGGCCAGCCGAGCGTCGAAATATAGTTCACGAGCGCGTCGAACCAGACGTACATGACTTGCGTCGGGTCGCCCGGCACCTCGATGCCCCAAGGCATCTTCGATTTCAGGCGCGAGATGCTGAAGTCCTGCAACCCGCCTTCGACGAACTTTTTGATTTCATGCAAGCGACTCTCTGGCACGACGAAATCAGGCTGCGCTCCGAACCGTTTCAAGAGCGCCTCGCCGTAGTTGGACCAACGGAAGAAATAATTCTCCTCGTCGATCAGCTCGATCACGAGGTTTGGGTGGATCGGGCAGCGGCCGTCGACCAATTCGGAATCGGTTTTCTCCAATTCGCAGCCGACGCAGTACTTCACCTGATACGACTTCTTATAGATATCGCCGTTCGCGTCGCAGCGCTTCCAGAATTCTTGCGCAGCCGCCACGTGACGTTCGTCGGTCGTACGGATGAAGTGCGTGAACGTCAGGTTGTACGCCTCGGCCAACGCATGAAAACGCGGCACGAAGCCGTCACAGTACGTTTTCGGATCGAGTCCGGCCGCAGCGGCGGCATCCGCGATCTTCTTGCCGTGTTCGTCCGTACCCGTGTTGAACACGACCTCATCGCCCTTCAAACGATGCCAGCGCGCAATAATGTCAGCCTGCACAAACTCCAGCGCATGCCCGATATGCGGATCGGCGTTGACATACGGCAGCGTGGTCGTGATGTAGTACGGCTTTTTCATATTATTTCCCTTCGACGGCGATGACGTATTCGCCTTTGATCGGTTCGGATTTCAGGAGTTCGAGCGCGTTCTTCATTTTTCCGTAGCGGACGGATTCGAACATCTTGGTGAGCTCGCGGCCGATGACGATTTTGCGGTCGCCGTCGCAGAGGGCGGAGAGTTCCGCCATGGCTTTTTCGACGCGGTGCGGGCTTTCGAAGAAAACAGACGTGCGTTCTTCTTCGGCGATGATCTTCCAGAAGCCGGCGCGGCCTTTCTTGTGCGGCGGGAAGCCGTGGAAGACGTAGAGGCCGGCCGGGAGTCCCGAGACGGACAGGAGCGTCGTCACGGCGGAAGGTCCGGGGATCGGCACGATCTTCACGAGATTTCCCGCTTCGCGCACGAGTTCCGTCACGAAGCGCGCGCCGGGATCGGACACGCCCGGCGTGCCGGCGTCAGAGACGAGCGCCATCGTCTCCCCCGCCGCGATGCGCGCGACGAGCGATTTCATCTTCAAGGGACTCGTGTATTCGTGATAACTCGTCGTCGGCGAGTGAATTTCGAAATGCGTCAGGAGCTTGCGCGTCACGCGCGTGTCTTCGCACAGCACCAACTGGGCCTCGCTGAGCGCGGCGATCGCCCGAGGGCTCAGGTCTTCCAGGTTGCCGATCGGCGTCGCGACGACGTAGAGCGTGGCCATATGCGCCCAGCCTAAAGAAAAAACCCTCGATTGTCGAGGGTTACATTCGGTCGAGCTCGCGGTGGAGCGCGGCTTTGACGTGGGCGGGAGCGAAGGACATTTGGATGGCGTTCCAGATCAGCCGGTAGGCGCCCATGACGCCGTAGCCGTCCCAGTGGCTCCGCGCGATCCAGAATTCGTTCTCGAGCGACGTGTGCGCCAGCATGCGATTGTCGCAGCTGAGCGACAGGAGGCCTTGCCGCGCATAGTGCCGGGCCGGGTGCTCTTCGTAACTCGGCACGACCTTCGTCTGGAGGTTGGAGGTCAGGCACGATTCGATGCCGACGCCGCGCGAATGGATGCGGTCCATGATGCCCTTGCGCTTGAGCGCCTGGACCGCGTGGCCGAGCCGCTCCGCGCCGAACCGTTCGATGGCTTCGATCGCGCGCTCGGCCGGACCTTCCTCGGCGGCGTGGATCGTGACGTGCAAGCCCTTGTCCTTGGCGCGCAGGAAGTGCGGCGCGTGATCAAGGGCCGGCAGGTTGTCGTCGCCGGCCAGATCGACCGCCACGACGCCGCAATCCCTGTAACGGATGGCGAGATCGATCATGCGGCCGGTGACTTCGGGCGAGACGTGCCGCATGCTGCAGATGATCAGTCCCCAATCGACATGATGGTTCAAGCCGCCAAGCTCGAGACCCTCGAGCACGGCCTGCATGACATCGTCGCCGCGGAGGCCGTTCACGGTGTGCAGTTCGGGCATGAACCGGACTTCGACGTATTTGATGCCGTCCTTGGCGACGTCTTCGATCAGCTCGGACGAAACGCGGAAGAGCGCTTCGGCCGACTGCATGACCGAGACGGTCGTGCCGAAGGCCATCAGATAATCGTCCAGGCTGTGGCGGATTTCCCCGCAGCGCAGCGCGCGATACAGCTCGTCCTTGTCGGCGCCCGGCAAGGCGATGCCTTCGCGCGCGCCGATCTCGAGCATCGTTTCGAGACGGAGCGATCCATCGAGGTGCAGATGCAGTTCAACCAAAGGTCTCATGGCAGGACTCCATGCAAAGGGCATGGCCGGAGGCTACCAGGTCGCGTCTTTGATTTCAATCCTCTCCTCCTCTTTTAGGGCGTTCGCGATCAGCGTTTCGACGTCGAGGTTCTTTTCGTCTTCGGCGACGAGCGTTTCGATCGATTTGGTGGCGGGGTGCGGCGGCATGAACAGCGAGCAGCAGTCGGAGTGCGGCAGGATGGAAAGCGCGTACGTGCCGATCTTCTTGGCGCGCTCCATGATCTCTTCCTTATCCATGCCGATCAAGGGGCGCAGCACGGGCAGTCTCGTGACCGCTTCGATCGTGCGCAGGTTCTCGACGGTCTGCGAGGCGACCTGCCCGAGCGATTCGCCGGTCACGAGGCCGCCGGCCTTTTCGCGCAGCGCCAGGCGTTCGGCGATGCGGAACATCATACGGCGATACAAAATGACGCGGTACTGCGGATGACAGACGGCGGCGATCTCTTCTTGAATCGGCGTGAGATTGATGAGCGAGAGTTTCGCCGAGATGGCGGTGCGGTTCAAGACCTTCGCGAGCTCTTTGACAATGTCGATCGAGGCGCGATCGGTGTACGGAAAATTGTGGAAGTGGACATAGTGGAGCGGGGCGCCGCGACGAGCCATCATCCAGGAGGCGACCGGCGAATCGATGCCGCCCGAAAGCAGCGAAACGAGCTTGCCGCCCGTGCCGAGCGGCAGCCCGCCCGCGCCCTTGCTTTTTTCATCGGAAAGATAGGCGCCGTCATCCGTGACTTCGATCCAGCAGACGTGCTCCGGCGCGTGCAGGTCGACGCGCAGATTCGGATTGGCGTTCAGAATCGCTTCGCCGGCTTTGGCGGAAAGTTCCTGCGAGGTCGTGAGAAAGTTTTTATTGGGGCGCCGCGCCGTCACGCGGAAGCTGCCCGTTTTTGAAACGAAGCGCGAAGCGGCTTCTTTCAAAATCGCGTCGACATCGAGCGGCACGCGCGTTGCGGGAAAAACCGTCGCGACGCCGGCGATCATTTTCAAACGCTTCAGCACCTCGTTCGGATCGGCTTCGCCCGCCTCGACGCGGATCAAGCCCGTGCGGCGCATGACGCTCTTGACCGACAGCCCTTTGAGCTGCGTCTTGATATTGAAAACGAGCTTCTCTTCGAAGAAGTCCCGGTTCCGGCCTTTGATGCCGAGTTCGGCGTAGTGGACGATGAAGGTCATTGCCAATGGGTCTTGAGCCAGTCCCCCGCTTCGGCGGGATCACCGACTGTACCCTTGGCTTGCGCATCGATCAAGAGGTCCAGCGCTTTTCCGACGTCCGGTCCGGACGAAAGCCCGAGCAGCCGCATGACGGCCGCTCCGTCCAAAAGGGGTTTCAGGCCCAGTTCCTTATAGAGGGCGACGTCGCCGCCTCCGGCCAGGCGCCGCGCCAGCGCCGCATCGAGACCCGTTCCGGCCGAGGCCAGCTTCAAACGCTCGGCCAAGGCGCCCGCGCCTTCAGGGCCGAGATGCGCGAGAGACAGGCCGAAAATCAGCGTGATCGGGAGGCGACCTTCGCCGACGACCCGCGCGACATCTTCTTGCGTCAGGCGCTCGAGCGCTTCGCGGACGCGGGCGGGCCAGGCGGAAAGTTCCGGCGCCAGGAGCGCGAGCGCGCCAGATTCTTCCCAGACCTCGGCCGTGCGCGACGGATCGGCCGCGAAACTTTTCAAAAGCTCGCGCGCGACCAGTTCGTACGGCACCAGGCGCTGCCCGTCGCGTTCGTCGTTGATGCGCGGCATGAGCGCGAGCATCGCTTCACGCGTCGCGGGCTCGATGCCGAAGCCAAGCTGGACCGCGAAGCGCAGTCCGCGCAGGATCCGCGTGTAATCTTCCGCGAAGCGCGCGGACGGATCCCCGACCGCGCGGATGCTCTTTTTTTCGAGATCGCCGCGCCCGTCCTCCGGATCGATCAGCCGATCCGCCGCCGCTTCCCAGGCCATCGCGTTGATCGTGAAATCGCGGCGCGCGAGATCGTCTTCAATCCGCATCGAGGGATCGGATTCCGTCTCGACGTCGCGCGCGCCGCCCGTGCCGGCCGGTCGCTCGCGCCGCGGCAAGGCGACGTCGAGCGTCAGGCCGTCGTCTCGCCCGACGAACTTGAGCACGCCGAAGGTGCGGCCGACGTCGTCGACCGAGCCGCGCGCTTCCAAGAATGCGATCACGTTTTCAAACGCGACGCCGGCCACGAGCACGTCGACATCCTTGATGCCGCGGCCGAGCAGCGCATCGCGCACGGCGCCGCCCACCACGAACCAGCGCGAACCCGGCAACTCCGCCGCCCAGCCTTCCAGCGTTTTTCGGATCGGATGCGTTTCGAACATACGGCCTCACTCTAGCATTGCGGAAAAGAAAAACGCCACTGCTCACGGCAGGGCGTCGAGGAGGGCCGATCGCATCTCATCAGCGGATTGATAGCGATCGGCGGGACGTTTTTCGAGCGCGCACAGGGCCACGGCTTGCACCGTTTTGGGGATGCGCATACGGGGCGCCGTTTCCGAAAATGGCCGCGGCGGCATCGAAGTTTGTCGGATCAAGAGACCTCCTGTCGACGAACATTCCGGAATTGCCGGCACGCCGGTCAGGAGTACGTAGAGCACGTGCCCCATCGCGTACACGTCGCTCGGGATTCCGACATCGGACGAATCACGGCATTGCTCGGGGGAGACGTAGAGCGGCGTGCCCATGAACGAGCCCGGCCGCGTCAGGCGGCGCGCACGCCGGCGCACGGGGTCGATGTACGCAACCAGGTCGAAATCGATCAGTTGCACGCCGCCGGATCCCAGCATGAGATTTTCGGGTTTGAGATCTCGATGCAAAAATCCCGCTCGATGCGCGCAGGCCAGTCCTTCAAGCGCCTCCGCTGTCATGCGAACGGCTTCTCGCGCCGGAAAGCCGACATCATTGCGTTTGCGCAGCGCGCGATCGAGATCCATGCCCTCGATCCGTTCCAGGACGACGTACCCGTCGCCCGCGGCAAGCAGGCGCACGACACGGGGATGCTGAATCGCCTGCAGCGCCTCCGTCGCGCGCTTGAGGCGCTCGGCGTGCTCCGGCTTGGCGATCTTGGCGACCACGAAGCGTTGATCGCGATGGTCCCACGCGACGTACACGCGGCTCATGCCGGTCGTGGCCAGGCGATGCGTCAATTCGTAGCGTCCGTCCAGCCTCTCTCCGAGGCAGGTGTCATACGGCATCATCTCCTCCTCGCAAAGGGCTGGATGGAACGTACCGCGCGGCCGCGACTCCGTCAAAAAGAAAAAACCTCGCGCCATGCATCGCGAGGCTTCCGTTTGGTGTTGCTTACATTGCGGCGGCGTCGGCGACGGCGAGCTCTTCGGCTCCGCAGAGGCCGCACTCCATCGAAAGATCGTCCTTCCGAATCTCTCCGCACCCGGTGCAGAAGTAGGCGCCGTCCATTTCATCGACGCGCGAGGAGCTGCACAGCCCGCAGCGGAAGGCCAGATCTCTGGCGTTCAGTTCTCCGCAGAACGGGCAGGCGTACGACATGGCCATACGAAAGATCGGTCACTAATTCTTAAAACTGGTTGGGAGTATAACACACGTTTTTTTGGAAACAAGCTTAAAAGATATCCACAATCGGGGTCTTGCGCTGTTCGCCTTTTGTTCATCTATGATGGGAGCGAACGAAAGACGAACGCTTATTCATCCTCATTCATCCTTCTATGTTCGAACTGACCTCGAAACAAAAGGAGCTGCTCGATGCGATTTCGGAGCACGTCGGCAAGCGCGGCGTTATGCCCAGCTATCGCGAGCTGGCGGGTGCCTTGGGCGCCTCGAGCCCGGCCACGATCCACAAGCACGTCTCGCTGCTCGAGAAAAAAGGCTACGTCCTGCGGCACGACGGCGGCCGCTCGCTCTCGCTCACGCCGAAAGCCACGATGCGCCGCCCGGCCATCGGCCTGCCGCTCAAAGGATTGATCACCGCTGGCGCCCCGATCGAGGCGCTCGAAACGAACGACACGATCGACGTTCCGGCCGACCTGGTCGTCGACGAGGTGAACTCCTACGTCTTGAAAGTCCGCGGCACTTCGATGATCGACGACGGTATTTTGGATGGCGATTACGTCGTGGTTGAGCGCAATCCTTCGCCCAGGAACGGTGATATCGTCGTCGCGCTGCTCGAAAACACCTACGCGACGCTCAAACGCTTCTATCGCGAGGCGACGCGCATCCGCCTTCAGCCCGCCAACGCGCTGATGTCGCCAATCTTCGTGCATGACCCGCTCATCCAAGGCGTCGTTCGGGCCGTCCTGCGTAAGTATTGAAAACGCTTCTCGTCTCACTGAGTGGACCGATTCATTCTTCACGCTTCAAACCTATGTCCAGGAGGAAGTTCCGTTCCATGTACCGTCAGTTGGTCGGAAAAGTCGTCGATTGGTTTGAAATCTCGGACTATGAAGATCAAGTCGATTCTTTCGCTTCGTAAACGCTATTTTCTACCGTTTATTAGGAAACCGGCCAGTCCTTTAAGTTTTTGCTAATGTTGCTATACTGAGGCCGTCATTCTTAGATTTCTTATGGCTGAATTGCAATCCAAACCCTTGAAGTACGCCTCCTTGCCGGGACTTTCTGAAAAACAGCTCTCGGAACACCATGATGTTCTCTACGCCGGATACGTCAAAAAAACTAATGAAATTCGCGCCAAACTCGCCGGCGTGGATTTGGCGAACGTCAACGCCACCTACAGCGATCTCCGCGAACTGAAAATCGAGGAGACTTTTGCGCTGAACGGCGTGAAGCTACACGAGCGTTATTTCGACAACCTCGGCGGCCCTGGCGGCGCGCCGGAGGGTAAAGTCGCTGAACTTTTGATGCGCGATTTCGGTTCGTACGAAAAATGGGTCGCCGAGTTCGCGGCCTGCGGTATGACGGCGCGCGGTTGGGTCGTCCTGGCCTATGATTTGGAAGAACAGCGCTTGATGAACGTCGTCTGCGACGTCCACAACCAGGGCGGCGTGTGGGGCCAGGTCCCGCTCCTCGTACTCGACGTCTACGAACACGCGTATTTCATCGATTACGCGACCGGACGCAAGAAATACCTTGAAGCGTTCATGCAGAACGTGGACTGGAGCGTTCCGAACGCGCAGATCGAGAAGTATAACCTGAAATAGTATGCAGACGCTGGTCGGAAAACAGGCTCCCGATTTCAAATTGCAAGGCCTTTCGCGCGCGGACGAGGAGTTCAAGAGCTACACGCTGTCGGAACAGCGCGGCAAGTGGGTCGTGCTCTTCTTCTACCCGCTCGACTTCACCTTCATCTGCCCGACGGAAATCACCGGCTTCTCCAAGCACGATGCCGAGTTCAAGAAACTGAATGCCGTCGTCTATGGCGCGTCGACCGATTCGGCCCATTCGCACAAAGCCTGGTTGAAAGACCTCGGCCCACTCGCGTTTCCGCTGCTCTCGGACATGAACCACAAGGTCTCGTCCGAATACGGCGTGCTGGTCGAAGAAGAAGGCACCGCGCTGCGCGGCACGTTCATCATCGATCCGGAAGGCAAGGTCCGCTACGCCCTGGTGAACGACAACGGCGTCGGCCGCTCCGTCAAAGAAACCCTTCGCGTCCTCGAAGCCTTCCAAACCGGCGAACTGTGTCCGGTTGAGTGGACGCCAGGAGAGAAGACGCTCGGAAAAGCCTAAGCATCAAAAAACCCCGACACGCCGTCTGGGTTTTTCGTTTACAGCTTCCGCAAGAACTCGAGCAGCAGCCTCGCGCCGTAGCCCGACGCGCCCCAGGAGCGTTCGTCGGCGTGGTCTTTTTCGGCGTAGGCCGGACCGGCGATGTCGAGGTGGGCCCACGGGGTTTCACCGACGAATTCTTTGAGGAAGAGGCCTGCCGTGATCGCGCCGCCGTAGCGGCCGCCGCCGATGTTTTTCACGTCGGCGTGGCGGCTTTTGACCAGCTCGGCGTAGTCGGCGTAGAGCGGAAGGCGCCAGAGCGGTTCTCCGGCGGTCTCACCCGCGCTTACAAGACGCGACGCGAGCTTGTGATCATCGGTCATCAGGCCTGCCAGATCCTGACCGAGCGCGACCATGCAAGCGCCGGTCAGCGTCGCGAGATCGATCATCAGATCGGGCTTGAGTTGCGATCCGTAGAAAAGGCTGTCCGCCAGCGTGACGCGGCCTTCAGCGTCGGTATTCAAAATCTCGATCGTCTTACCGGACATCGTTTTCACGATGTCGCCGGGACGAATGGCGGTGCCGGAGGGCATGTTCTCGACCATGGCGGCGATGCCGTGGACTTCGATTGGCAGTTTCAGAACGGACAGCGCCTTGAAGACGGCCAGCACGGCGGCCGCGCCGGCCATGTCGATTTTCATGTCCATCATGCCGTCGGCCGGTTTGATCGACAGGCCGCCGGAATCGAAGGTCACGCCTTTGCCGACCAGCACGACGCGTTTGCGCGCCTTCACGGCCGGCTTATAGGTCAGATGGATCATCTTCGGCTCGTGCGCCGAACCTTGCGCCACGGCCAAGACGCCGCCGCAACCCATCTTTTCCAATTCGGCGCGACCGAAGATCTTCACCGAAAAACGTTTCTGGCCGATCGTCAGGGCTAGGGCTTCTTGCACGAACGAGGCCGGGTGCATCTCGAGCGCCGGCGTGTTGACCAGGTCGCGGGCGTAGGCGGAAGCGCCCGCGAACGCTTCGGCTTCAACCACGGCCCTCTCAAACAGCTTCGCGTTGACGCTGGCGGCGGTCAGCAAGACCGCCTCTTCCACGCGCTTGGCTTTCTTGTCTTCCTTATACCGGTCATAGCGGTAGGAACCCAAGAGCAGGCCTTCTGCGGCCGCCTGCACGGCTTCGGCCGCCTTGGCGCCGGCTTTGTCGAACGGCAGCCAGAGCGCCAGGGTCTTGGCTTTCGAAGCGGAGGCCGCCCTCGACGCGCAGGCCGTCGCGCTGCGAAGGCGGCGCAGATCGAAACCTTTCCGCTCGCCGAGACCGAGCAGGGTCAGCTTGCGGTACGGCAGTTTGGCGTGCGTGTGGATCGTGAGCGTCGCGCCCGGTTTGGCTTTGAACTCCTCCTCTTTCACGTGCGCGGCAAGGTGTCCGCCCAAGGCGCCATCGATCTTGGAAAGCGGAGTGATTTCGGAGCCTTCGAAGACGCCGACGACGAGCAGGTCGGCTTTGACGTCGTGCGGAAGCGCGATTGAGCGGGTAATTCGCATAGTAAAACCACCTTAGGCGCGCCCGTGGTCGGCGTCAACGCTTATGACAAAGCGCCTTCGCGCTTCAACAAGGCGCGTTTTTTGGCCTCGCCGCCGAAGGCGTAGTTGCCGATCGTGCCGTCCGAACGGATGACGCGGTGGCACGGCACGCGCGTGGTGTCGCGATTCTTGTGCATGATCGTGCCGACGGCACGTGCCGCTCCGGGACGTCCGGCTGCTGCCGCGACTTGGCTATAGGTGCGCGTCTGGCCGCGCGGAATCTTCGCGACGATCGCGTAAACCTTCTGCGCGAAGGGCGTGTCACTTCCGGAGAACTTGGAGGTCGTTGAGAACTTCTTCGGCATGGATGGCGGGTTTCACGTCTTCGTAAATTTTGGCGATCGTGCCTTCGGGATCGATCAAGAACGACCAACGCTTGGTCCCCATGTATTCGCGGCCCATGAATTTCTTCTTGCCCCAGACGCCGTAGGCATTCACGATTTCTTTTTCTTCATCCGGCACGAGCGCGAACGGCAGGTCGAACTTCTTGGCGAATTTGTCGTGGCTTTTCTGCGAATTGGTCGAAACGCCCAACACGACGGTCTTCAGTTTCTTAAACTTCGGAAAATTGTCGCGAAGCGCGCAGGCTTCCGTCGTGCAGCCGGTCGTATCGTCCTTCGGGTAGAAATAGAGTAAGACCCAAGGGCCGCGGGCGTCTTTGAGAGCTGGGAACGAAGGGGCCTTGTCACCGATTTGCAATGCCATAGAATGTGGAGGTTCGATTCAACGCTAGCATAGGAGACTCGTATGGACCAGAATCTCTGCGATCTGAAGTGCGTTCCGTGCCGGGGTGGCATGCCTTCTCTGACGCGCGAAGAGGCCGAAGCCTACATGACCCAGACGCCCGGTTGGACGCTCGCGGATGACGCCAAGTCAATCCTGCGCACCTTCACCTTCAAGGGCAAGACGGCTTTCAAAGAAGCGGAAGCGTTCATCTTCGCCAACGGCCCCAAGATCGGCGCGCTGGCGGAGGCAGAAGGGCATCACCCGGACATGGCGTACGGTTGGGGCTACGTCCGCATCACGCTGACGACGCACGCCGTCAAAGGCCTGTCAAAGAACGACTTCATCATGGCCGCCAAGATCAACGCGCTGCTCCCCTGAGCGGCGTTTTTCTTTTTTAGCGACTTACTCGAAAAATCAGCGTTTTCAAATAGAGCGATTCCGGGAAATAGATCGATTGCGGATGGTCGTTGCTCTGGCGAATGGCTTGCAGGAGATCGAGACGGATGCCCGCTTGGACGGAGGCGCGGCGGAGCGTATAGGCCAGGTCGTCTTCCGTCAGGAAGTGCGAGCAGCTGGAGGTCGCGAAAATACCGCCGTCTTTGACGAGGCGCATCGCGGCGCGATTCAGGAAATGATAGGCCTTGCGACCTTCTTCGGCGTCCTTCATCGATTTGATGAGTGCCGGCGGATCCATCACGACCGCGTCGTATTGCGTGTCGTAGCCCGCGCCGAGCCACTGGAAAATGTCGGTTTGTTCGGTCGTGAATTTCTTTTCGGAAAGCTCGTTTAGTTCGGCTTGCTTGCGGCAAAGCGTGAGCGCGTCTTCGGACGCGTCGACGTTGTGCACGGATTTCGCTCCGCCTTTCATCATCGCGATGCCGGCCGCGCCGGAATAGGAAAACAGGTTCAAGACTTCGCAGCCTTCGGCGAAGCGCCCGAGCGCCGAGCGCGCGTCTTTCTGGTCGAGGAAAAACCCGGTCTTCTGGCCTTTGATCGGATCGGCCAGGAAACGGAGACCGCGCTCTTCAAAAGTGACAAGATCATCGGCCGCGCCCTCATGGATCTTCACGACGTCCTCCAAGCCCTCTTCGGCGCGGACGGGCATATCGCTGCGTTCGATCAGGCAGGACGGGCGCAAAATTTTCTTGAGCGCAGCAATGACGTCTTCGCGCAGCGCATCCATGCCGGCCGTCGAAATTTGGAAAACGACGGCATCAGCGAAACGATCGACCACCAGGCCCGGCACGCCATCCGCCTCGCCGAAAAGGACGCGATAGCCGGTAGTCTCGGTTTTAGGCCCGTAACCCATCAAGATACGGCGTTCGTGCGCCTCGCGGATGTGCTTCTCGAGCCACGCGCCGTTGATCTCGGCTTCGCCGAATTCGAAACAGCGCACGGCGATCGAGGAGCGCGCGGAGAAGGTGCCGGTCGCCAAAATCTTGCCGTTCTTGTCGGCCACGCGGACGATCGAGCCGTGCTCGGCTTCGAGGTCTTCGAGCGCGCCCGAAAAGATCCACGGATGGCGGAATCCGACGTTGGCTTCTTTGCCGGCTTTGAGGACGAGCGTCTTCATATCGAACGGAGCATAGCAGCGATTGGGCAAAAAGAAAAGGCTCGATCGCGGGATCGAGCCGAAACGGTCAGTAGGAGAACTTCCACGGCAGCGTTTCGCCGGCCATGAACGGCAGGCGGCCGTAATTCTCCTCGTTCGGGACGCGCCATGGCTGTTTGACCAGCGTCGTCCGGCCGGGATTCGTCGGCTTCCGATAGAAGCACGCGCCGTTGATCGACACGAACTCTTCGAGCATGCCGAGCTGGCCGTTCTCTTCGAAGATCGTGGCAAGAAGCGGCAGCGCGACTTGCGCCGAGAAGACCCCGGCACAGCCTTCGGCGCATTCTTTGGCGCTGCGCGCATGAGGCGCCGAATCGGAGCCGAAGAAGAATTTCGGATTCCCGCTCATGGCCGCCTTGAGCAGCGCCAAGCGGTCTTCCGGACGTTTGGCAACCGGCTTGCAAAAGTGATGCGGCCTGAGCGTGTCGCCGATGACGTCATCGAGCGTCAGCCGAAGATGGTGCGCGGTGATGGTCGCGCCCACGTTTTCCGGAAGCCGCTTCACCATCTCTACGGCCGCGGCGGTCGAGAGATGCTCGAGCACGATGCGCAGCCGAGGGAATTCGGACGCGAGATTCCCAAGCGTCATCAGGAAATGCGTTTCGCGATCGAGGATGGGGATATCGGGCGTCTCGCCGTGGAGGCAGAGCACCATGTCGGCGCGCTGCATCTCCTCGAAGACGGGCGCGAGCGCGTCGATCTGCCGCACGCCGTTGGCGGAATTGGTCGTGACGCCGGCGGGATAGAGCTTGCCGGCGGTCACGCCCGCCTTTTTGGCGTCGCGGATCGTCTCCGGTGTCGTCGCGTCGACGATTTGGATCGTCATGAGCGGCGTGAACCCGCCCGGGAACCCGAACTCGCGGACGGCCCGCATGATCGCATGATGATAGCCGGTCGCATCATCGGCCGTCAGCACGGGCGAAGCGAGGTTCGGCATGACCAGCGCGCGGCCGAAGGCTTGCGCGGTGTGAAAGAGCGTTTCGCGGACCTGACGGGGTTCGCGCAGGTGGACATGGAAGTCGTCGGGGCGGATGAGCGAAAGCGTTTCCATCTCAATCTTCCTTTCCGAAACAGTGGTGGGCGGCGCGGATGGTTTTCCGCACTCGCCAGCCGCGCACGACGGCGATCGAGCCGAGAAACACCGAGGCGGCGCCGGCGTTTTTCAGCGTTTGGACGTCGCGCGGCCCCAAGATGCCGCCGCCGGCGTTGATCGGCTTCGGAAATCCCGAAGCGACCGCGCGCTTCACCCAATCGACGACGATCGGGAAGATCGGCGCGCCGGAGAGTCCGCCGCCGCCGTATTCCGCCAATGGCGACGTCAGCGATCCGGAAAACGCGTGTCGCATGATCGGATCGACTTGACCCCACGGGACGGTGTTCGAGACGCAGACGGCGTCGCAATCCGGATGCCGAGCGATGCGCGCGACGATATCGACCGGGGTGATGGCGCTGAATTTCGGCACCAGCGGGATCCGGAGCGTCGCGGCGCGCGTAAGCAGCATCCGCGTTTCCGTTTCGATGTCCCCGAACGCGTGTCCGGTATTCGGGCATGAGACGTTGATCTGCAAGCCGAACGGCGCCTGGAACTCGATGCGGAACTTGTCGAGCAGCCGCACGAAGACGTTGAGTTCGGAGAAACGCTGTTGCGGCGTTTCTCCGACCGGCATGAACGAAAGGAAGAACGGCTCGGTCCGTTCCTGCCAGCGGCCGTCGAGCAGCAGCGCTTCCGCGCCGGGTCCGGACAGTCCGACCGCGTTCAAGACGGCGCCTTGGCGCGCCTTCACCGCGATGCATTTCGGCTTGCGTTCGGCCGGAGTGAAATCCTTTCGCAGCGGCATATGGCCTTTGCGCGGGCCGAGGGTGGTCGTTTTGGCCACGAAGGTCGAGCCTTTGAACGACAGGCCAGGAATCAGGCGATGATACCAGTAGCCCTCGCCGAAAAATCCTCGAACGCCCGAAGCGTCCCAAACCGGACCGAATTCGATCCCTCGCAATCGCATGGCAAGCTCCTTTGCAAAGAACGGATACCGCACCTTAAGCGTTTTTTCGTCTCGCAGTCAATTCCCCGCCCTGATCGCGCGATTGAAAGAGGACGAAACCTAGGCGTAGGTCGGATAGGATCGATGCAGGGCTTTCCGCAACGCGCGATGTTCCGGCACCGTCCGGGCGACTTGCGCCCAGAAACGCTCGGAATGGTTGAATTCCAAGAGATGACAGAGCTCGTGGACGACGATGTACTCGGCCAGGCGTTCGGGCAGAAGCGCCAAACGGTAATTGAACGCCAGGTTTCCGCTCCGCGAACAGCTGCCCCAGCGGCTTTTTTGGTCGCGGATCGAAACGGCCCGCACGGACACGCCGTAAAACGGCGCGAACTTCGCGATGAGCGCGTAGGCTCTCCGGCGCGCCGCTTCCTTATGGAGCCGGTACAGCCGGCGCGCCTCGCCGCGCGGCTTGGGCGCGGGACGATCCGCCAGCGCCGCCCGCGTCCGCTCGATCCAAGCGCGCTGCGCTTCCAAGAAGCGCAGTACCTCGGCGCGCGAGCAGCGTTTCGGCACGGTCACGGTCACGCGTCCGCCGGGATGCACGCGCACGGTCAGGCGGCGGGCCGTGAGGCGCGGCCGCAACTCGGCGTCGAAAGGCAGGAGAGGCGTCATCATGCCCGCATCGTAGCAAATCCATGGTATACTGAAAGGCGATCGTTTCTTGTTCTCTTTTATTCTTTCATCGCGCAACGCGTATGAAGAAAGATGAAATGCGGAAGTACGTCCCGTACGTGCTCCTCGGCGTCCTGATCGGGATCGTGGTCTATGGCTTGGCGGCGCGTCAGTCCATGCCCGCTCCCGCCCAGCCGGCAACGCAGCCGGCCCAGACGTCGCCCTTTGCCAACGTGGTCATCGGCGGCCAGACGGAAGCCGCGCCTTCGGGGAACTATCCCACGAAAGCGCTGCCCTATATCGAGAACGGCTACCGCTTCCAGTTCTCGAACTGCCACGGCACGCCGGGCAGCCTGGTTGTGAAGTCCGGTAAGTACTTCTTGCTCGACAACCGCGACGCCAAGGCGCACACCTTCGCCTTCGCCGGCCAATCGTACTCGGTCGGCGCGTACGGCGCGGCAGTGGCCGCGGTCTGGAAAGCCGGCACGTACAACATCACCTGCGACGGCGGCGGAGCCGCATCGCTCACGGTGCAGAAGTAAGGAAACGAAAACGCCCCGCGAGGGGCGTTTTTGATTTTATTGGCAGACCGCGCACTCTTCGTTGGCGAAGTCGCGCGTCTGGACTTTGGCGTGGGCTTGCGCGCCGTCGATCGCGTCGGCCTCGATCGGCGCGGCCGAGCGCAGGTAGTAGAGGCTCTTCATGCCGGCTTTCCAGGCCATGAAATGCGCATCGTGCAGGTATTTGCCGCTGATCGGCGTCGGGAAGAACAGGTTCACGGATTGCGATTGGTCGATGTAGACCTGCCGATCGGATGCTTGCTGGACGATTTCGCGCATGTTCATCTCGTAGCCGGTCCGGAAGACCGCCTTTTCCTCATCGGTGAGTTCTTCCAGATGCTGGACGGAGCCTTTGGCGGCGATCACCTTCTTCCAGGTCTCGGTGGTATTGATCCCCTTGTCCTCGAACAGCTTCTCGAGATACTTATTCTTGACCAGGAAGCTGCCCGAGAGCGTCTTCTGGAGATAGGCGTTGCCCGAAATCGGCTCGACGCACGGCGAGGCTTCGCCGCAGATGAAGGCGGTCGACGCGGTCGGCTGGATCGAGGTCACGTAG
>CAYOJH010000016.1:0-28024 GCA_964404275.1 uncultured Gammaproteobacteria bacterium | reverse complement strand
GTACGGCGAGCGCAGGAAGTCGTTGACGTCCTGGGTGATGGTCGTGACGCCCAGGAAATATTTGCGGCAGCGCTTGACCAGGGCGAAGATGAACTTGGCGGAATCGTCGTGCTGCATCAGCCACCAGGCTTCGTCAATGACCAGGATGCGCTTCTTGCGCTCGGAACGCACGACGTTCCAGATGTAGTTGACGATCGTGTAGACGCCGAGCGGACGCAGCTCGTCTTCGAGATCGCGGACGCTGAAGACCACGAGCTTGTTGGTCATCTCGACCGTCGTCGGCGAGTTCAAGAGGCCGGCGAAGGTGCCTTCGGTGTATTTGCGCAGCTTGATCTGCAAGTCGTCCGTGCCGGTGATGCCTTCGAGCACCTGCTGGAAGTCCGACAGGATCGGCGGCTCGATTTTGGTGAGATCGACGCCCGGCACGATGTCTTTCTTGGCGTAGGTTTCGAGCAAGGCGCGGTCGATGATCGAGTCTTCGGCCGTGGTGACCGAGCCGAACATGATGCGCATCAGGCCTTTGACCGCGATGACGGCCGAACGGATGATGTCTTCCGAACGCACGTCCTCCCCCACCGCGCGCGGCAGGTCGAAAACGTTGAGCTTGGAATCGGAGGCCAGCGAGATGTTGATGTAGGTGCCGCCGACCGCGTCGGAGAGATGCTTGTACTCCATTTCCGGGTCGATGATGATGACGTCGGTGCCGATCATCAGGGAGCGCAGCACTTCGAGCTTGACGGTGTAGCTCTTGCCGGCGCCGGAGGTCGCGAAGACCACGGCGTTCGCGTTCTGCAGCGAGAAACGGTCGAAGAGGATCAGGCTGTTGTTGTGGCGGTTGATGCCGTACAGGATGCCGTTGTCGGAGGTCAGGTCGGCCGAGACGAACGGGAAGCCCGAAGCGATCGGACTCGTGTTCATGTTGAAGGTGATCATCAGCTCGTCGTTGCCGATCGGCAGCGTCGAATTGAAGCCCTGCTCCGATTGATAGAGCACGCGCTTGGTGTAGATCAGCTTGGAACCGAACATGCCTTCAACCTGGTTGGTCAGGTCGTCGAGCTCTTTTTCGGAACCCGCGTAGATCGTGACGTAGAGCGCGAACTGGAAGAAATGCTCGATGCCCTGGGTCAGGTCGTCACGCAGCTTTTCGATGTCGCGCAGCGCGGTTTCGCGGAGCGGGTCGCGGGCGGCGCCCTTCTCGGCGTCGGAAATGATCTGCGCTTCCAGCACGCCGACCTTGTTGCGGAGCTGCTTCAGAATGACTTCCGGCTGGACGGGATAGAAAAACATGCCGACGTCCATCGTCGACGAGAAATTGATGATCGGCGTGAACCAGCCGAGCGTCAGATAGCGCGGATAGGTGACGACGAAGATCGTCCGGGCGTACAGGTCGCCCAGCCGGACGAAGTTCGGCTTGACCTCGAAGGCCGACGGCGAGATCAGGTCGCGCAGCGAAACGACGCCTCTGCGGTAGACGCGTTCTTCCTCGAGCTTGATGCGCTCTTCCTGAGTCTGCCGTTTCTTTTCTTCAGGCGAGAGCTCTGGCTTCTCCTCTTTCGGAGCGGCCTTGGGTTTGGCGGAGGCGGGATTGAAGGCCATATCAGGCTTCGACGCGCAGCGCGTCGGTCTTTTCGAGTTTCTGCGTCTCCATCGACTGCGGATTGTAGGCCGTGTAATACAATTCGATCAGCCCCTGGGTATCGAGCAGCGCGCTCGACAGGCTCATCGAATTCAGTCCGGCGCGGACCGCGTCGACTTTGATGCTCAAATCCTTCTTGCGCTGGCGGAACTGGTCTTCGCGCAGGCGCGCGGAGACGAGCGGAGAAAGCACTTCCGACATGCGGGCGAAAAAACCCTTGCGCTGGGAGTTGGCGGGATTGTGCGGCACGATCACGAAGAATTTCTTCTGCATGATCTCGCCGAGCTCGACCAGTTCCTTCACGAACTGGCGGTAATCGGAAATCTGGTTGCGCAGGAGCTCGTTGGCCTGATCCTTTTCCTGCTCCTTGAGGCGGTTCAGGTAATCGTCGACGTTGAGTTTGCGCGATTGGATCTGGATCTGGACGGGCGAATCGAGCGAGTTCAGGAACGAGATGTAGCCCTGGATGATGGCTTCCTGTTCGTCTTCGGATTTCAGCGAAAAGTTCAGGCTGGAGACGAGCAGCACCGCGCGCATCGTGCCGTCTTTCATCACGACGACGTCCTCGCGAATTTCGGCGATGTCCAAAAACTGCTGGGTCGAAACCTGGGGCTTCGCTCCCGCGAGCTTCTTGCTCTGCATCAATTGCGGCTGTGTCGCCATAGTCCTCCGGCGCGCTTAATCCTCCGACTGATACACGCCGCCCGTGTTGACGACGAGCGCGAGCTGCGAAAGGCGCGAGGTCGTCAGGGCCTCCTTATACGGCTTGGGCGTCGGCGGAGGCGGGGGTTCCACTTTCGACAGCGCGATGATCTCCGCGTCGCTCAGATCCTTGTTCCAGACGCGGATGCGCGGCCGTCGCCACGTCTGGGTGACGTTCAGCAGGAAATAGTGGAACGGCTGGCCGTTCACGCGGACGAAGGCCAGGACGAGCCCGGCCGTCAGGAAGACCACGTCCGTGATGATCGCATAGGCCAGGGCCAAAATCTTGTAGACGATGAACATCACGAGCGCGTCGACCATGATGATGGCGAATTGGCGCGTCGTGATCGGTCCGAGGATCTTGTCCTCGACGTCGATGAATTGCGGGACGACGAACTGGGGCATGCTGGCATTCTACCATTTAGTACCGCAACTGTCTGCTGAGTTCGGCCACGGCTTGGAACTCTTCCTGCGTCAAAATCGGCTTCTTTTGCGCTTCTCTGGCGAGCACGGCGTCCTTGAGCGGGGTGCCGTTCAAGCTTTCCCGCATCAGGTCCAGGTACGTCTGCACGACTTCGGACGCTCCCCAGGCGGCGATCCCTTCGCTTTTCCGGGTATAGGACTGCTCGCCGAGCAGGTCGATCTTGTCCTTGATCTTCAAGCAGGCTTCTTTCGGGTCTTTCGAAAGGCGGCGGAAATCGACGACCGTGATCGCGCGCAGCTCTTCGACCGGTCCCGTCAGCTTGGGCGAGGCCTTCACGTCTTCAAGCTTGGGCCGCGGCGCGAGAGGCGCGGGCGCGCTGCGCGGCGCGGGGGCCGTTTCGCGGACCGGTTTGACCAGGCTGAGCGGCGGCGGGGCCGGCGGAGCGGGCGGCGCGATGGCGACGACCGGCGCGGGCGGAGGCGGCGGAGCGGGGCGGAATTCCGGCGGGACCGGATTCGCGACCGCGATCGGCAGATTGGCGGGCGCGGCCGAGGCCTTCCCGCTGGCGACGGGCGTCGGTGAGGTGACGACGGGGGCCGGCGCTTTGGCCGAAGCCTTTTTGGATTTTGAAACGATGCTCTGGTAGAGCTGCTCGAGTTCGGTTTTCTCGTCGACGACGACTTGAGCTTCCGTCTGCGTCTTCTCCGCCCGCGTGGCCGCGACCCATTCCGCCTTTTCCGTTTTGACTTTCGCCTCGTGCGTCGCGTCGGCGCCGCGGAGTCTTGCCTGGATCGTTTCGAGCAGCGCCCGCGCCGCGTCCTGGCCGAGATTCAAACCGCCCAACTCCTTCGGCTGGGTCATGATCTCGAGCGTTTCCATCTGGTCGCGCACGTCGCGCAGGCGGTTGGCGATCACGGTTTTGACGCGCTTGGCCATCGCTTCGTCGGCCGTCTGCAGGCCGGAGGCGAGGTAGATTTCCTGGACGGCCGCCTCGATGTCTTTCGTCGGCGGCGCTTTTTTGAAACGGGCCAGCTCGGCGGCGTCTTCAGGCGTGATCGCCAGCGATCCCGCATCCGCCGTTTTCTTCACCGGCGCTTCGGCGACCGGAGCCGTTTCTTTGGGAACGGAAACTTCGCGATCCAGCACGATCGAACGCGTCTCCTCGCGCGCTTCTTCGATGACATGCGCCGCGGTTTTCGGATCAAGCCCCGCTCCCCCGATTTTTTCGGGCCGGGTCAGCACCTCTTCCGCCTGCTTGTCCGTACGCACGCCGGCCAAAAGAGATTCAACGACGTTGCGCAGCCGGTTCTGCAAGTGGGGGTCCGCGGATCCGACGGAGGTCACGACTTCGTCGGCGGCCTGATCGATGGTGCGATGCGCGATCGGAACGCGGAAATCGGGATAGGCTTTAGGATCGGCGCCGAGCGAGCGCAGGAACGCGCTGACGTCGCCGATCCATTTGTCGAGCGGCAAGAGACGGTAGCCGGCGATGTCGGCGGCGAGCGCCTTGGCCTTGAGATCGTCGAAGCCGAAACGCGCTTTGGCCTCGGACAGGAGCCGATCGAGCGGCAACTCTTGCGCGAACGTCTCGTTGAGCAGCGCGAAGAGTTCCGGTTCCTGAGATTCGTTCAGGCCATTGCGGTCGATGATCTTCACGTTCAGCTCGCCGGCGCGCTCCGAATAGAGGTAGTCGAGCACCGGCTCCGGCAGCTCATGAAGCTTCCGCTGAGTGATGTCATTCGCGATCATGCGCGTCCTCCCCCGCCGCTTTTGCGGCCCTTACCGCTGCCGTCTTCGAACTTGATGCCCTTGTAGGCGGCAATCTGCTTGGCCATGGAGGAATCGAGATCCTGCAGGCCTTTGTTCATCCGTTCAAGCGAGCTCTGGAGACCGGAGATGGTCGAAGCGTCCGCGCCGCGGCCCTGCGCATCGGCCAAACGCTGCGTCATCTGCGCCAGTTCCTGTTCCGCGTTCGCGCGCTGTTTCGTCGCGGCGTCGAGCGTCTGGATCGTCTGCGTGAGCTGGTCGATGTGTTGTTCCTTCGCGGCCGTCGGCCGGCCCGCGAGCTTGTCTTCGCCGACCTCGCGCGCCAGCGTCTTGAGCTGATTGTCGATGTCGCTCAAAAGGGCCGGGGCTTCTCCCGCCAGCGACATCCGTTCGCGGCCCTTGTTCGCCGTCACGGCAGCCTCGATCTCTTCCCTCGGCGGCAGCAGCTTGCTGTATTGATCGTTCGCGCGGAGATTCCGGATGCGCGAAGGATCCGTGTTCATGACGGCCTTGAAGGCTTCGCGCGCGGCCGCAACCTGGCCCGCGTTATCCTTATCGATGCCGCGCGCCAAGGCAGACGTATCCAATTCCCTGCCGAGGATGTTCCGAAGGTTCGCGTCGCCTTTGATCTGATCCGCGCTGAGCGAACCGACCGAGATCGCCTGCACCGCAGCTGCGGCGATCTTGTCTTCGTCGCCACCTTTGCGCACCTCCGCCAATTCGTCGACCGCCGTCGTCTGCAGCGCCTTCGCGCGTTCCGGATCGGCCATGATCTTGGCGCGCGCGGCCGCGTCGCCTTTGGAGGCGCCGAGCACGAAACTCGCGATCTTGGGATCGGAATACCAGTCCTTCGGGATATCGGCGGCGTTCGCGCCCTTTTCGCGCAGCGTTTCCGCCACCCGCTCCTTCGTCATGGCGCTGAGCGTGTCCCTGGCGCCTTCAAGCTGATCGGGCTTGCCGTCCGTCATGACTTTGCGGAACTGGCTGGAAGTCATGTGCGGCATGAACACGCCCATGTCTTTCTTCAAGATGCCGCCGATGTCATCGGCCGACATTCTCGGCACGATTTCCTTCAAATCTTTTTCGCCGACGATCTTTTCTCCGTTCGGATCGTTCGGGTCCTTGGACATCGTCGCGAGCTTCGGCGCGAATTTCTGTTTGAGCTCGCCGAGCGTCTTCAGCATGTTCGGATCCGTGACGACCGCTTTGCCGCCCTTATCCGCTGTCGCCACGTTGCCGTTCTCATCCCTCAACACCATGTTGCCGTCTTTGTCATGCTCAAAGGTCGCCTGCATCGTCTTGTCGTACGCGGCGCGGAGAAGGCTTGGATCCTGTCTGGCCCAGCCGGCGGCGGTCTTGTCGTTCATCATCACGCCCAACGCATCCTGCAGGGGCTTGCCGCCTTTCGCGCTCGTGATCATGTTGCCGAGCGCAAAGCCGCCGGTGCCGTTCTTGCCCAATTCCTGCGCGAGCTTGGGACTCTTGAGCGCGACGCCCATCATCGAATCCAGGCGTTTCTTGTCGATCTCGTCCGGATTGCCCTTTTTCGCGAGCGCGTTCATCTCCCGCGAGAACGCCCCCGGACTGAGGCGCGCCATGTCGTCGAGCGAACCGGCGAACTTCTCGCGGCCGGCCTGGCGTTCTTTCTTCCATTTCTCGCTGGTCAAGACCGCCGCGCGGCCGAGACCGCCCACGAGCGGCACTTTCGCCAAGACTTTGCCGCCGGTATTCAGGAACGGAGAGGCGGCGTATTTCGCGCTGCCCGTCGCGGCGCTCTTCAGCGCATTCTGCGCCTTGCTCCGCACCTTGCCGGCGAAACCGGAAGCCATGCCGCCGATCGAAGGATCGGAGGCGAACTTCAAGCCCGCGAACATGATGCAGACCGCGATGATCATGCTCATGATCGTGTCGGTGCGTCCGGCTTCGCTCGGAATCTGGGCGTTGTTGGTGACGCCGAGCTTCGCGCCTTGTCCGGCGACTTCGGCCGATGAGGCCGTCGAATCCACGCCCCAGCCTTCGCTCTGATTGGCGAGGTTGCCGCCGTTGGCCTGCGCGGTCGCCAGCGCGAGCCAGAGGAAGAAGGCGATGATCGGTCCGCCGACGAGATATTTCTTGAGTTCGCCCCACCACTGGCTGTAATAGTTGCCGCTCAACGGGAAGGCGCTCGTCAGGAAGGCGATCGGCGAGAGGATGATCAGGATCCAAAGCATGATCACGCGGAAGATCAGCATGACCAGCATAACCAAAACGACGCAGACGGCGATCGCGGCCAGGATGAAGGCCAGCATCATCGCCAGGACCAGGCCGAAGTTGTAGTCGGCGTTGCCGCCCGACATGCTGAGCAGCTTGCTGATCTGAAAGGCGTTCAGGAAGTTGCCGGCCGCGGCCGCCTTGAAGCCGTTGACGAACGAGAGCATCACGACCTGGCTCATGTCGATGAACAGGCCGCAGATCGTCTTCGAGAAGTTGATGACCACCGCCATGATCAGGAGGCGCGAGAGGTTCTTCTCGTAATGATATTTGGCGTAGCCGATGACCGTGCTGAAGGCGATGATCAGCAGGAAGACGATGAAGAACATGTTGGCCAAGTCGCGCGTGACGACCCAGCCGATCCTGACCGCCGTCGGTCCGGGCGAGACGAAATTGAAGTATTGCGCCACGCGGATCAAGGCGCCGACTTCGAGGATCAGGATGTAGCCCATGAGCGCCGTCAGGATCTGGAAGATCCAGACGAAGATCATGGCGATGCAAGCGGCCGGATCGCTCAGGCCGCACGAGCCGGCATGGACCGCCGCCGGGACGGCCGACAGGAACAGCCCGGCCGCTCCGAACGCCATCGCGCGCCAAAGGCCGGCCTTACCGGTGAAGAAGGCGCGGGATCTGGCGTGGAGGCGTCGGAGGACGGGCATAGAACAGGGTTAGAAGGACTCGCTGCTGATCAGGATGTTGTGCAGGATGCTGGAACGGAGGAGGCTGCCCGCTCCGCCGCCGGAAGGCGGCGCGAAGGCTCGCGCGTCGTCCAGGGTCGGCGTCAGGCGAACTTCGCCGGTGAATTCCGTCCACGGCTTGGCGTTGGCCGGCGGGTTCGAAAGGCTGCAGCCGTCCTTGTACGCGCCGCCGGCGACTTTGCAGCCGGAACCGGTGCAGTTGCACCAGCCCCAGTTGTCGACGATCTGGACCTTCGGCCGGTAGACGCAGGTCGAGGTGCCGGCCAGGACGCGATAGCACGGCGCGTTGTCGGCCAGGTCGCTTGGACCGGTGCACGCCGGCATCGACTGGAGATCCGCCAGCGTGCAGGTGTAGATGTGGTCGAACTGGAAGGTGCCCGCGTTGCAGGCGCCCGGCGTGTTGCCGAAGAGGTTCAAGGCCTTGTTGCAGGTGCCGCCGAAACAGTCCGCGCTGGTCAGGCAGGTCAGGCCGCTGATGTCGCATTGTCCGATCGCGTTGGCGTCGGACGTGTCCGGCGAGCAGTAGGGTTTCTCGTTCTTGTACCAACCCTTGGCCGGCGGTTCCTCGGAAGCGAGGTCGCCCCAGAGCACGGTGCGCTGCACGATCGGCATCGAATCATGCGAGGCCCAGGCGAAGAATTTTCCGGTGACGCTCAGGGCTCCGTCCGCTCCGAGAATGAGTCCCTTGGTGTGGCCGTTGACCGTCAGCGTATCAAGGCTGGCCACCTTGCATTGTCCGGTGGCGTTGCAGGCGCTCAGGTCGACGGAGGCGACGCGGGGTGGGTTCCAGGTCGTGCCCCCGATCACGGCGCCGAGGCCGGACCGGAAGCCCAAGGCCGTCGGATCGACGTTATCGGTTTCATCATACGTGTTCGCCGCCGGCTGGTAGGTACCGCCATGGCCGAAGATGTCGAGCGGCTGATATTGGAAGATGGCGAAGATCTTGCGGAAGATGACGCGCAAGCTGGACTCGGCCCAATGGAAGGGCTGAACGTTGGCCGGCGGATTGGCGGCCAGATCTTCCGGCGTGTCCGTCTGATATGCGGCGCCCTTCAGGAAGTCCAGCACGGTGCACTGGCCATAGTCGCCGCTCTGCCGAGCCGCCACGTAGGTCCAAGGCTTGGTCGGCGGCTGCGCCGAGACGGAACCGATGGAACTGTAGGGCCGGCACGCGTCATTGAAGACGCGGAGCTGCGTGTCGTCGTTGGCGCTGTAGACGTCCGTGAGCTGCAAGCTCGGATCGAAGTTGCGGTACGAGTTGATGGAGTTCGTGAAGGCCTGCGTCGCGCCGAATTCGCCGGGCTGGTCGATCTGAGCGACTTCGGAACAGCCGGGCTTGAAGATGAAACCCATGCGGTTGAGGCCGAACGTGCCGTTATCATTGCCGTCGCCGACCGCCGCGGCCACGCGGATCGACTTCAACAGGCCATTCTGATCGAATGAAGCCGACAGGACGATTTGGCCGTTGCCGTTCGAGGGGTCGACCTTCCAGCCGCTCTTTTCGGTCAGGAAGAAGAAGTTGTTGTCGTTATTATTCTTGGCGATGCGGTCAGCCCAAGCGTCGTCGGCCGGTTCCGGCGCCGTGTCGCTGCTGCCGGCATTATCTTCATTGACCATGCTTGAATCGCCCGTATCCTTTTGATCAGATCCGCAATCGCTGTTGATCGCGTTTTGCGGGTTCGTCGGATTGATGTACGCGTTGTTCTGCACGCCTTTCGAGACCTGGAAATAGATGCCGAGGAGTTGCTGGCTGTAGATCGGGGGGCCGATGTACGGATACTCGATGTAGTTCGCATCGGACTCGAGGTGGCTGTCGTCGGCCATCGCGTAGCAGCCGAGAACGCCGAGCGCGGTCGTATCAAGCCTGTAGGTGTTCGAAGACGCGACGGCGTGGCAGGTGCCATCCTTCAGGTTGCAGTAGGATTGAGGATTCGTGGTGCTGGAATCGCAGTCGCTATTCTGCGAGCAGCCGATCGGGTTGCCGTTGCCGTCCGTTTGCTGCGGGGTCGATTGGCTTTGGAAGTCCGCGGGCCAAGCGCACCAGCCTCCGCCTCCCGGCGATTGGTCGAGGTCCTGGCAGTTGTAACTATCCAGCATTTTCGGATTGGTATTTCCGTTCGCCACGACGCCGGGACCGAAATAGTTATCGGTGTACTGGTCGTACGGGCCGACGGTGATGCCGTCGTGGTTGTCCGTCGTGTTGTAATCTTGCGTAGAGTTGATGTCGAGGTGGAGCGCCCATGGATCCTGCGGGCCGACGCAGTAGAAACGGCGATCCGCCGCGGCGAAGTAGCCGGCGGACTGGTTCTGGTTGTAGATGTCGCGCGTGCCGCCGACCAAGCCGACCGGGCGCCAGGCCAGGCAGGCGAATTGATCGGTGCCGCCGTTGAGCGGCTCGGTCGTGTCGCGCTCGAGGCATTGGCCTTCATAGCCGACGACGCGATCGACTTTGGTGAGGCGGACGCATTGGCCGTCGTCTTCGCAGCCGGTGGACGAGAAGCTGGAGGCGGGTGAAGCCTTGCTGCAGCACGACAGGTTCTCCTTGGTGCGCTCGCCCGAGGCGAGCGGATCGCATTCATAGCCCGAGTAGGTTCCGCCCGTGCAGTAGCCGGTCGGGATGTTCGAGCCGCCCGCCGGGAAATATTTCTTTTCCGAACCGTAGTCGGCGATCTGGTAGTTGCATTCGCAGCTCGAAACTTCCACGCCGTTCACGAGCGAGCGCTGACAGACGTTGGCGCCCCTGAAGGCCTGGCTCGGACTGATCAAGACGGGGTTGCCGTTGTTGAGTTCTTGCGCGTCGTTATTCCAGCCGGACGGATCCGCCACGCTCGAGGGAAACGGCGCGTCTTCCTGCGGGTAGGCACGGCAGGTGGCGCCGGGATAGCCGTTGAAAATATCCGGCTGATTGAGCTGCTGCTCCTGCGTGATGCGATGGCCGCCGTCGATTGGATAGGCGCACAGGCGGCTGCCCGCAGGACCGAGGCAGGTGCCTTGGTTCGAAGCCGGTCCGCAAGCCGAGCCGTAAGCCGTCGCGCAGGTGTTGCTGACGTAGACGAGGCGCAGATCCGGAGCGGCGACGCTGTTCGCGACGTTGACGGTCACGAGCTCGTCGACCGGATATTCGTTCGGAATCGAGAAGCCGGAGAACTCGGAACCCTTGGAGCCGACCGTGCGCGATTCGTACGTGTCGACGGTCAGCGTCTTGCCGGCATAGGCGCTGTCGGCGTAACGGACGCAGCGCGTCGTGTCGCCGATCTTTTCGAATTGCGCGCACAGGCTGTAGGCCGTGCAGACGTTCTGATAGGTACCGCTCGAGGCGTTGAAAACGGTCTCGCTCGAACGGCAGTCGAGCCACTGACTGCACTCGCGGTCGCGCTGGACGCGCAGGATGATGTTCGAATCCCCGCCCGGCTGGGCCGGCACGAGCGCGCCATGCTGCGCGTCGGACAAGGCGTAGGTCGCAGTGGCGCTGTAGGTTTTCGTCAGGTTGTCGGTCTGCCAGAAGAGCACGCAGGCGGAAGCGGCGTTGGCGCCCGACGGCGATTGATCGAGGCTGACGCGACCCTGGCAGGTCTTGGTGTCGAGGCGATCGTTCATGATCGCGTAATAGGGCTGGCCCTTCGGCTGATCCGGGGACGTCGCGACCGGATCGATGAACTCCTTGCACATGTCGTCTTGCGACGGGCACTCGCCGACCCAGCCGGCGTAGGCCGCGTCGGAGTTCTTCCAAATGCCGTAACGGTCTCCGGATTCGAGGAAATTCGGATCGCACGGCTCATCGGTGCCTTTCTTGAACCAGCCGCGGCCGCCGACCGAACCGTCACGGAACGCGCAGACGCGCAGCTCCGGATCCTTGAAGTAGAACGGCGCCGAGTCCGCGTTGCGCGTGTAGGCTTGGCAATACTGCTCGGTCGAAAGGCAGAGCGTCTGGCCGTATGTTGCCGGCAGGTTCCGGAGATAGGCGGTATCCCAGGATTGCACGGACGTCCGCTCGTTGTTCATGGTCTTGTTGCCCATTTCCGTGCAGCCGATCGCCGCAGGGTCGCAACGGAATTTCGGGTCGTTGACCAGGTATTCGACGTCATCGGCCGGCACGCGCGCCGTGTCGCCCGTCGGGCTCACGTGCGAAGCGGCTACGGCGTCGTTTTTGTCATAGCGGCAGGTGGTCGCGCCTCTCGTGACCTGGCAGACTTCCGCGCCGCCGACGCTGCACGGGCAGGTCAGGCCGGAACTGGGCACGCAGGACGAAGCGAGCGAACAGACCGCGCGGAAGGTCTGCGGGAATGGCGAAGCCGAGTTGCGTGTGTTATAGAGCGCTTCGCAACCGACGGCCTGCGCGCGGCAGAGCTGATCGAAGGCCGTAAACGTTCCGGTCACGCCAGCGCGATCGGTGTAAGCGCGGCAGCCGAGCATGTATTGCGGCGCGGCGGCGCCGGTCGGGCTCTGGTCGCAAGAAGCCGGAGTCTTCCAGGAATCCTCGATCAGGAAAACGTCGTCCGTCACTTCGCGCAGTTCGATGTTGTCCAGGAAGAACAGCACGGTGCCGCCGCCCAGGCGCTGGAAGATCAGTTGTTCGTCCAACGCGGCGTCGCGCACGGCGATGACGGGACCGATCTGATACGGCTTCCATTCGGTCGTCAGCGCGATCGGCGCGTCGACGGAGGTCGTGCGGTTGAAGGTGAAGCTCTGATCCGCGGCCTGGCTCAAGCGCGCGGTCAAGTCGCCGCTGCCCTTGGCCCAGAAGGTCAGCAGGTAGGATTTGCCTTTGTGGATGTCGGAGGAAACGCCCTTGGTGACATCGGCACGCGCGACTTTGAGCGAGTGCTCGCCCGCGGTCACGGCTTCGGTACTGTTAACCACGTCGGACGTGCTTCCGCCGCCGGCCTGGGCGGTCCAGCCGTCGGTCTTGCTGTCTTCGAAACCGTCGGTGAAGAGGATGCGGACGTTGCGCGAAGCGTTGCCGGAATACGCGCGGCACGCATTGGCGGAAGCCGGGCAGGTCAGGCTCTCTGGCGCGTAGGCCAGATACCGGCACTCCCCGTTCTGCCAGCGGCCGCCGTGATCGCGGCATTCGGTTTCGGTGCTCTTGGTGATGCGGTATTCCGTGCACTGATCCGACGAAAGAATGGTCGCCGAATAGTGGCGGTAATGGATGTTGCCGTCGACGTCGTAGAACTCGCGGCAGTCGGGGTTGTAAGCGATGTCGCTCTTGATGCAGCTCGAAGCCGCGACGCTGACGGCGTCGTCCGCGCAAAGCGGCTGTCCCGAAGCGTCATACGCGAGCTTGGTGCAAGGCGCCGTGCCGCCCGTCGGATCGGAAGGGCCGATCGGCGAGGCCGCGATGTTGCTCTTGCGCAGCGACCAGGAACGCAGCTGATAGCCGCTGACGTCGCTGCCTTCCCACGTGTAGAACGTTCCGCTCTGGGTGTCGGGCTTGGTGCACAGGCGCAGGCGCGTGAAGTATTCCCGCGATTCGCCGCCTTGCGCCAGCTTTTCGATGTTGGTGAATTCGGTGCAGCCGGCCTGGCTAGCCGTGCAGCTCTCGGCCGTGGTCGGAATCAGGAAAAGCGGGAAGCGGGCCGCGTTGAAGGCCGTCTCTTCCTGCTTGAAGGTGTCGTATCCCGCGCACTCCGCCGGGCAGGCATCACGATCCGTCACGACGCCGGTGATCGTCGTGCCGCCGTCGACGGGCGTGTACGCGTTGCAGCCGACTTCTTCGCGGCGGCAGGACGGCGCGTAGTTGGCGCATTCCGAAGGAGGAGTCGCTCCGCTGCAATCCAAGCCGTCCGGTGCGCGCTTGAGCGTCACGTGTTCGGCGCTTCCGGCATAGCCGTCATGATAATCCGTCGAGTGGACGGCCAGCTCCAGCTGGACGGCGTCGGCCAGCACGCGTTCGGTGGAAGAGCCGGACGTCAGGATGATGCGCAAGAATCCGACGTTCGAAGGCGTCGTGAAACTGCAGGTCGCGCGCTGATAGTCCGTGCCGACGGCGAGCGGAAGCTGCATGGCCGTGCCGGAGAGCGTGCAGCCGTCGACCGTGACCGGCGAGATCGGCTGCGGCGTCGCGCTGGCGTCGTAAAGCTGCAGCAGCGCCTGCGCGCTCGGCGGCGTGGCGGCGCCGTCGTAACGCGTCGCGACCGAGAAACTGTACGCCGCGCTCGAAAGCAGCCTGGAAACGTCCTGTGTCGCGGGAGTCGGCGAGAGCACGATCTCCGACGAACCGTCGGCGCCCTTCAAGCTGTTGCTTTCATAATCGGAGACATCCATCGTCCAGAATTCCGGACCTTTGGTCACGGCATCGGCGTCTTCGAAGCTGGGGTTGCGCACCGCGTTCAAGGTGCCGCTCGAAAGCCGGACGAAATCCGTGCAGCCGGCGTCGGTCGAGGCGCACTTTTCGGTTTGGGCGTTCAGGAACACGCCGTCGTAGGGCGACGTCGAGAAGGAAGCGCCGAAGATGCCGAGGTCGTCGAACCAGGTGTGGTTTCCGGCCGCCGGAGCGTTGGAGCTGAGATCAAGGCGGGCGTTGGTCGTGCCGGGAGGCGTCGTGAATTGGCAGGAATCCGTCAGGTAGCCGAGGCCGGTCGCAGAGATGCTCAGGAAGATGGATTTTCCGGAGGCGTCGCTTTGGCAGGTGGTCGTGATGTTCGAAGCGTCGACCGTGCTGCCGTCGGCCTTGAGGAACGTCAGGCGGGCGGTGCCGACCGCGTTCGTGCCTTCAAGTTCCTGAAGCGCGGCGGCGGAAAAGACGTAGTGCTGTCCGGCTTGCAGTGACGGGACGGAGGCGCTCGCGCCTTGGCCGACGAACACGCCGACGGCGTTCATGCCGTGAGACGAGAGCGTGCCGGATACGTGCAGGAGCGCGCCCGCCGACAGCATCCAGTCGCGCGGCTGGCCGTTCAGGACGTCTTCAAAGCCGGGGTTCGGCACCGCGTTCGGCGTGACGCTGTATTGCCGGCAGCCGGCGTTCTGCGCATTGCAGGCCCCGGCGTCGAGCGTATTCGAAAGGAATGAAAAGACTTTGCCATCTACGCGGTTGAACGTCGTGCAGCTCGCGTATTGGGCCGGGCAGGAATCGGCATCGAGCTTCCAGACGCTTTTCTCCCGCACGCAGTACCCGTAGCCGCCGATGCAGTTGCCGGATGCGTCCTGCGCGATGCAGCTCGCGGGATCCACGCAGACCGAGCTGCGAGCGGGCGCGTCCGGAGACACCAAAGTCGGACCCGGCGCTTGTTGGCGGCAGATCGAGCTCGGATATTTCAGCACCCACTGGGGATCGATCAAGTGGCACCACGGATGGAGAGGGTCGGGCAGCTTCGTCGCGTCGACGTTGCCGCTCGCGTCGCGCGGGCAGTCCTCGAACCGGTCGATCGCTTCGCCGAGCGAGACGGGATGATTGACGTCATTGAACGGGGAGTTGGCCGCCAGCTCCCAGCCGATCGGCAGGACGCGAGCGAGCCGCAGTTTCACCAGGTTGGTGTAGCAGAACGCGCTTGAATAGCAGGAAGGATCCTGATTCTTCCGATGCGTGAGCGGCAAGAGCAGCCAGCCGCGGCTCAGCAAGCCCTGATCGACCGCTTGCGCGACCGTCAACGCCTGGTCCTGATCGGCGCGGGTGACGGCGTTGTAGAACTGCGTGTCCATCACGCAATTGTCCGGGCCGCGATTCCCGCTGGGGCAGGTGGCGAAATCGGTCAACGCGTCGTAATTGGTGATCGATAAAATTTTCGGCGTCAGCAGCGACGCGTTCGCCAATTCGGCGGAAGCGCGGTTGGCCTGCGGCGCCGCGTCGAACGTCAGCGTCTTGTCGAAGTGGTTGCCGAGCAAGGTGTTGACCGTGATCAAGCCTTGCGTGAAAACTTTCGAGAGCAGTCTCTGCGAAAGCGTGCCGGCGAAGGTCTGCAGCATGGCGGGCAGGATGGCGAAGGCGCCGTTGCCGAAAGCGCTGCCCGTGATGGCCACGGTCTGGTCGCCCTGCTTCCAGCCCTGGTTCATCGAGGTGTGCAGTTCGTTCTGGACCGTCGCCGCCGGCGTTTTGACGTCGCCTGCGATGAAATCTTTGACCGGCTTGAAGCCTTGGTTCGAAGCGTAATCGGTGGCGTTATTGGCCTTTTTCTCCGCGATCTGGCCGAGAGCAACGTTGTTGAGCTGAACGGCCGCGCCGAGTGAGCTTTCTCCCGGCGAGAACATGATGCCGACCTGATTCAGCACCGTGCTCGAAGGTTGGTTGGCGAATTTGTCCCAGTTGCTGGAAATGCTGTCCCAGGTGCATTTCGGTTTCGGCGCCTGCGGGCCGGACTTGCCGAGAATGCCCGGCAGGCCGTTCAGGAATCCGAGTTTGAAATTGAGCGCCAGAGTAGGATCCTTCGGCGCGCAAAGGTTGATGCCGTACTTGGCGAAGAGATTGGGATCGGAAGCCAGCGTACCGACGACTTCGCCCGCCGCGTCTTCCGCCGTGTTCTGGAGATAGTTGCCGAGACCTTCCGTCGTGAAGAACGGTTTCTGGCCGTTGCCGCCAGAAGCGATGTAGACCGCCGCGTCGTACGCGACTTTCTGAGCGAAATAGTTCGCGCCGTTCAGGATCGCGATCGCCGCCGTGTTGGTCAGAGCCGTCTTGAAGACCGTCCAGGCGCTATCCTTCACGGCCTTCGTGGTTTGGACCGCGCCCTGTCCGGTGCGGACGGCGCCCTGGCTGATCAAGGTCACGTTGGCGGCGTCCACGGTCGGGGTGGCCACGACGAGTTGCGCTTGCGCGGGCTTCAAGCCCAGCCACGCCGAACCGGCCGTGGTCGCGAGGAGGATCGCGAGCAAGGCAACGAAGAGTGGCGAGCGTGGAGAAGGACTCCGACCGCGCATACGTTCAAGGATTGGGGGTGGTATTCGTCGGAGACTGAGCTTGGACTTCCTGCAGCGACTGCTGATAGAGCTGCTGCAGCGTCGCGTCGTCCACGTTCTGCAGGTCGCTTTCCTTGACGCCGTTCTGGATGAGCAGTTCGCGGATCTGCGCCGGCGTGGGATTCATGAGCTGCTTCATGGCGTCTTGTTCCATCTGGGCGGTGGAACTGGCCACGGCCACTTGCGGCGACGCATCGGAGACCGCGACCTCGCCGCAGGCCTTGCCCGTGGGACAATTGGGATCCGTTCCGGCTTTCAATTCCGACGAATCGTTGATCCCGTCGCCGTCAGAGTCGGCCAGGTACGGACTCGTTTTGTAGACGTAGACTTCTTCGTAATCGGTCAGGCTGTCGCCGTCCGTGTCTTTGGTTTTCATCGCGTCGAGCTGTTCCTGCGCGATCTGATCCGGCGATTTGTACGCCCCCACCTGGCTGACGAAGGCGGCCTTGAAAGATTCGCGCCATTGATAGACGCCGAGCCCGAGTCCGACAAGCCCCATAATCAAAACAACCCACGCCCCCGCGCGGTGTTCTCGGGGCCTTTCGTCCGTGATCGGCAGATCAGCGGGCATGCCCTTATGGTATCACATCCGTTGTGCGAGCGTTATCCACTTTTGAGGCGGAACTTCTTCGGGTCGAGCCTCCGGAGAGATGCCGGCAGCCGTCAACTTCGCGGCGGCATCCGGACCGAGGATGGAACGCAAGGTATTCTTGAGTTGACGGCGCTTTTCGGCGAATCCGACGGCGATCAGCTTGAAAAACAGGGCTTCTTCGCGTCCGGAAAGGGGCGGAACGGGCCGGATGTCGAAGCGAATGACGCAAGATTGCACTCTGGGAGGGGGTGAAAAGGCTCCGGCTGGCACGGAAAACAGGATTTTGGCATCGGCATAATATCCACAGAAGGCCGCGAGACGATTCATGTCGCCGGGTTTGGCGACGATGCGCTCCCCCACCTCCTTTTGGAGCATGAGCGTGATCGAGGTCGGGCCTTTGCCGGTCGTCGCGCGCATCGGCAAAAATTTTTCGAGCGTCTTGGACGTGATCTCGTACGGCAAGTTGGCGACGAGCTTCCAATCCGCGCCGAGCGACGCTTCAAGCGCCGCGTCGTCGAGGTCGAGCACGCTCGCGCGCAACAGTTCGACATTCGAAGGCAAGTTTTCTTTTTCCAACAGCGCATGCAGCCGGCGATCGATCTCGACCGTCGCGACTTTTTGTGCCGCTTCCGCTAGCGCGCGCGTCAGCACGCCGCGACCGGGACCGATCTCGAGCACCGCATCGTCCTTCGTGACGCCGGAACCCGCGACGATCCTCGAGATGATCGTCTTGTCGGTCAGGAAATGTTGTCCGTAGCGGCGGATCGGCATATCAAAGACGCTTCATGAGTTCGCGATGCAGATCGTCTTCGGAAATCGGGCCTTCGCGCAGGATCGCGATCACTCCGCCCTGCGCGCGGACGAGCGTGGAGGGCTTCGCATGCTCCAGACGACCGGCGTCCAAAACGAGGTCAGGCAGCGTCCCGAGATCGCGCAAGACGGAATCGATCCGATATGGGGTCATATGCCCGGAAAGATTGGCTGAAGTCGAGATGACAGGTCGGCCGAGCGCCTTCGAAAGCGCCCGCGCCACGAGGTGCGGACTGACGCGCACGGCAATCTCTTTTTTCTTCGAAGCGACGCCGGATGCGAAACGTCTTTGCGCCACCCCAACAAGCGTGAGCGGTCCGGGCCAGAACGCATCGGCAAGCATGCGGTTAAAAATGTGCGGGCGCAGAAATTTGACGGCTTGAAATTTCGAGGCTGCGATCAACGGCAACGGTTTCGACACGTCGCGTTTTTTGATCGTAAATATTTTTCGCACCGCGTGCGCATTCTTCGGATCGCATCCGAGCGCGTAGGCCGTCTCCGTCGGATACACGACAAGCCCTCCGCGCTTCAAAACATCACCGGCTTTTTTCAGCGACGCTGCATCTGGCCGTTTCGGATCGATCTTGAGGATGCGCATGTCAGCGCGCGTTGAACCACGCGACGGTTTTCTTGATGCCGTCTTTGACCGGCGTTTTCGCTTGCCAACCGAGTTTCCTTTTGGCCAAACGCGGGTCGAGGCAGCTGCGGCGGACATCGCCGGCAACGGACGGACCACGGCCGAAGACGCCTTTCCAGCCGAATTCACGAGCGATCAACGTGGCGACGGCTTTTACGTTCGTCTCTTTGCCGGTCGCGATGTGGTACGCGCCGGAGATTTTGGCGCGCAAGGCTTTCAGGTTGGCCTCGACGACGTCGCCGACGTACACGAAGTCGCGCGTCTGCTGGCCGTCACCGAAAATCCTGGGCGTTTTTCCATCCTTCAGCATCTTGCAAAAGATGCCGATCACGCCGCCCTCCCCTTTTTGGTCCTGGCGCGGGCCGTAGACGTTGGCGTAGCGCAGCGCGACGTACGCCAAACCGAAATGGTGGCGCGCGGTTTCCAAATAGTATTCAAACGCGAGCTTCGAAACGCCGTAAGGCGTGAGCGGCGAGGGTGCTTCGGATTCCGGCGTGGGAATTTTTTTCGTATCGTGATAGATCGCGCCGCCGGACGAGGAAAAGACGAATTTCTTCACGCCGTGCTTCAGGCACTCTGCGAGCACGCGGAGCGATCCGTGCACGTTCGTCTCCGCGTCGCGGATCGGGTCCTGCACGGACACGCGCGCATCGATCTGCGCGGCCAAATGGAAGACAACGCTCGGTTTTTCGGCCGCAAACACGACGCCGAGCTTCGGATCGTTGACGCTGATCTTGTAGAAATGCGCGTCGGGATGCAGATATTCGCGGCGGCCATTCGTCAGGTCATCGACCACCGCGACCGAAAAACCTTCGGCGATCAGGCGATCGACGAGATGCGAGCCGATGAAACCGGCGCCGCCCGTGACCAGCGCGGTTTTATTCTTCGTCATCGTCTTCTTGCGCATGTGCTTTGAGATAGGCTTCGGGATCTTTTTGCCATTTGAGATAGGCCTCGATGAATTCGTCGATGCCGCCGTTCAGCACGCCGTCGGTATCGCTCGTGCGATGCTTGGTGCGATGGTCTTTGACCATGCGGTACGGCTGGAGGACGTAGGAGCGGATCTGATTGCCCCATTCGGCGCTGTGGTATTCGCCGCGGATGCCTTGCATCTCTTTTTGGTGGCGTTCTTCCTCGATGGCGGCCAGCTTGGCCTTCAACATCTTCATGGCGTTTTCGCGGTTTTGCTGCTGCGAGCGTTCGTTCTGGCAGGTCGTCATGATGCCGGTCGGGATGTGCACGATGCGGACGGCAGAGTACGTCGTTTGCACGCCCTGGCCGCCGTGGCCGCCCGAGAGGAACGTGTCGATGCGCAAATCTTTGGGATCGATCTTGATGTCTTCCGCGTCGCCGATGTCCGGCAGGACTTCGATCAGCGCGAAGGAGGTGTGACGCGCTTTGGCCGCATCGAACGGCGAGATGCGCACGAGGCGATGGACGCCGTGCTCGCTGCGAAGGAAACCGTAGGCGTGGCGGCCGATGACTTCGATCGTCGCGCTTTTGAGTCCCGCTTCCTGGCCTTTGCTTTCGTTCAGCATGCGCACCGACCAACCCTTCTTTTCGCAGAAGCGCGTGATCATGCGGAAAAGCATTTCGGCCCAGTCCTGCGCTTCGGTGCCGCCGGAGCCGGCGTGGAAGGTGATAATGGCGTTCAACGCGTCATAGCGTCCGGAAAAGAGCACCAAAAATTCGAGCTCCGAGAATTTTTTCTCTAGCCCGGCCATCTGCTTTTCGATTTCAGGACGGAATTCGGCCTCTTCTTCCGGCTTCATGCCGGAGACGAGTTCCTTCACGTCGGCCGCTTCTTTTTCAATCACGTCCCACGTCTCGAGTTCGCGGCGAATTTCGCTGACCTGTTGGGCGATGACTTTGGCGCGATCCGGAGAGTTCCAAAAGTCCGGGGAGAGCATCTGCTCCTCGTATTTCTTCAGTTCCTCGCGCGTGGCGGCGTCGTCAAAGTAACCTCCGCGTGGAGGCGATGCGCTTCGAGAGCGAATCTACCCGTTCAAGAATATCTTTCATATCAGTTCGACGCTGATAGCTGTTTACAGTTTGATCTGCTTCGCGTATTTCGCCAGGATCGGCAATTCCCACTTTTCGCCATTGAGCGTCTTCACGATCGCCATGACGTTAACGACGAGCAGCGTGAGCCAGGCGGCCCAGCCGACGACCGGAATCCAGGCGCAGAACGAGACGACGATCCAGGTCGCGAAAAGCGCGATGCCTTGCTTGGCGTGGAATTGGCAGAACGCGCTGTCCTTCTTGGTCATCGGAACGATGAACAAAAGCAGGACGTACGAGAGCGCTGCCGTCACCCGATGCTGCTGCGTGTCCTGATCCATATGGACCAGTCTAGCATTTTTGAGCTCTTTTTTCAAGAGCCGCTGACGAAACGGAAGCTCTTCAGCATCGCGTCGAGCTGGGCCTGGAGGCTGGAACGTTCCTCGTCCGTGAAGAGGTCGATCGTGCCGGGCTGGTAGTTTTCGAAGACGGTCGTGGCCACGCGCGTCGAAAGCTCGATGCAGCGGCTGTCCTTGAAGACGCGGTAATTCTCCCCTTCCAAGCGATGGCCGGCGGCCGCGTCGCCGAAGGAAAATTTCTTGTAGGTGACGCCGTTGATCGCCGCTTCGCCGTCCGGCATTTCGCCGTTATCCGACGCCTGGCAGGTCGACGCTTTCTTCAAGTCGGTGCGAAGATGCACCGCGAAAGCCGCGCTTTCGAAGTTCGTGTTCTTGTAGGTGTCTTTCGCGAACGGAAAACAGACGATCGCGTGATCGGGATCGCAAACCGGAATGTAGCCGGAGAGCTGCATGTCCTGCGTGTCCTCGGTCGGGATCACCGCCTCGGGATAGTCGACGGAGAATCCATATCTCGCATTCGTGTAGGACTTCACGCTCGGCTGAGGGGCCGGCGCGGGCTGCGGCTGCGGAGCGGGGGGCTGCACGGCAACCGGCGGCTGAGCCGGCGCGGCCGGTTTCTGGCTCGCGAACGCGAGCGTCAGGCCGACAATGGCCGCCGCGGCGATCAATCCGGACAAGAAAACGGCTTTAGGGGTGCGCATAGATGGCGAAATTTAGCTTCGGTTACAGTATACTCCTCCATTGACGATACGGGCAGCGGTATCTTTCGTAACGGAAAACCGGCCCGAGGGCCGGTTTTGTCTCCTTAGTAGTCCATTCCGCCGCCCATTCCGCCCATGCCGCCGCCCATCGGGGCGGCGTCTTTCTTTTCGGGGAGATCGGCGACGACGGCTTCGGTCGTCAGGAACATGACGGCGACCGAGACGGCGTTCTGGAGCGCGTTCTTGGTGACTTTGACCGGATCGACGATGCCCGCGGCGACGATGTCGTCGACGAGCGTTTCGCTCTTGGCGTCGTAGCCCGCGCGCTTCGAGGTTTTCATCTTGGCGGCGACGGAGGTCACGATGTCGAGGCCGTTCTTGCCGGCGTTCCCCGCGATCTGGAGCATCGGGCTCTCGAGCACCATCGCGACGATTTCGCGGCCGACCTGTTTCGAGGCAGCGACGGACGAGGCGTCCGCGGCGACGCTGCCGCCCAGTTCGACTTTAGCGCGGAGCAACGCAGAGCCGCCGCCGGCGACGATGCCGGCTTCGAGTGCGGCTTTGGTGGCGTTGACCGCGTCTTCAATGAGGTACTTCTTTTCCTTCATTTCGGACTCGGTCGCGGCGCCGACTTTGATGACGGCCACGCCGCCGGTAAGCTTCGCCAGGCGTTCCTGGAGCTTTTCCTTGTCGAAATCGTTTTCGGCGTTCGCAAGCTCGTTCTTGATTTCGCCGATGCGCTTCTGGATCTCCCCTTCGTTGCCTTTGCCGCCGACGATCGTCGTCTTGTCCTTGGTGGCGGTCACGCGCGTGGCGTGGCCGAGGTCGGAAAGCTCGATGGATTCGAGCTTGAGGCCGATTTCTTCCATCACGACTTTGCCGCCGGTCAGGGTGGCGATGTCTTTCAGCATTTCCTTGCGACGGTCGCCGTAGCCCGGAGCTTTGACGGCCAGCACGCTGAAGGCGCCGCGCAGTTTATTCACGACGAGCGTCGTAAGCGCTTCGCCGTCGACATCTTCGGCGATGATCACGACTTCCTTGCGGCCGGTCGCGGCGACTTTTTCCAGAACCGGCAGGAGTTCCTGGATCGAGGAGATTTTTTTGTCGGTGATCAGGATGGAAGCGTCATTAAAGGTGGCTTCCATGCGATCGGCATTCGTGACCATGTAGGCCGAGACGTAGCCGCGGTCGAACTGCATGCCTTCGACGTGTTCCGTTTCGATCGAAACGCCCTGCGATTCCTCGACCGTGACAACGCCGTCCTTGCCGACCTTCATCATGAGTTCGGCCAAAAGCGCACCGACTTCTTCATTATTGTTGGCGGAGATCGTCGCGACCTGGGCGATGCGATCCTGGTTGCCGGCGATCTGTTCGGCCTGCGCATCGAGGTTCTTCGAAACCTGGTCGGCATATTCATGCATGCCGGCGCGCATGGCGTGAACATCAACTTCAAAACGCGAAGACTTGAGCTTCTCGAAGCCGAGGTTGATGAGTTCTTGCGCCAAAAGCGTGGCGGTGGTAGTGCCGTCGCCGACGGAGTCGTTCGTCTTGGAAGCCGCCTCGCGCACGAGTTCGGCGCCCATTTGTTCCGTCTTGTCGCCGAGTTCGATCTCCTTCGCGACGGTCACGCCGTCCTTGGTGACGATCGGCGCGCCGTAGCCGCGGGCGATCACGACGTTCTTGCCCTTCGGGCCGAGCGTGGCTTTGACCGCATTGGCCAGCTTGTCGACGCCGGCTTTCAATTTAAGACGCGCTTCTTCGCCGTAGAAAATTTGCTTTGCCATACATTTATTCGATGACGGCCATGATGTCGGATTCCGCGACGACGAGATACTCGACATTGTCGATCTTCACTTCGTCGGGCGAATACTTTTTGAAAACGATCTGGTCGCCGACTTTGACGCTCATCGGCGCGAACGAGCCGTTGTCGAGAATTTTTCCGGAACCGATGGCGATCACTTCGCCGCGTTCCGGGCGTTCTTTGTCGACGGTGGCAGGCATGATGATGCCGGACGTGGTCACCTCTTCTTGCGTAAGCGGCTTGACCACGACGCGGTCACCGAGAGGGCGGAGTTTCATAGAATCTTCGCGGTGAGGCTTTAGGAAATCGTTATTAGCACTCAGCCTTGTCGGCTGCTAGCCGCATTGTAGAGAAGCCCGTTTTTCCTGTCAAATACCCAGCCTTGGCCGCGCTCGCGGCTCCGGAAAAAAGAAAACCTCACCGGGAGACGGAGAGGATTTTGAGAGGCAAGATGAAGCGATGGCGTTCGCACGCGCAGGCGTTGTGCCGGTAGACGTACACGCAGCCGAGCACTTCTATCTCGTTGAATTGGCGGATGCGACCGACGGCGTCGGCCGTCGTGTCGATCGCCTCGATCGGCAGCCAGCGATCCTGGGTGCAACGGAGGTCGCGGTCGTAGAGGCAGGCGCGCACGCGTTCGGGACCGCGGTACGGGTCCGTGCGCAGGCCGATCAGATCGGCGTCGAGCTCTTGGCTATGCGTCACTTGCACGCGCGAGTCAGGCGGGTCGACGGCGGCTCGCCCGATCACCGCGCCGAGCACCATGCCGAGCATCAGGCCGATCAGCATCCCGAAGACGGGCGGACGATACCGAAACGAAGGACGAAGCATCTGGCGCGTGAACACGTGGTGCCTCCTGGGTGACGGGTGGGAAGAGCGCTATTCGCAGGTTAGCGAAAAATATCCGGCGCGTCAATCAACGCTCTCCTCCCCCGCTTTCAGGAAAAAGCCGAAGAGCGTGCCGGTCAAGAGCGTGCCGGTGAGAAGATCGAAGGCGTAGTGATCGAAACAGGAAACGGCGATGACGACGAGCGGCAAGATCGCGGCGGCGGCGATGATCGGCGAGGTCGAGCGGCGCAGGAGCCAGACGGCGCTGAACCACCAGACGAACACGAAACCGATCAGGAGCGCCAGGCCGAAGAAGCCGAGCTCGGCGCCGACCAAGAGCGGCACGAAATGCGGCGGCTGCACGGTCGACGGATCATCCGGCACGCCGAGCGACAGAAAGGCCGTCGGCATATAGTTGCCGATGCCGACGCCGGTCGCGAAATAGCGCAGCGTCATCTCCATGCCGTCGGAGAGCGACGATTCGCGCTCGGCGATCGATTTGGCTTCGAGGCGTCCGTGCGCCGAGAGCCGCGCGAAAAGCAGCGGCGCGGAAAAGGCCGCGACGAACGCGATGCCCGCCAGCGCGGCGATCAGCGCGGGCGCCAGCGCTTTGCGCGTTTCTTTCGACGAGGTGGCGCGCGGGAAAAACAGCAGAGCGATCAACGCCGCGGCGGCGGCGATCCAGGCCGAGCGGGAAAACGTCGCGATCAAGCCGGCAGCCAGCAGGAAAACGGCGGCGTACAGCGCCGGACGCGCGCGGCGGGCCTGCGCGGTCAAGGCGATCGCGGCGGTCAGGCCGGCGGCCGCGTAGCCGCCCAGGATATTCGGATGCGGCAAGCTGCCGTAGGCGCGGAGAAAGCGTCCGCCCGCCGTCTCGACGACGGCGACGCCCGGATCTTGCGGCGCATGCGCGGCCACGCCGAGCCAGCTCGAAGCGAATGACGTCTGTGTCAGATATTGCCAAAGTCCGAGCGCGCAGGAAGCCGCCGTGCCGAGGACGAAGGCCGAAAGTCCGCGCGCCAGCGTCAATCCGGAATTCCAAATGAGGTAGGCGAAAATGTAGCCTTCGCACAGATGAATCAGCGTGAAGAGCGCGCCGGTCGTGTCATACGCCCAGAAGACGGTGATGAAGGCGTACAACGGGATGAGCGCGGCGAGATCGAGCCAGAGCGGCGAACCGGCTTTCCGCGGCTCGCAGCGCGTCGCGACGGCGAGCAGATGGCAGACGAGCGCGAGCGCCAAAAGAATTTCGAGCGCATACAGCGAAGCGTTCCCCTGCTCCCACGGCAAGCCGAAAAGCGAAGCGGATTCCTTCAAATAGCGCGCTTGCCAAGGCAGGAGCGCGATCAGGACGAGCAGAATACGGTCACGCCAGAGCGCGAAGGACATAGGCTTGTTTTTTCACGTAGGCATCCCGTATCTCCGCGCGGCGGTCGCGATCGTGGAATTTGAGGACGGAATCGGTCAGCACCACGCCGGAATCCGGCGCGGCCGCGGCGGCTTTGAGCGAGGCGGGCATCCAGGCGAGCTGGCGTTCTTTCGCCCAGCCTTCGAGCCGGTCGCCGAAGACGGCGTCGAGCGCGCGTTCGAGCGTCCGCTTGATTCGCAGGAAACGCGGCGCGAGCGCGCGGCGAGGCGAGGGCGCCTGCACGCGCGTCTGCGGCAGCGCGTCGCGCAACCAGCCGTTCTCCGCATAGGAACGCCGCGCCAAACCGGCCTCGTCGTAGATCGGACAAAGCTCGTGGAGCCAATGCGCGAGATAGACGTCGTCTTCGATGGCCAGGGCACGCAAGTCGAGCGCGTCGGACGTCACGAAAAAACTCAGACAAATCCGATCGGCGGATTCCGTTTCGGTCGGGCGCGCGCGCAGGAGCGCCGCCAGCCCCGTCACACACAGGCGGGTCAACCAGATGCGTCCGGGCGCGGCCACCAGATAGAGGTCGATGTCGCTTTCGGCCCGCGCGTTCGAACGCGCCAAGGTATTGCAGACGAAAACGGCGCGCAGGAACGGCGCGAACCGCGCGATCCGGAGGAAGCGCCGCACGCGCTGGTATTTTCCTTCCGCCAGGTCGTAACGGGTTTTGCGCGTCGCGACGATCTCCTCGCGTCCCGGCAAAAAATAGCATCCGCCCGCGGCGCCGACGTGACCGAGGCGCGCGAGTTCCGCCAGGGCCTTCTCCGCGTCTTCAAAGGACGGGTGCGAGCCTTCCGCGGCGGGCAGCGCCAGATAGAGTTCCTGGGCCGTCAGGGGAAATTCGAAAGCGTCGTGGTACGCGAGCGCCGACAAGATTCCCTCCATGACGCTTTTCATGCTTCGACGTTCGAGACGAGGCCGATGGCTTTGGCCTTGGCCAGTTCCATTTCTTTCTCGACGTTATCCTCGACGGTCATCTTTTCAGCGGTGATCGAGAGCACCTGTTCACGGGTGATGAGCAGCGGGTGCGGCAAGACGCGCGAGGTCAATCCGTGCGGGCGGACGCGCCAGCGCAGGATCGCCTGGCCTTCGCAATCGAAATCGAATCCGATCACGCGGCCCAGCTTGACCCCGCTCTTGGTTTCGACCGGCAGCTTCAGGATTTTTTTCTCGTCGAGGACGGACATGGCTTATTTTTTGCGGAAAGCGAGCTTCTGCTGGAGGACCATCGCCAAGTTGGTGAAGAGCCAGTAGAGCGTCAGGCCCGCCGGCAGCCTCCAGCCGATGAAGAGCGTCATGGCCGGCATCATGTAGAGCATCTGCTTGTTCATGATCGCCATCGTGTCCTCGTCCTGGCTCTCTTTGCTGTGCACGGCCACGTCCTTGCGCTGCATCATCTTGGCTTGCCAGAACTGGGCGGCGGCGGCCAGGATCGCGATCACGATCGACGGCTTCGAGATATCGAGGAAATGAAGCGAGAGCGTCGAGATCGTACCGGGGTTCGGCACGAAGCTGTACAGGTCAGCGAAACCCTGCGACTTGAGGCCGGCCGAGAGCACGCGATAGAGCGCGATGAAGAGCGGCAGCTGGATCAAGAGCGGCAAGCACGAGGTCAGTGGGCTGACTTTGTGCTCCTTATACAGCGCCATCATGGCCTTGGCCTGCTCTTCCTTGTTGTCCTTGTATTTCGCCTGGACTTCCTTGAGCTTCGGCTGGATCTCGAGCATCGCCTTCTGGTTGGCGAGCGTCTTGTGCGTGAGCGGCCAGAGCGCGCCGCGCACGAGCAAGGTCAGCGCCAATACCACCAGGCCGAAATCGTGGAAGACGTCGTAGAAACCGATCGACAGGTTGAAGATCGGCTGGTAGAGAATGGCGTGATAGAGAGCTAGCATGGTGCGAGTGGTTAGGATGCATGTCATTCCAGCGAAAGCTGGAATCCAGTTCCTTGAATGGCCCGTTATTCGCTCTTTTCGGCGGAGGGATCTTCCGTGCCTTTCGACAGCGAGCCCATTTCTTCGTTCACCTCTTGGGCGATTTCATCGGGAGCGGCTTCCTCCGTTTTCACTTCGACTTCGGCGGCGCCGGTTTCTTTCACCAGGCCTTCGTTCACGTCCATGACGTTGATCTTCCAGCCCGTCAGGCGCGAGGCCAAGCGGACGTTCTGGCCGCCTTTGCCGATCGCGAGCGAAAGCTGGTCGGCGTCGGCCCGGACGGTGGCGATGCGGTTGGTCTCGTCGAGATCGACGGCCTTGACCTTGGCCGGAGCGAGCGCCTTGCCGATGAAGACGGCCGCATCCTTATCATACAGGATCACGTCGACTTTTTCGCCGCCGAGCTCGCTGATGATCGTCTGGATACGCGTGCCGCGCTGGCCGATGCACGAGCCGATCGGATCGATGTTCGGGTCGTCCGAAGAGACCGCGACCTTCGAGCGGGAGCCGGCTTCGCGGGCGACCGAGTGGATCTGGACCGCGCCGCTCGCGACTTCGGGGATTTCGGTCGAGAACAGCTT
>CAYOJH010000015.1:0-28264 GCA_964404275.1 uncultured Gammaproteobacteria bacterium | reverse complement strand
GGCGGCGACAAAGGCGGCAAGCTCGTCGCCGAAGGCGCACCCAAAGCGATCGTCAAAGCCAAGGGTTCGCTGACGGGGCAGTATCTGAAGAAGGTCGTCAAATAAACTATGCCGGTTTTTTCAGGAAGTTCTGCACGTCCGAGCCTCGTAAAAACGGATAGTCAGACCGGCTGTGTTTTGACATCCAACAATGAGGTTGCGTACGAACAATGCTGTGAAGCCTGGTATCAAAAACAAGCAGCTTCCAACACGGAACAATTGACAATTGCGAACCAAGACTTGAGTAACGAGGTTCAATCCCTTCGTAAAGAAATAAAATCAGTTCAGCAAGTAATGGATTTATCCATACTCTTAATAATCGTGATGGTAATCACAGCTGTTTCATTGTTACTCCGAAAGAAATAACAAAAACTCCCGTGAGGGGAGTTTTTGTTATTAAATGAACTGGATACGTAGCTTTTTGTCCAAGGCGTCAGCTACACGCGCTAGCGTATCTATTGTTACATTCTCTTTCCCAGACTCAATTCTTGCGACAGCGCTTTGGTTTGTTTCAATTGCTTTTGCAAGCTCAACTTGAGTGACATGCTTCTTTTTCCTCAACCCAGCGACCAAGAGAGCCACTCTTAGACGGTAACTCTCGCGCTCAAAATGTTTTCGGAACGAAGTTTTTTTAAGATCTCTTTTCAAATCGACGTCAAAATCCGTCAACCTGATCTTTTTCTTATGCATAGTATAGGGTTTTTGGATTATCACTTTCATGTCATACTTTATCCTACTCATCGTAGGAAAGGAAGTCTTCATAATACCGATTGCCAGATACGAGTTCACGAGGAGGCGTCTTCTGTCCCTTTTTGGGAAAACCGTGCAAAAGGACAATGCGTTTACCGCTGTGCGTGAAGTAAAACACGCGATGTCCTTTATTTCCGAAATTCACGATCAGCTCACGATACTTTGTGCCCTCGACCTTTTTAGCATACGGCTCGTCGAGGTAGCCACCGCGCTCTTGAAGAAGTTTGATAAAGCTTTTGACCTTGGCCCGCTCTTTTTCAGACAAGGCCTCGATATAGGCGCGTGCAGGTTCTTCCCCACTCCAGCTGGTTCTGTAATAGACTACCTGATACTCCATATAACGTAAATGTGATATTTCTTCTTTCACGTTATACGAACAGACAATCGGCTGTCAAGGGTCGAAATGAGGTGGTTTATGATAATAGAAAAACCGCCGCTCAGGGCTTGGCGGCGGGGTGCTCGCGGACGCGGAAGAGGTGCGCGATCGGGAACTTGTCGACGCGGCCGTCCGCGTACAGGACGCAGAACAGGTCGCCCTTCTGGTAGGTGTTGCGCACGTTCTGACAGGAGATCGGCTCCGATTGATGCAAAAGGTGCACTTCGACGTTCTTCATAAGGACCTCCTTCGATGGCGAAAGCATAGCACATCTTGGCGCGTTCGCCCGTTCTTGTGCCATGATGCTGCCGAGGAGGTCGCCGTGGAAAAAACGCTCGCCCTGCTTTCCGGAATCCTGTTCCTCGCGGCCTACGTGCCGTACATCCGCGGCGTCGTGATGAAGACGAAGCGGCCGATGCGGTCCTCGTGGTTCATCTGGGCCGCGCTCGATACGATCACCGGCGCCAGCATGTTCGCGCAGCATGCGGTCAATCCGCAAATCCTCGCGTCCGTGCTCGGCTGTTGGGCCGTCTGCGTGCTCACGCTGAAGTACGGCAAGCCGGGACTCGACGCGCTCGATATCGCCTGCCTGCTCCTTTCCGCGCTCGGCATCGGCCTGTGGGTGATGTTCGACAGCCCCTTCCTCGCATTGCTCATGAGCCTGTCGATCACGTTCATCGGTTCCTTGCCGACGTTCGTGTCGGCCTGGATCGATCCGCGTGACGAAAGCCGTCCGGCCTGGCTGCTCTATGCGCTCTCGAGCGCCGTCGCGATCCTGGCGATCCCGGCCTGGACGTTCGCCGCCGCCGCCCAGCCGCTCACGTTCTTTCTCATCTCCGGCATCATGTCCGCGATCCTGATCGCGCGACCGATCCATGCCTAGCAAAAACCCGCCTTGCGGCGGGCTTTTTCTTACTTGCTCTTCTCTTCGACGAGCAGGTTGGTTTCCTTCAGGCGCTTCTTGGAGTCGCGCAGGAAGTAGAGCTTGGCCTTGCGGACCTTGGCGACCTTGATCGGCTCGATCTTGTCGAGCGACGGCAGGTTCATCGGGAAGATCTTCTCGACGCCGATGCCGTTCGAGATCTTGCGGACGGTCAGCGTCTTCGAGATGCCCGCGCCGCGGATCTTCAGGACCATGCCTTCGAAAATCTGGATGCGCTCCTTCTCTTCGCCTTTGGGCGTGGTTTCCTTGATTTTCTGGTGGACCCGGACGGTCATTCCCGGCTTAATTTCCATAGATGACGAGTGATGCGATCAGTTCCGCCACCTCGTCGGGGCGATACCGATCCGTTTGAATGACCGCATCATAGTACGCGTTCGACGAGGTGTCAAGGCCGTAGAGGACCTTGAGCCGCTTGGCGATCTCGCGTTCCCGCTGGCGGCTGGCTTTGAGGGCGGCGGCCACGGAAATGCCGTCGCGCTTGGAGACGCGCTTGGCGCTGACCTTGGGATCGACCGTCAGGAAAATCTTGAGGGCCGGGATCTTCTGCTTCTTGGCCAGAAAGGCCGAAGCGCGTCCGTCGAGCACGACGCCGCCTTTTTTGGCGGCCGCCATCATGCGCCGGTCGAGTTCCTTGTCGAACTCGGGATGCTTGGCGGCGTAACGGCCCATGTCGATGAGCGACAGCCTGCGCTCCTTGGCGACCGCGCGGAACTGATCGCCCGCGCTGACGTGCTTCAGCTTGAAGCGCTTGGCGATCGCTTCGGCGGCGGTGGATTTTCCCGATCCGGCCAGTCCGCAGATGATGACGACCGGCTTCTTACGCCTTGCCATGTTTCTTTCTTAGCGTTTCCAAAACCGCGTTGAGTTCGGGCGGGAGCTCGGAATGATATTCGCGCCGCAGGCCTTGGAGATCCGTGAAGCCGAGCGTGGCCGCATGGAGGAACAGGCGGAGATTGCGGAGCGAAGTCGTCTCGTGTTTCGTCTGGGCATAGAGATCGTCGCCGACGAGCGGGTGTCCGATCGATTTCATGTGCACGCGCACCTGGTGCATGCGTCCCGTTTCGGTGCGGACCTTCATGAGCGTCGCCTGCGGATAGCGCTCGAGCACGTCGTAATGCGTGCGCGCATCCTTGTCGCCTTCCTGCGCCGCGGCCCGCGCCGACATGCGTCCTTTGCCCTTCTTGCGGCCGATCGGCGTCTCGATCACGTCGAAATCCTTGGACGGTTTTCCGTAGACCAGCGCCACGTATTCTTTCTTGATCGTGTGCGCTTGGAATTGTTTTTTCAGGTCCTCGAAGGCCCTTTTCGTCTTGGCCACGACCATCAGGCCGGAGGCTTCGCGATCAAGGCGATGAACGATGCCGGGGCGTTCCTTGGCGTCGCCGACCTTCTTGATCTGCGGCGCGTGATCGACGAGGAAGTCGACCAGCGTCGAAGTTTTCTGCGACGGCGCGGGATGTACGAGAAGTCCGGACGGTTTGTCGATCACCAGATAGTCGTCGGTTTCGTCAACGATGCGCACTTTCGGGATTTCTTTTTTTGTCATCCCGAGCGCAGTCGAGGGATCTATTTTCTTCATCTCGACGACGTCGCCTTCCTTCACGACGTAGTGCGCCTTCTGCGTTTTCCCGTTCACCAAAATTCCGCCCCCCTTGATTTGTTTCTGGAAAGCGCTGCGGGATTTTTCCGAAAATTGCTGCACGAGCCAGGCGTCGAGGCGCTCGCCGGCTTCGAAATCGGGGACGACGATCTTCTTCATGGGGGAAGGATAATGGAAAAAATGCATTTCGCCAAGGCTCGCGAAAAGAAAAACGCCCTTAGGGGGCGGTGGGGGAGAGGCCGAGGGCGAGGAGGAGCTGGCAGAAGACCAGGACCGTTTGACGGCGGGCGTCGATGAGCTCATCGGGGCGGGCGTGGCCGCGGCAGACGTCTTCGATCGCGCGCGCGTACAGGTTGGAGAGATTGTAGTTCCAACGCGTACCGTGCTGGAGGTCGATCTCGATCATGTCGGTCGGACATTCGGTCCGGAAACGGGCCAGCAGATGCCGGATGCTGTCCGCATCCAGGGCTTCCGCGGCTTCCAGATGCGCGCCGACCGGGGCGAGGCGGAATCGCTCGCCGAAGGTCAGCAGCATGATGCGGAAGAGGGTGCGAACCGACGGGAGGCGCTGCAGCCAGGGGAACCAGCTAAAGAGCGCGACGACGGGGTGCCTCTCCTCGAGGTCGAGGAGGAAGGTGAAGGACTCGATCGGCGAAAGATCGACGAACATCGGGTGTCTCCTCAAGGTGATCCCTTTCGGGGCTTCCGTACGGGGAGCGACAAGCGACCTTAGCCGAAAAGGCGGCGCCTGTCAAGGCGGCCGCGAGCGATTGACAAAACGCCTCAAAACTGGTATCTTTTGAAGGGAATCGCCGCGCCTATGAGCCTCGAAAAACCGCCCGCGCCGAAAAAAAGCGATCAAGAACGCTTCGCCGAGATCGACGCGATGATTGAGGATGAAATCGAAACGGGCCGCCGCGAAGCGGCGCGCAAGGCGGAAAAAATCGCGCGCACGGACAAGAGCGCGAGGCTTGAAATGTCCGGCGGGCTTCAGATCGCGGCCGCGCATGCCGTCGAGGAGACGATGAAATCGAATCTCGACCTGGCCCTGCAGCTGGCCGACGCGCCGGAAGCCGCCGAGACGTTTTTGATCCGTTCGGCCGTCGAGCTGACGCGCAAGGAACTCGGTTCCGCCGAAGACTTCAACAAAGTGCACGCTAACGAGCAGGCCAATCAGCTTTACGCGCACGTGGACGGCAACATCCATCATCAGGTCGTCGTGGCGCTCCAAACCGCTCTCGTAAAGCGGCTTGAATCGGCGACGGATCCGGCCATGATCGCCAAGCTGCACAAGCTGCTCGAAGTGGTCGAAAAATCGGACGAGCTGCCGGATCAGAAAAGCGCCTGAACGCAAACGACGCCCCGCGGCGTCGTTTTGGTATGATGCGTTTTGGTAGGCCGGGATGGATTCGAACCATCGACCAGCAGTGTATAAGACTGCCGCTCTGACCGCTGAGCTACCGGCCCCAGCGCCTTCACCTTACCCGCATGCGCGCCTCGCTTCAACCCTACGAAGGCCTCGACCCGCTCTTCCTGGCCACGCGCGAAACGTTTCCCGGCGAGAAGACCTTCCACGAACTCGCGCGGATCTTTTTTTCGGACGCGCGCGCCGAAGCCCGCGCGGAACGCCTCGCCAAACTGCACGCGGACGGAGGCGTCTTGGTGCACATGGCCAACCCGGAACAGATCGATGATCTCTTCGCGCACATCCATCGCGAGACGCGCGTGCGCTATCTTTCGACCACCTACCTTCACGCCGCGCTGCGCACTTCGGTCTACGCGATCGGGCGCGGCACGGGCATCCTGCTCGATCCGTCCGCGGTGAAGATCGAGCACGTTTCGATCAACGATTCCAAAAGCGAGACGGATCATCGCGGCGATCTCATCGCCGAGGACGATCAGCGCGTGCTGACGATCGAGGATCTCCACGCTGCGCTTCTGGCGCGCATCCCCGCCACGTCGTTCGCGAACGACGTGGCACGCGACGATTGGAACGAAGTCAACGCCAGCTTCGAAGGGCCGTCGCCGATTCTCGGATTTTTCGCGCTCGATGGCGCGATGTCGAAACTCTATGCCACCGCGCTTTGGATCAAGGCGGGCGGGCTCCTGCCGGTCTTTACCTATAATAGGGGAGCCAATCGTTTGGCGGAGTTTACGCCTACGCCGGACGCCGTTCACGCCCTGGCCGATCAAACCACCAGCCCGCATTTGCGCGAAAAATACCGCTCGCTCGCGCCGCTTTTGGCGCGGGAACCGGCTTGACGCGCCTCCTCGAAATCGCTAGGCTCCGGCCCAAGGGGGAACACGTGGAAAAAGCTCCGTACTTTTTTCTTCCGGTCGAACCGGATCAGAAATTGCGCCTGGGCATCGCCGTCGGCGAGATCAACTGCACGATCCGCGAGGGCAAGCGTCCCTTGCAGCCGGGCTGCCTGCTCGCGCTCGGCTGCGAGAAGGTGCCATGGCTGGTCCTGGCCGATATCGAAGCGGTGCGCCACTGCGCGCTCCGCGAAGTGTCCGAGCGGGAGTGGCTCTGCGCCGGCTATGCCTCGCGCCCGCAGTTCTTCGGAAACATGAACAAGTACTACCCGTCGATCTCGAAGACGTCGCTCATGACCGTCGTCTTCTGGAAGAACGCCCGCGGCGCCCTCGTCGACGGCGCCCGCATTCCGTAACCCGACCCGCGAGGAGATCGCATGAAAAATCCGGATTATGCCCTTTTGATCGCGCCGATCGATTCGTTGCGGCGCGCCATCCTGCTTGGCGAGCAGACCGCCACCATTCGCGAAGGTCATCGCGACTTCCGCGCCGGTGGCCGGCTGATGCTCGGTTGCCCGGACGTGACCTGGGCGGTCATGGCCGATATCGTCGAGGTGCGACACTGCACGCTCGGCGGCATTACGCGCGGCGAGTTGGCGGAAGCCGGCTTCAAGAACCGCGGCGAGGTGCTCGAAGGCTTGCGTCGCTACTACCCGAAGATCGCTTCCGAGAGCCCCGTGACGATCGTCCGCTGGAAGAACGTGCGCGGCGCGCTCGTCGATGCCGCACGCAATTCGTAACCGACCTCCTAGGGGTTGGTTTTTTCTTTGATAAGAAAACACCCAGCCCGTGAGTGGGATGGGTGTCTTCTGGTGGGCGCTGAAGGAGTCGAACCTTCGACCTACTCGACGTCAACGAGTCGCTCTAGCCAACTGAGCTAAGCGCCCTTGCGGCTGCCCACACGCTACAGGATATCCGAGAAACGATCAAGGCCTTGAACGTTGCCGCTCCGTTCCGCTACGATCATCATAGCAAGACCAGGAGGTTCCCATGCGCGCGTTCTTTCGCAAACTGTTTGCCCGCAAGCCGGCTCCGCCGGCCCTGCCGAAGCGGTTCGACTGGAACAGTCCCGAAGGCCGCGAGCTGATCGCGGCGGAGGACGCCAAGATGGAACGCGAACTGCAGCGCGTCGACTTCGCCCATGCCTTCGCCGAGACGCCGCATGATCGCTTGCGCCACGCGACCGCAAGACTGCACGTCTTGGCAACCTATTTCATGTTGACAGACGGCCGCTGCATCCGGCGCATCACGATGCGCGACCCTTCCGAGAGCCCGTAACGGCTCTTTTTCATTTTTGAAGAGGTCGCAAATTCTGACGGCCGTCAGTTTTTGCGTCACGTTGTCCACTTCGCAGCGGCGCGGGGGTGCGATACGTTTCTTGCACCATGCGCGCGTTCAAGCGGCTTCTTCTCGTCCTGCTCGTGCTCGGCGTCCTCGGGGGCGCGGGGTTCGGCGTGTTTTGGATCAAGAAGGAAGTCGACGCGCGTTCGCTCGCCGGCGTGATCGTCGAACCGGCGCCGCCGCAGCCGCCCGCGCCGGCCGAAGCCGCTTCGCTCGATCCGCGCCTGGCCGGACTCCTGCCGCGCAAGGACGGCGCGCGCCTTTTGTACGCGCCGGACGCGGGCACGCGTCTCGTTTCCGCGGATTTCATCGACAACGGCACGCTCATCCTTTCGGCCACCTCGACCCAGGGCAAAGACGCGCATTGGAGCGTGCTGCGCCTCGAGGCCGCCTCCGGCACGCCGGAAATCGTGTTCGATTCGACGACGCCGCGGCTGACGTCGGGCCATCGTTCCGCGCACCGCAATGTCGGCAAGCTCTGCTATTCCGAGCGCGATCCGAAGCGCGGCGTCTTCGAAATCTGGTGCGCGGACCTCGACGGCAAGAATCCGAAGCAGGTCACGACGCACGACGGCAAAGAAGACTTGATGTCTCCGGCGATCTCTCCGGACGGCGCCTGGGTCGCCTTCGAAGTCGACGGCACGCGGGATCCGATCTCGCATAAGCCGATCGGCAGCACGATCTGGAAAACGCGGCTCGACGGCTCCGATCTCCAGCAGCTGACGCGCGGCGCCGACGATCGTCATCCGACCTGGTCCGACGACAGCCGCGAGTTGTATTTCCAGCGCCGCTTCGTCGACGGCAATTGGGACATGTACGCGATGCAGGCCGACGGAAAGAATCCGGCGCCGCTCCTGCGCACCTACGACGTCGACGAGCTCTTCCCGGTGCGCCGCGCGTCGACGGACGAATTCGTGGTGGTCGAAGCGACCAGCGATACCGACGCGCGTCTCAAGAAGATCGATTCCGTCACCAAAGCGGGGGCGTATCTGACCGACGGCCGGTCCGGTCCCGAAACGTCGCCCTCGATTTCTCCCGACGGCGAGATCGTCGCCTTCCTGGCCCCCGTTTCGCCCGCCCAGCCGAACGCGCTCGGTCTCTGGTTGACGTCCATCGACCTGCCCTAAGGCCTACGGTATACTGTTCCGGCATGATCCGCGCGATTGCCAAATCCGTCCTGTCCGCGCTGCTCTTCCTTCTCGTGGTATCCTATTTCGCGTTGCCGTGCATGACGGGGGATTCGGGGCAATTCCATTCCGTGCAGCCGCAGTCCTGCAACCAGCACAAGCTCTTCAAGCCGGAAGTCGATCTCTGCCGCTTGATGCAGACGCTGCCGGCGCAGACGCCGCTCCGCTTCCTGATCGTGCTCGTGATTCTGGCCGGGTTCGGCGCGCTTTCCATCACGCCGCGCGAAGATTTTCTCTGGAGATTCAAACGTCGCTGGCGGCGCTTCGCTTCGCTGCCCTTCGCCACGAGCGATCCTCCGCGACTTCCGTATTTCGCTGCCTTGCGCGACGCCTAGGCAGGCCGCACCGGCTGAACTTCTTTTACTCACCGTTTTTTCCGTATGGATCAACACGAAAAGTTTTCGATGTCGCTCACGGCGAAGCAGATCTTCCTCGCGGGCGTCGCGACCGGCGTGCTCATCTCGGCCGCCCTCGGCTTCCTTTTGATGGCCACCCATGGCGTTGACGCCAGCGGCTGGTTCACGGGCTCGGCCCGCGCCCGCGCTCCGCTCGCCGCGCCGACCGCCGCCGCGCCGACCGATCCCAACGCCGCTCCGGGCGCCGACCAGGTCGGCACCGTGACGCCGATCAACGACCAGGATCATATGCGCGGCGACAAGAACGCGCCGATCACCCTGCTCGAATACTCGGACTTCCAGTGCCCCTTCTGCCAGCGCTTCCACCCGACGCTCTTGCAGGTCATGAACGATTATAAGGGCAAAGTCCGCTGGGTCTACCGCCACTTCCCGCTCTCTTCGATCCACCCGTACGCCGAAAAGGCCGCCGAGGCTTCGGAGTGCGCCAGCGAACAGGGCAAGTTCTGGGAGATGGCCGACACGTTCTTCGGCCAGCAGGATTCCTGGGTCGCCAAGGGGCTTGATGCCGCGACGCTCGAAGGCCTGGCCAGGACGGCCGGCGTCCGCGATCTCAAGACCTTCGATTCGTGCGTGACGAGCGGCAAGTACGCCGCGCTCGTCGCCGCCGACGAGAAGTCCGGAGAAGCCGCGGGCATCACCGGCACGCCGGGCACGATCGTGATGGATGCGAAGGGCAACAAGCAGCTCATCCCGGGCGCCTTGCCGTACGACTCCGTCAAGCAGATCATCGACTCGATGCTCGCCGGCAAGTAAGCGGACAGAGAAAAAACCGCCCTGGACATCCGGGGCGGTTTCGTTTCAGCCGATGAATTTGCCGAAGACCTCGTCGACTTGGCGAAGGTAGTCTTCGGTCGAAGCGGTGTCGCGCGCCTGCATCTTCTTGGGCACGATGTTCCACACGTCCGCAGCGGCCACGACGACGGTCGTCTGGTGAAGCGGGTTCGGCCGCGCGCGGGCATGTGCGCGCGAGGCGGGATGATAGAACCGCAGGCGCGTCACGCGATGGCGCCAGTCCTGCCGCCGGCCGTCCGCGCCGGCGTACTTTTCCGCTTCGCCGGCCAACGTCACGAAGTTGCAGGCGTGGCAGTCGCCGTTTTCTTTGACCGGCCGCAGCAGCAGGCGGCAGCACGGCTTGGCGCCGTCCGTGATGAGCGCGTCGGCGACCTCGAAGGTCAGGCGCTCCTCTTCGACCATCAGATCGAAACGCAAGCTATGGAAGAGCATGTCAGGCACGATCTCGGAGAAAATGAGCTCGAGCCCGACCTCGGGCGCGCGGCGATTGAATTCCGCCAGCGGGAAGTTGACGGCGACGAGACGGGCGTCGATCCAGTCGGCGATGCGCGCGGGCGTGACGTCGAAAGACACGTTGAGAAAGTCCATGGATTCCCTCCGTACGGGCAAGTGGTGGAAGAGGGGACGCTGGACCGTAGCCCGAAACGGCCGGAATGTCAAGCATCCTTGAAGCAACCTCTCATTTCCTTTAGGATGCGTTTATATGCCGAAAGGTCAGCCGAAACCCGAATTGGACAAGGCTTACGACGCGTCCAAAGTGGAGGACGCGATCTACCGCCGCTGGGAAGCGAGCGGGTTTTTCAATCCGGACACGCTGCCGGGTGGCAAAAAGAAGAAGCCGTTCACGATCGTCCTGCCGCCGCCGAATGCCACGGGCGTGCTGCACGTCGGCCATGCCACCATGCTGGCGCTCGAGGATTTGATGATCCGCTACAAGCGCATGCGCGGCTTCGCTTCGCTCTGGATTCCCGGCACCGATCACGCTTCGATCGCCACGCAGAACAAGGTGGAGAAGCTGATCCAGGAAAAGGAAAAGAAAACGCGCCATGATCTCGGCCGCGCGGAATTTTTGAAGCGCGTCGAAGCCTTCGTGAAAAATTCACAGGACACGATCCGCAACCAGATCCGCAAGATGGGCTCGTCGATCGACTGGTCGCGCGAAGCCTACACGCTCGACGCGCCGCGCTCCGAAGCGGTCATCGAGATGTTCAATCGGATGTATGAAGACGGCTTGGTCTATCGCGGCGAACGCGTCGTGAACTGGTGCGTGCGCTGCACGTCGACCTTGGCGGATGATGAAGTCGAATACAAAGCTCAGAAAGCCAAGCTGTACTTCCTGAAGTACGGCCCGTTCAGCGTCGCGACTACGCGTCCCGAAACGAAACTCGGCGACACCGCCGTGGCCGCGAATCCTTCCGACGAACGCTATAAGAAGTGGATCGGCAAATCGTTCGAGTTGGACTGGGGAGAGGGGACGAAGCCTCTCTCGATCCGCGTGATCGGCGATCATGAAGTCGATCCGAAATTCGGTTCGGGCCTGGTCGGCGTCACGCCCGCGCACTCGGCGGTCGACTTCCGCATGGCCGAGAAGAACAAACTCCCGATCATCAACGTCATCGGCGAAGACGGCCGCATGCTCGAGACGGCCGGGAAATATAAAGGCATGACCGTCCTTGAAGCGCGCCACGCCTTCGTGAAAGATTTGGAAGCGCAAGACTTGATCGAGAAGGTCGAAGAAATCGACAACAATCTTTCCGCTTGCTACCGCTGCTCGACCGCCATCGAACCGCTGACCTCGCTGCAGTGGTTCGTCGACGTGAACAAGAAGATCAAAGGCCGCGGCAAGTCGCTCAAGGAACTTTCGCTTGAAGCGGTGCGGGGCCCTGCACCGTACGGTGCAGGGCGGGGCGGCGTGAAAATCATCCCCGAGCGTTTCGAGAAGGTCTACTACCATTGGATGGAGAATCTGCGCGATTGGTGCGTCTCTCGCCAGATCTGGTTCGGCCACCGCATTCCGGCCTGGTACTGCGAGAACCGTCACGTCACGGTCGCTCGCAAAGCGCCGAAAGCCTGCGCGACCTGCAAATCAAAAACCTTGAAACAGGACGAAGACACTTTCGACACCTGGTTCTCTTCTGGCACCTGGACGTTCACGACGCTCGGCTGGCCGAAGAAAACGCCTGACCTGAAGCGCTTCCATCCGACCGACGTCCTCGAAACGGGCTACGACATCCTGTTCTTCTGGGTGGCCCGCATGATCCTGATGACCGAGTACGCCATGAAGCAGGTGCCGTTCAAGACGGTCTACCTGCATGGTTTGGTGCGCGACGAACAAGGACGCAAAATGTCGAAATCGCTCGGCAACGTGCTCGATCCGCTCGACGTCATTCCGAAATACGGCACCGACGCCGTGCGCTTGTCGCTCGTGCTCGGCACCGCCCCGGGCGCCGACGCCAAAGTCTGGGACGAAAAGATCGCCGGCTTCCGCAATTTCACCAACAAGCTCTGGAACATCTCGCGCTTCGTGCTGACGAGCGTCTCAAAGGTTCAGCGCGTGTCGCAGAAACCGACGCCGAAAACGCTGGCGGACAGATGGATCCTCGCGCGCCTCGAAACCGTCGCGGCCGAAGCGACCGCCTCGATCGAGAAATACGAGTTCTCTCCGGCCGGAGAGCTACTCCGCGAATTCGCCTGGACGGAATTCGCCGACTGGTATCTCGAGATCGCGAAAATCCAAATGCAGGACGCGAAGCTCAAGGCTTCGACCGAAAAGATTTTGCTGTACGCGCTCGAGAACATCTTGAAGCTCTGGCATCCCTACATGCCGTTCGTCACGGAAGCGATCTGGGATTTGCTCGCGGGCAACGCCACAGGCAAGAAATTCCTGATGATCGAATCCTGGCCGAAGGCCAAGAAAACGGCGACGCCGAAGGAGTTCGCGTTGATCCAGGATCTCATCGGCGCGATCCGCAATATCCGCAGCGAATACAAGGTGGAACCTGCCAAGAAAATCGACGCGACGCTCATCGCCGGCGCGAAAGCAAAACTCTTGAAAGACAACGCCGCCGTCATCGCAACCCTCGCGCGGATCGAGCCGCTGACGATTCTCGCGAAAGGAGAGAAGCCCAAAGACGCCGCTTCCGCCATGGTCGGCGGCATCGAGATCCATCTGCCGCTCGCGGGCCTGGTCGATCCGGCCAAAGAGAAAGCGCGGCTTGAAAAAGAAAAGCAGAACCTCGAAGGCGTCGTGAAGAACCTGGAAGCCAAGCTCGCCAACCCCGGCTATACCGACAAGGCGCCGAAGGACGTGGTCGAAAAAACGCGCGCGATGTTGGCCGAGAAGAAGGAAGAGCTGAAGAAAATCGAAGCCGCCTTGGGCCTGTCCTGAGCCACGTTGAAGGATTGACACCGGGCGGTTTTTCGTTTAGCGTTGCGGCAACGTTCTTTGGGAGGACAACATGTGGACCTGGATCGTCGGCTGCCTGCTTCTCACACTCGCGCTGCTTGCGCTGCGCTACGTCGTCATCACTCGTGCCACGCGCGCCGCGCACCGCAAGCTGATCGAGCTGCGCTTGGAGGGCCTGAAGTTCATGATTCAGGACTGGAAGAGCTGCGCCTACGAGCTGGTCCCGTATGACACCGACCAGTATCCGGAAAGCCACCATTTCTGGCGCACGATCCGAATCCAGCCCAATGCCGCCACGACCTGGTACTTCAACATCGACATGCAGAAGCGGTACCGCGTGAACGTGGTGCAGAAGGGCCAGGAAGAGACGTGGTATCCGAAACGCCACGATTGGTCGACGGAGCCGTGGCTCAAGATGCGCATCGACCTGATGCTCTGGCAGATCCAGCAGCTTCCGCCGCCCCGCACGTTCCAGGAACATCTGGCAAAGGCGAACGAAGCACATCGCGCCAAGATGGCCGAATACGACCGTCGTCATGAAGAGCGTCAGCGCTGGCGGGCGGAACAGCAGACGATCGGCGGTACGTTCACCTCGCTCGACGATCCGATGGACGACATGGATTGATCCGCTCGGTATTGACCCCGGGCGGTTTTTCATTTAGCGTGACGGCAACGTTCCTTACAAGGAGGCCGTATGACGTCCAAGCGTCGTGTGCGTGCGCTGATCGCGGCGCCGATCTTTCTGCTCTGTGTGATCGTGATCGAGATGCTGGTGATCACGCGGACATGGTGGGCGCCGGTTCTGCCGCTGATCGTCGCGGGGATGACGTTCGTCTTCTTGACCGCCGCCGGTTCGATCAAACAACGTCGGCGGATGAAGAAGCTCCGCCCGCAGCTCGTGCAGATGCTCGACGAGATGCTCCGCCTGGTCGAAGCTCGCACGGGTCCGTTGGAAAAGATCGTACTCTTCAATGGCCGTTCCGTGCGTGACGGCGTGGAAATGGGTCATCTCGTTCTGCGAGACGGCAAAAGAACACACCGCTTGAACGTCGACGTGGCGACGTCCGGACGCAAGACCGGATGGATGCGGGTGGACACGCACCTGCACGAAGGTTCCGAGGAAACGCGTCGCGTCGAGTATCCGAATCTCGCCGAGTTCGCTCGGCCGGAGCCCGAGATCGCCGAGCGCGTGCGGAAGCTCTGCCTCGCCGTCGGGGAAACCAGCGGCTTCGCGGCCTTCAAGCGGCATCTCAACGATCTCGGCATCGATCTCGATTCAAAGGAAGCTTGAACCCGAAAGGAGCGCCATGTTCATCATCATCCTTTGGGTCCTCTTGCCGATCGTCGGCGTCCTGCTGCTGCGGCATCTCGCGCTCCGTGCGCTCGCCGCGCTGCATCTGCGCGCGGTGCGGAAGCCGCTCTGCGGGCTGCTCGACGTCATGATCGCCGAGATCGAAGATCTCGACACGCCGCTCCTCGACCTGTCGATCCGCTTCGAGACCGACGCGCAAGGCCTGGTCCGCTGCGCGTATGCCGCGCAGTTCCCGACGAACACCGTCGCCCACGTCTCGTGGACCTTCGACGGCGAGCGCCGCGCCTACGCGATCTTCCGCGTGGTCTGGGGCTGGCCCGAGGATTCGGCGCCGCTCCAGTTTCCCGTGGACGGCCGGACCTGCGGTCGCGCTTGGTTCGTTTCCCGGATGGAAAAAATCTGCGATCTCCTCGATCGCTATCCGGAAGACCGGCTGATGGCGCATCGCATCGCGCGCGTCGTCCGCGTGATGGGCGGCGAACCGGCTTGACGCAAGCCGGTTTTTTTGTTGGCATGGAGAACGGAGGTGCCATGTTCGCGCTCTTCCTGAACGTCTTTGTCGTAATCGTCATCACCTCGATGATCCTGGCGGGTTTGGCCCTTGCCGTCGGGCTCCTGCTCATCCTGATCGTCAGCTTCTCGAAGGATCCGCCGCTGCCTCGCGAGCCGCGTCCGCAGGCCGCCTTCGTGCGCCGGCAGCTCGAAGCCGTCGGGCCGACGGATTATGAACGCTACAGCCAGATCGCGCGCGAGGCGTTCCGCTTCTCCACGCAGCCGTACGTCGTGGTGCACGAGGAAGTCCACGCGCTGGCGGAAGGATCGGTGCTGGTTCGCACGACCTGCGACGCGTTCGGCAAGCGCCGCTACGTCGAAACGAAAATCCGCCGAGGCGCGGAGCTCTCCAGCGTCTACTGCCTCTACGAGAACGGCTCTTCGACGCCATCGCGAACCGCGAACATCGAAATCCCCGTCACGCAGGTCGATTGGAGCTCGCACGTCGAGTTCGTCCACGACTTGCTCTGGCGCGGCTCGCGCATCTGCTTCACGGACGCGCGAGGCCTGCGCTGGGATCGGCGCCTGCATCCGCAGACCTACATGGAAATCCACGTCTGATCCCCGAAGCCTTCCCGGCTTCTTTTTTGTTGACGAACCTCCTTTCTCATGAGAGCGTGAAAGCGCGTTCAACAAGGGGGTCCGCATGCGCATCCTGTACTGGCTGCTCGGCGGCGCCGCTGCCGCCACCGCGACCGCGCTGATCGCCGGCCGCAAGACGCGACGCAAGATGATCGCTCGTTTCATGGCTCTTCTCGCCAAGGACCAAGTGACGGTCCTGTCCAGGGACAATTCGATCCCGGAGCCCGGCGTGCGCGAGGAAGCGTTTCGCGGCATCGCCGGCGGCGTCCGCTTCCATTTCGCGGCGCGGACCGACAAGGACGCGGCTCGCTGGCGCTTCATCCTGACCTGGATCGATCATCCAATCCTCGAACAGTGGAACGCGTTCAAGGTCGATGACGGCCTTTCCTTGGCCGCCGTGCATTTCGCCTTGAAAGGCCTGCCCGTCCGCGACAAGGACGCCCGCTGACAACCCCTTCCGGGTTGTTTTTTTGCAGCCTTCCCGCTAAAGTCTCTCCATATGAAAGCCCCGTCTGACGCCGCCATCCGACATCTTTTGGGACACCAGGTCGCCGACGTGATCGTCCGCGAAAGCCTCGAGAAGAAGCTCCGCTCCGGCAAGAAATTGCGCATCAAGCTCGGCGCCGACCCGTCGCGCCCGGATCTGCACATCGGCCACGCCGTCGTGCTCCGCAAGCTGCGCGAGTTCCAGGACCTCGGTCATACCGTCATCTTTTTGATCGGCGACTTCACCGCGCTGATCGGCGATCCGACGGGCAAATCAAAAACGCGTCCGATGCTCTCCGCCAAGGAGATCAAGGAGAACGCCAAGACCTACCTGAAGCAGGTCGGCAAGATCCTCGACGTGAAGAAGGGGGAGATCCGTTACAACTCGGAATGGCTCGGCAAGATGAAAGCCGCGGATTTCGTTTCGCTTTGCGCGCAATTCACCGTCGCCCGCATCATCGAGCGCGACGATTTCGCCAAGCGCTTGAAAGAAAAGACGGACGTCCACATGCACGAGCTGCTCTACCCGATGCTCCAGGCCTACGATTCGATCGCGCTCAATGCCGACGTCGAGCTCGGCGCGACCGATCAGACCTTCAATCTGCTCGCGGGCCGCGCGCTCATGCACAAAAAAGAGATGGTGCCTCAGGATATCCTGACGACGCCGATCCTGGTCGGCACCGATGGCAAGGAGAAGATGTCGAAGTCGTTGAACAATTACATCGGCATCATGGATTCTGCCGACGAGATGTTCGGCAAGACGATGTCGATCCCGGACTCCGCGCTCGCCAACTGGCTGGAGCTCGCCGCCGATTATTCGAAGGAAGAAATCGCCGCCGAGAACGCCTCTCTCAAGAAAGGGGAGAACCCGCGCGACGTGAAGATGCGTCTCGCCATGCGCCTCGTCGCCCTCTATCACGACAAGAAGGCCGCCCAGAGATCCGCCGACGCCTTTATCGCGCGGTTCAAGCACAAGGAGATGCCGACGGAGATGAAGGAGATGAACTCCGCGGGCAAGCCGATCGTGAACGTCATTGCACTCGCCTTTGGCGTCTCAAATTCTGAAGCGCGTCGGCTTGTGACATCCGGAGGTATCAAGATTGACGGCACCGTCATGCAAGATCCAAACGCGCTGGCGAAAAAAGGAACCGTCCTTCAGAAAGGCAAACTGCACTACGTGAAGATCGTCTGAACATGTACCTGATTGAAGAGCTGAAGATCTCGCTTGCGAAAGCGTTATCAAAGGCTGTTGGCGAAGACATTCTGCCGGAGGCGCTCGAATATCCCGAGCTTTCGGAAAACGGAGACCTGGCGTTTCCGTGCTTCACGCTGGCCAAAAAACTGAAGCAGGCGCCGCCGAAGATCGCGGCCGAACTGGCGGAGAAGATGAAAGAAATTTTGTCATCCCGAGCGAAGCCGAGGGATCTGTTTTCCGACGTGCAGGCCAAAGGCCCCTATCTCAACGTCTTTTTGGATCGCGAAGCGCTGATCACACACACAACCTCTGCCGTGCTGAAAGCGGGCGAAGCCTACGGCGACCGCAAGGACGCGCATCGCGGCAAGGTCATGGTCGAATACATCAGCCCGAACAACAACAAGCCGCTGCACCTCGGTCACGTGCGCAATGGCTTGATCGGCGCGGCGCTTTGCGGTCTGTACGAGTCCCAAGGCAGCGTCGTGCGCCGCGCGCTTCTTTTGAATGATCGCGGTTTGGCGATCGCCAAAGCGATGGTCGCCTACGCGAAATGGGGGAACGGCGCGACGCCGGAATCGCTCGGCAAGAAGAGTGATCACTATTTGGGCGATCTCTACGTCCAATACGAGCAGGCCGCCAAGCAAGACGAAACGCTGGAAAAGGAAGCGCATGACATGATCCGCAAATGGGAAGCGGGGGATTTGGAAACGCGCGCGCTCTGGAAAACGCTGAGCGACTGGTGCGAAGCGGGCCAGCATGAAACCTACAAGCGTTTCGGTTTCCGTTTCGACGTCGAGTACAAAGAGTCCGAGATCTATCAGGAAGGCAAAGAGATCGTCGAGCTCGGCTTGAAGAAAGGCGTCTTCAAGAAAGACGAAAGCGGCGCCGTCTTCGCCGATCTTGAGGAATACAAGCTGCCGAACAAATTCGTGCTGCGGGCCGACGGCACGTCGCTCTACATCACGCAGGATCTCTATCTCGCCAAGAAAAAGTTCGACGAAGAAGGGATCGATACGTCCATCGTGATTACCGCCAACGAGCAGAACCTCCATTTCCAGCAGCTCTCCAAGATTTTGGAGCTGCTCGGCTTCGCGTGGGCCAAGCAAGCGAAGCATCTTTCGTACGGCTACGTCACGCTGCCGGAAGGCCGCATGAAATCGCGCGAGGGGACCGTCGTCGACGCGGACGATTTGCTTTCCGCGCTCGAAGCCGACGCCGCGATCGAGATCAAGCAGCGCCACGCGACGCTGCCCGATGACGAATTGGTCCGCCGCGCGCACCAGGTCGCGCTGGCCGCCATCAAATTCTATTTCCTCGAAGTCGACATCGCTTCCGACATGGTCTACGACCCGAAGGCTTCGCTGGCTTTCGCCGGCAAGACCGGACCGTATCTCCAATACATGCACGCCCGCATCAAGAGCATCCTGCGCAAGGCAGAAACGGAAGCTTCTTCCTCCGTCATTCCGAGCGAGCAGAGCGAGTCGAGGAACCCCTCTGAATACGAGTTCGTGCTCGCCTTCGCGCTCGCGCGTTTCCCGGAAGCCGTCCATCGCGCGGCTTCCCAGGATCGCCCTTCGCTGGTCGCGATCCATTTGTACGAGACGGCCAAGGCGATCGCCGGCCTGTATGAAAAAGCGCCCGTGCTCTCGGCTTCGAAAGAAGACCGCGAAACGCGTTTGCAATTGCTTGAAGCCGCCGCGATCGTCCTGAAACGCGGCATGGACCTGCTCGGATTTTCCGCGCCCGAAGAGATGTAATCTTGACAGGAGGCCTTTTTCCAGGTAGGGTCCGCGGTACGGTTGTTCTCTAAAAAAGGAGTCTGATCATGGTCCGCATCGTCGGAACGGGGGCCTGCGTGCCCCAGCTACGCGTCACCAACGAGCGTCTGGTCCGCGCGATCCCCGGGCCCAATCACAAGCCTTGGACCGCCGAGGAAGTCGAGCAAAAGACAGGCATCCGCGAACGCCGCTTCGTCTTCGACTTCGATGAAGAAGCGGGCCGCGTGATCCTGCCGGACGGCTACGGCCGTCCTCCGGGACCGAGTTGCCGCCTGGCCGAAGAAGCCCTGAGCGAAGCGCTGACGATGGCCGGCCTGCAAGGTTCGGACCTCGACGGTTTGATCCTCGTCAGCTGCACGCCGGACCGGCTCAACTTCAACGACGACGCCTTGCGGCTGCACAAGCGCTTCGGCCTGTCGCCCGAAGCCTTCGCCTGGCAGATGGACACCGGTTGCGGCGGCGCGCTCTACAACTTGCACTTCGCCAGGAAGATGATCGAAGGCGGGATGTGCAAGAGGGTCGCCGTCGTCGGCGTGAACGTCACCTCGCCCTATCTCTTCCGCGACGTCTTCACGAGCGAGCTGGAGGTCGGCGGCAAGACGCTTGGCGCCTTCCTGACGATGTACCTCTTCGGCGACGGCGCCGGCGCCGCGATCCTCGCGCACGAGGCTTCGGGCCGCGGCATCCTCGCCTCGATGGCGACCAACGAGCATCTCGAGCTCGTGGTGCGGCCCGGCGGCGGCGCGCTGCAAGCTCCCGGGCTTCCGCACACGACCGCGGCGCACCATGCCTACTACGTCGACGGCAAGCTGGTGAAGGACTGCTTCGGTCCGGCCATGAAGGCTTCGATCGAATGCGTGATGACCAAGGCCGTCCGGCGTCCCGAGGAGATCGCGCGCTACTATCTCCACCAGGCCAACAAGCGCCTCGTCGAATCGTTCGCGGCCTCGATGGACATCCCCGAGCACAAGCTCGCGATGCACATGGAGCGCTACGGCAACACCTCGGCCGCCGGCACGCTGATCCTCCTCGCGGAGGACGTGCGGAACGGCGTCGTGAAGCTCGGCAGCGGCGATCTGATCCTCATGGCGGCGATCGGCGCCGGCGCCCAGAGCGCCGCGCATCTGATCCGCCTCTGACCGGATGCTTCCCCTTCGGGTATACTGATGCCTGAGGGGGATTTTTATGTATTTGGCGCTCGATCCGATCAACATCCTGCTGGCGATGACCGGCGTCCTGCTCGTCGCGCTCGGCGCGGCGGTCTTCTCCGCCGACATCCGCGAACGCGCCAACCTCACGTTCGGCCTGTTTTGCTTGTTCTTGGCGCTCTGGACGCTGACGATCATCGGCTTCCGCGCGGCGACCGCATATGACGCCGCGATCCTCTGGATGAAGCTCGCGTACGCGGCGGCCTTCCCGATCGGCGTCTCGTTCTGGTTCTTCGCGCAATCGATCGTCGACGGCCGTTCCGAGCACGGCGCGTATCGGCGTCGATCGCTCATCCTGCATAGCGCGCTCGGCGTCTTGTATCTCTCCGCCATTCTCGGCACCGATCTGATCGTGCGCCGCTGGCAATGGCTGCCCGACGGCACCAAGCGCGTCGACGTCTGGCCATTCGGCTGGTGGATGTACGCGCTCTATTTCCTGTCATACTTCCTGGTCGGCAACCTGCTCTTGCTCAAGAAATTCTGGCAGGCCGACGGGCAGGAGCGCCGACGGATGCGCACGCTCGTGCTCGGCTGCTTCCTGGGCGGCGAAGTCTTCGGCGTCTTTTTCAACCTACTCTTGCCCTCGCCGCTTTTCGACCAATGGCACCACATCTGGGCCGGGCCCTTGCTGACGGCCGCCATCATGATGCCGTTCGTGACCTATGGCATCTTCAAATACCGCCTGCTGAACGTGAAGATCATCGCGACCGAGACGCTCGTCCTGGCCGTCTCGATGCTGACCTTCCTGAACCTCTTCACCACCGCGACGACGCAGGAATTCATCATCCACGCGGTGATCTTCTCGGGCGTGACGCTCTTCGGCTTCCTGTTGATCAGCAGCGTCCGCGGCGAAGTCCGGCGGCGCGAGGAGGTCCAGCGCTTGGCGACCGAGCTGGCCGCCAGCAACAAGCGGCTGCGCCAGCTCGATGATTTGAAAACGACGATGGTCTCGATCGCCTCGCATCAGATCCGCGGTCCGCTCGGCGGCATCCGCGGCTACATGACGATGTTCCGCGACGGCGATCTCGGCGCGCTGACCGACAAGCAGAAAGAGATCGTCACGCTGAACCTGAACGTCCTGACGCGCCTTCTCAACGCCGTCGAGACGTTCCTCGACATCACCAAGATCGAATCCGGCAAGCTTTCGCTGCGCAAGGAAACGCTGCCGCTCGACGAAGCCGTTGAAAATGTCGTCCAGGAATTCCAGCTGCCCGCCTCGAAGAAGGGGATCGCGCTCTCGCTCGCGTACCGGTGCCCGCGCCCGGTCTGGGTCGATTTCGATCCGGAGAAAATCGGTCACGTCATCTTCAACCTGGTCGACAACGCGCTCAAGTACACCGAACAGGGAGCGATCAACGTCGTTGTTCGGTGCGAAAAAGGTGAAGCGATCTTCGAGGTGACCGACACCGGCATGGGCATCCCCGTCGAGGACGCCGCGCGACTCTTCGGCAAGTACGAGCGCGGAGAACTGGCCCTCGATCGTGGGGGTTCCGGCCTCGGCCTGTACGTCGTGAAGATGCTGACGGAGATGCAGGGAGGCCGGGTTTGGGCCGTTTCGCCGGGGGCCGGACGGGGCTCGACCTTCGGATTCGCCTTGCCTTGCAAGACTTGATACACTTGTAAAAGAAATTCACAGCCCGGCTCGGGCGCTAATCATTTTCACGGAGGTATGTTCAAGAATGAACGGGACGCGACCATGGCACCGGAGACGGAAACGGTCATCGCGCCGTCCGTGCGCGTCGAAGGCGACTTCGTCAGCGAGGGCAACGTGCGCATCGAGGGCATGGTGACCGGTTCGATCGCGACCGAACGCGACTTGATCGTCGGCGAGAACGCCAAGATCAAGGCCGACGTTCAAGCGCGCAATGCCACCTTGGCCGGCGAGCTCCACGGCAACCTCCGCGTCTTCGATCGTCTCGAGCTCTCCGCCACGGCGCACGTCTACGGCGACATCCAGGCGAAAGTGCTGTCGGTCGCGCCGGGCGCCATCATGCGCGGCCAGCTCGTGATCGGCATGGACGTCCAGGCCTCTGCCAAGAAAGAAGAATCGACCGAAGAAAAGCCGGCCATGGCCTCCGCTCGTCCGGTCCGCACCGCCCGCGAGAAGAAAATCGAAGAGATCCTCCAGCAGTAATCCCGCGCGTTCGGATGTACACCTACGTCTACGACAGCTTCGTGACCGACAAGCGCCACGAGCGCATGCTTTCGCGCGTCGAGACGCGTCTCACCGACTTGGGCATCAGCGGGCGCATCGAGCGGCTGACGATGTTCAAGAACATCGACGAGATCGTGGCCGACGCGGCCGAGCAGGGCTGCGAGACGATCGTGGCCGTCGGCAACGACGAGACGATCGGCCGCCTGATCGACGCGGTCGGCGGGCACGAAATGGCCTTCGGGGTCATCCCGATCGGCGAGGGACCGCACACGATCGCCGCGCTGCTCGGCGTCGAAGAGGGCTACGAAGCCTGCAACGTCCTTTCGCGCCGCGTGCTGCACGCCGTCGACCTCGGCCGCATCAACGACCACTATTTCCTTTCGTCGGTGCGCATCCCGCGGACGCGCGCGGCGATTTCCTGCAACGGCCAGTACAGCGTCATCCCGACCGAAGACAACGAAGTCCAGGTCTGCAATCTCGCGCAAGTTTCCCTGACGGCCTCGGGCGAACCGACGATCAGCTCTCCGCGCGACGGCTATCTCGAAACGATTTTCCAGCCGACGCCGCGCCGAGGTTTTTTCTCCAATTTCTTCCGCAAGCCCGAAGCGCCACCCGCGCCGACGATCGTCCCGGTCCGCACCCTGAGCGTCCGCCACACGCAGCCGGTCACCGTCATCCGCGACGGCCAGCGCCTCTCCTCCAGCATCCTCGACATCGAGATCCTGCCGAACCGCCTGAAAGTTATCACCGGCAAAACCCGAAAGTTCGAATGACAAAAGACCCACCGATGGTGGGTCTTTTGTGGTGCGGTCGGAGAGACTTGAACTCTCAAGCCCTTGCGGGCGCTACCACCTCAAGGTAGTGCGTCTGCCAATTTCGCCACGACCGCGCGTTTTGGCAACAGGCGTACGATACGCCATTTGCCCGAGCTTGGCAAGATGGAGCTTCACGCTTGACAAAAGGCGTATTTTGTGGTAGATTTCTCGGTCATTTTTGACCCCTGCGGCAGGGCCAGTCGCTGCTCCTTCGAAAGGGATTGCCATGCATTCCAACACCAGCAACGTCGAGGGTCGCAAGGTTGTCGAGGAGATTCTCGACGCGCTGCGTCGCGCCGGCGGCAGTTTGCTCGTCCGGCCCGAAGACCTCCAGATCGCGATGCAGAAGCACGGTCTCGTCGGCGCGGACATCGGAACGAGCGATCAAGAGATCGCGGATCTCACGCGCCGGTACGGGATCGCGCTTGCCAAGGCGATCATCCTGGATTTCCGCAATGACGGCGTGGAGGACTTCTACACGATCGACGATCTTCAAAAGGTGATGCGGAAGTACGACCTCGTCGCCGCCGACATCGGTACAACCGACCGAGAGCTCAAGGACCTCAAGCGCCGATTTGCTATCGATGAAGTGAAGTGGATCGTCGCATCGATTCCTTATAACAAGTGGTCATCGCGGATGCCGCACGGAAAACGCACGTTCGACGATCTTCGGCAGGCGATGCGCAGGCACGGACTCGTCGCCGCGGATATCGGCATGACCAACCGGGAGATCGGCGAACTCAGAAAGAAATACTACTAGTCGACCTCGCGCACCCGCGCGGCCAGAGCATCTCTCGCTCTCGCCGCCGGGTGCGCTCTTTGTTTCTTGCCAATCCGACAAATTTCCGCGCCCGCACAATTTTGTCGGTTTGGAAAGGCAAGATGCGGCTCGAGGCTTGACAAAAGCGCTTTTTCGTGCTATATTTCCCGGTCATTTTGACCCCTTCGGCAGGGACAGCCGTCGCTCCTTCGAGAGGATTACCCATGAAGTGGCACGATTTGTACCTGGGCCTGCAGTTCGCCGACGAGAAGATGGTCGTAACAGATCTCTTCACGCAACTTCTGAATTCAGAGCCGTTCCCGTGCAAGTTGCACATCGGTTTCGAAAACGACGGGCAGCCTGACGAGAAAGTCCTCTATGCCGATCGTGTCGTGAACTTCCACATCGATCGCATCCAGAGGGACCACTCGAGGATGTCCAAAACGCTCGAAATCCGTGTTGCGATCTGGCGGGAAGACCACCCTCAAGGCCTTCCTGACGGTATGCGGTCAGGCGGACAGCATGTTTTGAAGATCGACCATGGAGGCCTCCATCTTCCTCCCGACATGTTCCTCGATGGCGATGTTCCAGCAGAGCTCGCCGAGCGCTGCGGCGGCGGAGCACCGCGCTGTCCGACGTGCAAGCGCAAGGCGAAGGCGATCGGCGAACAGTACGAAGGGCAGGAGATCTACCAATGCCCCAAGTGCGTTTCGATCTGCAGGTACGACGACGATTGCACCTGGAAATCCATCTTCACGGTGGGTGACGTCGAAGGTCGTGCACAAGGACATCGTCTCTCGGTCTGTGATAACGCCAGTGACCACTGCTGATTTCTCGCGCACCCGCGCGGCCAGAGCATTCTCGCTCTCGCCGCCGGGTGCGCTCTTTGTTTTGCGTAAAAACAAACAACCCCTTGCGGGGTTGTCTGCTGGAGCCAGATTACTGGCGTTCCGGGCGGGGCTGGGCTTCGTTCAGAGCGACGGGGCGGCCGACAATTTCCTTGCCGTTCATCTCGTCGATCGCGCGAGCGGCCTCCTCAGCGGAGGACATCTCGACGAAACCGAAACCGCGCTTGCGGCCCGTCATACGGTCGACCGGAATGAACACGGAAACGACCGTACCGAACGGGCTGAAGGCGGCTTTGAGGTCATCCTCGGTGGCCTGAAAGGACAGGCTGCCGACGAAGATCTTTGCGCTGGCCATACTTGCGTTGGGCTTAGCGGGTGAGTTACAAAGGTTCGAAAACCTTTCACTCGTCTTTCGCACTGCGAACTGGGTATGGCTATCGCCGACCTCGGTCTCGTGCTACGTACGCGTGTAAAGGTAGGGTACACGAACCGGCCCAATTTGTCAATGAAACGACCCTTGCCTGTCAAGAGGGGCAAGGGTAGTCTGGAACGGCGAGGACGCGTAGCTCAACGGTAGAGCATCTGCTTTACACGCAGAGGGTTCAAGGTTCAAATCCTTGCGCGTCCACCAAAACAGAAAAATAACCCCGGCGTGTGCCGGGGTTTTGTGTTGACACGGCGGAATTTGCATGGTAGACAGGAACTCGTCCGCAACCTCCACGAAAGGCCTTTGTCATGGAAGAGAAGCTCGAGAAGTCCGTCGTTCCCGTCGAGTCGAAAGGCTCGCGGGCCTGGGGTATCGCGATTCCGGTGTTGGTTCTCTCGATCATCGCGAACCTCGTTCTCTGGACGCAGTTCCGCCAGGAGAGCGAGCAGCACGCCTACTTCGCCGCCAGCGATGTGGGCGCGCGACGCGAGAGCGAGCAGCTTCGGCACGCGCTCTTCGAAGAGCAGATGAAGGCTCGCGCCGCGTATACCCATCTGGCCGTGCTGGCCGACAGCTGGCGGTTCACGGCTCTCTATGACGGATGCCTCGCTCGTGCCGGGCGGAAGCTTTCTCTCGGGCGGTTCTCCACGTTCTTCGCGTCGGACGACGCCGATGCGACCGTGCAATGTCTCCGCGAGGCCAGCCAACCGCAAAGCTATCTCTTTCCGTCCCGCTGACCCTCGCGTCGGCGGCTTTTTTGTTTTGTGCTATACTTTTTCCATATGCTTGGACGCATCATTGGCGGGTTGATCGGGGCCGCGATCGGGTTCGTGATGGTTTGGAAATCGAATTGGTTCGCGGAGAATTTCGGGTCGTTCTCGACCTGGGCCGACACGCATCTGGGCGGCATGCGCATGGTCTATAAGATCACCGGCTGCATCATCATCTTCATCGCGTTCCTGGTCGTTACGAACCTGCACGTTATTTTCTTCAAGTCGGTCTTCGGCAGTTTCTTCGGCGTGCCGACGGACGCGACGGGCACTTGATATGGACTATCTTCCGACCGGTCGTGCGCTGATCGATCCCTTCAACGCGCTGGAAACGGCGGGCATCCGCCAGGACATGCGCGTGGCGGATTTCGGCGTCGGCACGGTCGGGCATTTCCTGTTTCCGGCCGCCAAGCTGGTCGGCCCGAACGGCCACGTCTACGGTATCGACATCCTGAAGCCGGTCATCGAAGCCAATCAGAGCCGGATGAAGCTCGCGGGTTTCGACAACGTCGAGCTCGTCTGGGGCAACTTCGAGCGCCCGATGGGTTCGCGCTTGCCGGACGCTTCGATGGACATGGTCCTGATGGTCAACGTGCTCCACGCCGTCGACCGCCTGCCCGCGCTCCAGGAAGCCAAGCGCGTGCTCCACACCGGCGGCCTCCTGCTCGTGATCGATTGGAATCCGGCCGGCGCCGTGCTCGGCCCCGCGCCGGAAAAGCGCCTCTCGCAAGCGCAAGCCGCGGCGCTCGGCGCCCAAGCCGGTTTCGCCTCGGGCGGCAACGCCTTCGCCGCCGGACCGCATCATTACGGATTTGTCCTGAAGAAAAGCTGAGCCGCCCCTTGCGCGAAGGGCGGCTCTTTGTTTACGCTTTGACGGTTAACGGTCATCACCTCTATGCCTCTTCTCACCTGGTCGTACTGGTTCAGCCTCGACGCGCTCGAACTCCAGCCGCGCGTGAAACTCGCGCTCTTCGCCGCCTTCGCGCTCCTGACGCTGCTCGGCATCGCCGCCGCCGCGCTCGCCAAGAAACATTCCGAATCGATGTTCTGGGCCGAAGGCGGCAAGCGCTTTTCCGCCATGGCGATCTGGATGGGCGTCCTCGGCCTACTCCTCGTGTTCTTTACGCACGAGCTCGTCTACTTCTTCGGCGCGCGCTTCTGGTATCTCGTCTGGCTGGCCGTCTTCATCCTGCTCGCGATCCGCCTTGCGAAATTCCTGCTCGCCGACGTCCCCAAGCGCCACGCCGCCTACGAAGAAAAAGCCCGCATCGACAAATGGATTCCGAAAGGAAAGTAACGCGGGTTGACACGCACGGAAATTCTGGCATGCTGAACGCACCGATCTTTAAGGGAGGTGCGTTTTGAAGCTCACAAGAAAGCAGAAGGCCTCGATCAAGGCGATCCTCGCGCTCGAATCGTATCTGCTCGCGCTCATTCTGGATCTTCGGAAGACGCACGGCACCTCCTTCGTGCCGAAGAATGTCGTAGAACCGCTGCGCGACTACCAGCGCTTCCTGGTTCTGCGTGTGCTGTACCCGGATCAGCGCTTCTGCCCGATCAACGCCGACACGTTGTGGCACGCGCACATCCTCGACACGCGCACCTATCACGCCGACTGCCTGCGTGTCTTCGGCGAGTTCCTGCATCACGATCCGAACCCTGTCGATGCCCATCTCCTGGCGACCGCGACGTGGGAAATGCGTCTCAAGACCTTCTCCTCCGGCGCATGGGGCGCACCCGACCCGTTACTGCGGCCGTTGCAATTGACGAAGGACGAAACCTCTCTCGCCAAGGTGCATTCCGTCGATTGCTACACCGGACATTGCGGCGGCGCTTGAGACCTGATCCGTCAGGTCTTTTTTCTTGACAGCGCGGCGCGACTTCTGGCAGGACCGACACATGCACACAGAAAAAAAGACCATCGGTGACGCCGGCGAAGCGCTTGCGGCCAAGTTTCTTGAAGGAAAGGGTTACCGCATCTTGGCGCGCCAGGCGGGTATTCCCAGAGTGGGGGAGATCGATCTGATCGCCTTCGATCCGCCCCGCGGAGAAGTCGTTTTCGTCGAAGTGAAGACGCGGCATGACGTTTCGTTCGGTCCGCCGGAAGAGGCGGTGACCGCGCGCAAGCTGCGGCGGATGATGCTGGTGGCCGAAACCTGGCGCGTGCGCAACAAGCTGTTTGATCGTCCCTGGCGCGCCGACGTGATCGC
>CAYOJH010000014.1:0-29023 GCA_964404275.1 uncultured Gammaproteobacteria bacterium | reverse complement strand
GCTGATCGAGATCGTCGTCATTTCGCTGGCGATCATCCTGCCGATCCGCTACTTCTTGATCCAGCCGTTCTACGTCAAAGGCGCCTCGATGGAGCCGACGTTCCAGGATCACGAATATCTGATCATCGACGAGCTGAGCTATCGCTTGCGCGCGCCGGAGCGCGGCGAAGTCGTCGTCTTCCGCTATCCGCTCGACCCGCGCCAATATTTCATCAAGCGCATCATCGGCCTGCCGGGCGAAACCGTGAAAATTTCCGGCGGCCGCGTCACGATCGCGAACGCCGCGCATCCCGACGGCTTCCTGCTCGACGAGAGCGCGTATCTCTCGCGAGACGTGCCGACGAACGGCGACCACACGGTCACGCTCGCGGCCGGAGAGTACTTCGTGATGGGCGACAACCGCACCGCCAGCCTCGACTCGCGCGTGTTCGGACCGCTGCCTTCCAAGGAGATCGTCGGCCGCGTCTGGATTCGCGGCTGGCCGCTCGATCGTGCCGCCGTTTTCCGCGCTCCATAACCTCGCCCTAAGCCGTCCGCATGCCCAAGACCAAAAAATCCCCCTCCGCCAAAGCCGCGGGGGACAGGCCCGTTCCGAAACCCGCGCCGAAGCCCGCGACCGGCCTTGTCGCGCCCGAAGGCGAAGCCTTGCCGAAACCGAAGCGCTCCGCCCCGGTGCCGCAGCTTTTGCGCGGCATGAAAGACATCCTGCCCGGCGACCAGAAATACTGGGCGCGCGTTCGCGATGCCGTCGAAGCCATCGCGAACGGCTTCGCTTTCGAGCGTGTCGACACGCCGATCATGGAAGAGACGTCGTTGTTCGTCCGCGGCGTCGGCAAGCAGACCGACATTGTTGAAAAAGAATTGTTCTCCTTCGTCGACCAAGGCGGCGAATCGATGACGCTGCGCCCGGAACTGACCGCGCCGCTCGTCCGCGCCTACATCAACCACGGCATGTGGAATCATCCCCAGCCGATCAAATGGTTCACCTGGGGACAGGTCTTCCGCCATGAGCGCCCGCAAGCCGGACGCTACCGCCAGTTCACCCAGGCGGGCATGGACGTCTTCGGCGACCGCCACCCGGTCATCGACGCCAACTTGATTTTCGCCGCCCACACGCTTTTCAAGGATCTGGGCCTCGACGCGCTCGTGCTGGTCAACTCGATCGGCGACGTCGCTTCGCGCGAAAGCTACAAGAACGAGCTCGTCAACTACTATCGCAGCAAGCGTTCGCAGATCTGCGAGAACTGCAAGAAGCGCCTGGTCAAGAACCCGCTGCGCCTGCTCGACTGCAAGGAAGAGGGCTGCGTCGCCGTCAAGGCCGAAGCGCCGCAGATCGTCGACTTCCTGAACGAGGAATCGAAGAACCACTTCATCCGCGTGCTCGAATATCTCGACGAGCTCGAAGTCCCGTACCAGCTCCAGCCGCACCTCGTGCGCGGCTTGGATTACTACAGCCACACCGTCTTCGAAATCGTCGGCGCGGAAGAATCCGAAAAGCAAGGCTCGCAGACCGCGCTGGCCGCCGGCGGACGCTACGACGCGCTGGTCGAAACGCTCGGCGGCATGCCGACGCCGGCCGTCGGCTTCTCGTGGGGCGTCGAGCGCATCATCCTGCGCCTCAAGGAAAAGAACGTGCACGTTCCCGAGATCCACGCGCCGGAAGTCTTCGTCGCGCAGCTCGGCGAACCCGCGCGCCGCAAGACGCTCGCGCTTTTCAACTCGCTCCGCAAGGACGGCGTGCGCGTGGCCGAAAGCTTCTCGCGCGACGCGCTCAAGCAGCAGCTCGAGATCGCGAACCGCATCGGCGTCCGCTACACCGTCATTCTCGGACAGAAAGAAGTCCTGGACGGCACGGCCCTCATCCGCGACATGGACTCCGGCATCCAGGAAATCGTCGACTTCAAAAAATGCGCCGCCGAACTCAAGCGCAAGCTGGCTCAGCCGGCTCCGCCCAAAATCACGCCGCCCCCGCCGCCGGAACCGGAGGAAGCGCTCCTGGCCGAAGAACCGATGAAAACCGAAGAAGAAGAGGGGCCTGCGGAAAAGAAAGGAAAATCCGAAGAATAAAGCGAAAAAGCGGCGTTTGACCTTAAACGCCGCTTTTGTTAAGGTGTGGGCGAGACCCCGTCTCTCTATTTTTAAGTAGAAAGGAAGGTGTAGTGTTGTGGTTGAAGTCAAACGCAAAAAGGGAGAGAGCTTTGAAGCTCTGCTTCGTCGTTTCAGCCGCCGCATCCAGCAGAGTGGTCGCGTTCTTCAGGCCAAGAAAGTTCGCTTTCATGAGTCCGAAAAGAACAAGAACGCTCAGCGCGACGCCGCGCTCCGCCGCCAATTCCTGGCCGCTCGCCGCGAATATCTGCTCAAAAGCGGCAAACTGAAAGAAGAAGACCTCCGTCAGAAACGCCGCCGTTAAAGAAGATCCGCGTATGCCCATCCGCAGCGACATCGAAGCGCGCTACCTGGAAGCGATGAAGGCCAAGAACGCCCCGGCCGTCTCCGCCTTCCGCATGCTCCGCGCCTCGATCAAAAACGTCGAGATCGAGAAACACATGCCACTGGACGACGAGCAGGCGATCGAAGTCGTCGGACGCGAGGTCAAGAAACTGCGAGACGCGCTTTCCGACTTCGAGAAAGCCGGCCGCCAGGATCTCGCGAACCAGACGCGCGCCGAGATCGAGCTCCTCGCCGGATTCCTTCCCGCGCAGCTCTCCGAAGAAGAGGTTCAAGCGACCGTGGCCGCCAAGGCCGCCGAGCTCGGACTCTCCGGCGAAGCCGCGTATGGTAAACTGATGAGCGAGGCGATGAAAACGTTGAAGGGGAAGGCCGATGGCGCCCTGGTCGGCAAAACCGTCAAAGCGTTCTTGCAAAAAGCCTAGTTCGGGACCACTCATCCTCCTGTTCCATGCTCCCAGGAAGGAAGACATCCCAACGGTCCGTCAAAACCGCCCTCACGGTCGCCAGTTTCGTGTTGGCGGTTTTTGCGTCTTTGGCCGTCGTCCACGCCGTTCGCGCGCAGGGCATTTCGGCCAACGAAGTGTTGCCGGATCAGGTCGGACAGGTCATCGGCACCGGCACGCAGGACATCCGCATCACGATCGCTCGCATCGTCAGGGTCGCTCTCGGTCTTCTGGGCACGGTCGCCCTTCTCATCATTCTCTACGCCGGCTTCATCTGGATGACGGCCGCCGGCGATGCCGAGAAAGTCGACCGCGCCAAGAGGATTCTCACGTCCGCCGCGATCGGCCTCGCGATCATCCTGTCCGCCTTCGCCATCACCTCGTTCATCATCAGCCGCCTGCTCGGAGAGGGCGGCGGCGCCGGGGGAGCGGGCGGCGGCTCGAGCGCGCCGAGCGACATCGCCTGCATCGGCTTGTCGGCGACCTGCCCGGCCGGAGCGCTCGGCAACGGCATCATCGAAAGCCATTATCCCGGACGCAACGCGACCGGCGTTCCGCGCAACACGCGCGTCGTCGTCACGTTCAAGAAGAAGATCGACCCCGCTTCCATCATCGTCGGCGGAGCGAACGCCACGGTCGCCATCTTGAAGTCCTCGCAAGTCGTGGGGACCAGCAATCAATTCCCGCAGAAATTCGCGCAGAGCCTGACCGCCGCCGACATCGACGTGGCCGCCACGCCCGACGGCCTGACGTTCGTCTTCGTCCAGAAAAACTGTCCGACGAATTGTTTCGGCAGCCCGAGCGAGAACGTGTTCTACACCGTCGCTTTGCGCGGCGGCTCGAGCGGCATCAAGCTCTCTGGCGGCGCCGACGCGTTCACCGGCACCTTCAATTCCGGCTACCTCTGGGAATTCCAGGTCTCGACGCTGCTTGATACCACGCCGCCGACGGTCTCCTATCTCATTCCGACCGACGGCGAAACCGGCGTGCCGCGCAATTCGCTGATCCAAGTCGACTTCGACGAACCGGTCGATCCGGTCAGCGTCGCGTCCGGCTTGTCGATCACGCAGACCGGCGGCACCGTCGTGCAGGGCGTCCAGCAGATCGGCAATCAATATCAGACGGTCGAATTCCGCACGAACCAGGCCTGCGGCACCAATTCCTGCGGCGAAACCGTGTACTGTCTGCCGGGCAACCAGACGATCGGCGTGCGCGTGAAAACCGACGCGCTCACTTCGACCCCGCCTCTGGGCATCTACCCGCCGAGCGGCGTCACCGACATGGCCGGCAACGCGCTCGACGGCAACGGCAACGGCACGGCCGAAGGCGGACCGACGGACGACCACGTCTCTTCGTTCCAAACCAACAACACGATCGACCTCGTGCCGCCGAAAGTCGTTTCGCAGTCCCCGGCGACCCTGCAGGGCTCGATCGCGCGCGATTTGAAACTGGCCGTCACGTTCTCGAAGCTGATGAGCTCGACGAGCTTCACGACCGACAACGCCAAGCTGATCCCCGGCACCGGCGGCGCGCCGACCAACTACTCGATCGCAACCGAAGCCGTTTCGTCGACCGTCGGCGGCGCGCCGGACGAAACCACGGGCCTGATCGATCACGACCTGCTGTCGATCAACCAGCCGTATTCGATCGACATGACCTCGGGACTCCGCGATCTCCATCAGAATTGCTTCTACCCCGGCGGAGGCCAGACGGTCTGCACCGGCAGCGAACCGTATTGCTGCAACGGCGTGCCGTCTCAGGCCGCCTGCGGCTTCCTCCCGTAATCTATGCGCGCGTTCTTCCGAAGGCATCGCAACACGCTCCTCCTCGCGGCGCTCATCGCCCCGTGCCTTTGGTTCGCCGCGCAGCATGGCGTGCACGCGCAAGGCGTGACCTCGAACGAGCTTTTGCCCGACCAGGTCGGCACGACGATCGGCACCGGCACGCAGGACGTGCGCATCACGATCGCGCGGATCGTGCGCGTCGCTTTCGGCATCTTGGGAACGGTCGCGCTGCTCATCATTCTCTATGCGGGCTTCGTTTGGATGACGGCGGCGGGAGATGAAAGCAAGATCGACCGCGCCAAGAAGACGCTGACGGCCGCGATCATCGGTCTCGTGATCATCCTGTCGGCTTTCGCCATCGTTTCCTACGTTTTGAGCGCGCTGATCAGCGCGACGGGCGGGGGAGGCGCAGGGAGCGCGGGCGGCGGCGGGGGAGGCGGAGGATTCGGATCGTCCGGCGGCTCGTTCCGTCCGACCGCGATCCAGCCGAAGGGCTCGCTCGCCAAGTACGACGTGACGGCGACGGTGACGTTCAGCGCCGCGCCGACCAGCGATGTCACGAACATCAAGGCCAACATCCTGCTTGAAAAAGTTTCGGGAACGACGCGCACGAACGTCGATTACGACCCGGCCGTCGTCAACACGACGATCAGCCTGAAGCCCCTCACGCCCTGCCCGGCGCCGAACGGCACGCGCCTGTGTCTTGAACCCAACACGAACTACCAGATCACCGTCCGCGCCGGCCTCAAGAACGCCTCGACGACGTCGCCGAGCACCGTGGCCTGCGGCTTGAACGCGATCTGCTCGCAAAGCTTCAAGACCGGCGACGCCGTGATGACCCAGCCGCCGACGGTCACGATCTCGAGCCCGGTCGACGGCCAGTCGGTGCCGGCCGGCGACCTCGTGCCGATCCAATCCATTTCGACGGATCAGAACGGCATCGCCACGGTCGACTATTCAGTCGGCGGCGCCTTCTTCGCGTCCGACGGCAACGCGCAGCAGATCGCGCCCTCGACGTACGCGAGCCAGGCCGTCTGGGATACGACGGCGATCACGCCGGTCAAAACGATGACGCTGGCGGCGCGGACGACGAACATCGACGGCGACTCCGCGAATTCGAACGCGATCAGCGTGACGGTGCGCCCGCAATACTGCTTCAACGGCGTGAAGGACGGGGACGAGGTCGGCGTCGATTGCGGCGGCTCCTGCGGCGCTTGTCTCGGCGCGGCCTGCACGCAGAACAGCCAATGCGCTTCCGGTCTCTGCCAGGGCGGCGTCTGCGTCGAGAATCCCGAAATCACCGACGTGCAGCTGCGCGACGGCAAGCCCGGCAACCTCGTGACGATCACGGGCCTGCATTTCGGCACGACGCCCGGCAAAGTCACCTTCCTCGGCACGGCGGCTTCGGGCGATGAAAAGGCAGCGGCGCCGGCCTCTTGTAGCGGCGCTTGGAGCGACAGCCGGATCGTGATCGTCGTGCCGACGGGCGGCGTGACCGGACCGATCGAAGTCGCCGATGCGGGCGGGAAAAAGGACGCGACCAACGACACGTTCGGACCGATCATTCCCGATTTCCAAATCAACGACACGGCGCGTCCCGGCATCTGCTCGATTTCTCCGACGTCGGTCAAGACGGGCAACACGGTCACGGCGACCGGCCTGGCCTTCGGCGCGGGGCAGGGCGATTCGCGCGTGCAATTGACGCGCGCGGGCGCCGATTGCTCGCAGATCCAGGACTGGTCCACGGCCGCCGAAGCCGCGCAGGTTTCGCCCTGGACGGACACGTCGATCCAGCCGACGATCCCGAACGTGCCGACCGATTTCGACGGCTCCAATTATCTCCTGCGCGTCGTCGTCGGCGGACAGCCGTCCAATACCGCCTGCTTGCGCGTCGAGCCGCCGGAAGCGGGAACCTTGCCGCACATCGATTTCCTGTCGCCGACCGCCGGTTCGGTCGGCACCTACATGACGGCCTTCGGCTCGAACTTCGGTTCGGGCGGCACGGTGCGTTTCAAGAACGCGGCCGGCGAAGCGGTCGGCGACATCAGTTTCCCGGCCCAGTGCGCGACGGGTTATTGGACGAATTCCAGCGTGACGGTCAAGGTTCCGGCCCGTTTCACGACGCCGGCGGGAACCGCGATACAGCTCGGAACCTATGATGTCACGGTCGTCCGTTCCGACGGACAGGGTTCGAACGCCGCGCCGTTCACGATCAACACCGATCCGGTTCCGCCGGGCTTGTGCCGCGTCGATCCCAACAACGGTCCGGTCGGCACCCCGGTCACGCTGTATGGCGACCATTTCGGCACGATCGCGTCCTCGGATCTTCCCGCGTACGTCGCCCAGCATCCTGACACCATCACCTTTTTCAACGCGAAGAACGCCGCTTCGATCAGCCAGTGGCAGGAAAATTCGATTTCCGCTTCGGTGCCTGCCGCCGCCACGACGGGTCCCGTCCGCGTGCGCACGTACACGAGCGCCACGCCCGCCGATTCGAACGGCGTGAACTTTGAGGTGCATGACTGCCGCACGAGCGGCGGCACGGCTTCGTGCGGCAGCGGTCAGACCTGCTGCGATGACGGCAGTTGCCGCGCTTCCTGCGGCGGATCGTCCGCGGCCGCCGGCGGCTTCGCTTGGCAATTCTCGACCGGCCCGATCCCGGTCTTCCCGATCGTGATCGAAAACGCGACCTGCCAAGTTTCGCCGCCTTCGATCATGCCGAGTCCGAACCCGTATAAAGGCGAAACGGATGTTTGCACGGACATGGCCGCGATGGCGGTGCGTTTCAGCCTGCCGATGGACCGCTCGACGCTGAATTCCTCGAACGTGCTCTTTGACGCGTGCGGCACCGGCGCCACGATTTCCACGACCTGCGCTCCCGTGGCCGGAACCGGCGCTCCGCAGACGCTTGATTACGACACCAATGGCGACAGCCAGCTCGTGCTGCCGGTCGGCGGCCTGCAACCGAACACCTGGTACCGTTTGACGATCCGCGATCAGGTCAAGAGCCTCGGTACGGCCGACCGCGCCGCTCAGCAGCTCGACGGCAACTTCGACGGGAAAGCCGGCGGCAATTACGTCACCACCTTCCAGACCGGCGCCGGCGCGTGCACGCTTGCAGGCGTGGACGTCCAGCCGGGCAACGCCCTGATTTCGTCCGTCGATCAGAAAGAGCATTACGAAGCCTTCCCGCTCTCGAGCCGCTGCGTCATCCTCTCGTGCGTCGGACGCTCCGTCAGCTGGAGCTCGAGCGACACCTCCAAAGCGACCGTGGCGCAGCTGAGCGGCTCGTTGCAATGCGAGGCGGATGCCAGCCCCGTTTCGGAAACCGATCCCGGCCCGTCGATTCAGATCCGCTCGACGGTCGACGGCTTGAGCGACTTCGGCAACCTGACGATCAACTACGCGAACCCGACGATCGTCGACTACGGTCCGCGCGATTGCACGGAAGCCTGCGTGAACACCGTCGGCTTCGCGTACTTCAACACGCCGATGGCGACGAGCGGCGCGGGCAGCGTCTTGTCGAACGTGAAGCTGTACGTCTGCCGCAACGAATCCTGCCTGACGTTCAACGGAGAAGTGCCGCTTTCTCCGCAATACAACGCCCCGGCCAAGCTGCTCACGTTCGGCAACGCGCAACTCGCGCCGGACACGTATTATCGGGCGGTCATCCTCGGCACGGTCATGAGCACGAGCCAGGCGCCGCTAACGGGCTTGAATTACCAGGATGACGCCTTCAGCTGGATTTTCCGCACGCGCTTGAGCGCCGACCCGTGCGGCCCGCAGAAAGTCTCGATGCAGCCGCCTCAGACCACGCTGCAGTACATCAGTGAAGTTTCGCCCGTGACCGCGCTGCCGCTCAGCTCGCCCGACAAATGCGCCGCGAACGGCCAGATCCTCAATTCCGCCTCTTTCAACTGGGCTTGGAGCAAAGCGCAGAATCCGGCCTCGCCCGTCGCCTTCCATCTCCTGCCGGACGTTCCGCCGGGCACCGTGCTGAACACCAATCCGGTTCTGCCGGCCGGCTGCTCTTCGAACTGCCTCATGACCGGCAGCAAGCCGCCGGGCACGCCCGCGTGCGGCAACGGCAAGCTTGAATACGGCGAAGAATGCGACACGCCCGGATTGAACGGCTGCAACGCGAACTGTCTCTTGACCGGCAACACGTCCGCGAACGGCTGCGGCGACGGCACGGTCCAAGCCGATCGCGGCGAAGAATGCGACGCCGGCGCCGCCAACGGCACCGCCGCTTCGGGCTGCACCTCGGCCTGCTTGTTCGTCGGTTCGTCGCCCGGACTGTCCGCTTGCGGCAACGGCTCGGTCGGCGTCGGCGAAGCTTGCGACGACGGCAACTCGGCCGACGGCGACGGCTGCAGCTCGCACTGCACGTGGGAAGGTTCGGAACAGAACGTCTACGTCTGCGGCAACGGCGCGCTCGAGCCCGGCGAAGAATGCGATTACACGCTCGGTGCCGACGCACTGGCCACGCAATTGCTCGTGGCCGGCCGCGCGCCGGTCGCGCTCGGCTCTTCCGACGAACGCAATCCCACCAAGCCCGATTTCGCCTGCAGCCCGAGCTGCCTTCTGCGCGGCAATCCGGTCACCTGCGTCTCCGGCAACAACTGCTGCGGCAACGGCGTGATCGAGCCCGCCAAGGGCGAGAATTGCGACGCCGGCGCCGCCAACGGAACCGCCGCTTCGGGCTGTTCTTCCACCTGCACCAAGACCGGCTCCTCTCCGGAACTGCGCGCGTACTGCGGCGACACAATCGTGACGGTCAAGCCGGCCGATCCGGTCACCGGCGTCCAGAACGGCGGCGGCGAAGAATGCGAAGCGCCGCTGCTCGACGCGAACATCGACGCGACGCAGGTGATCGAAGCCCTCAACCAGTGCGACGCGGGCAACAGCTGCACGGGTTCGGTCAGCGCCGCGGTCGGCACCGTTTCCGGGCAAGGCGCCGTCAGCGTCGAATGCTCCTGCCGGGCCGATAGCGATTGCGCGACCTTCGGTCCCAACCTTTCGTGCGGTTCCGGTTCCTGCTGCTATCCGCGCCCCGCTCCGCCGGACATCGTGCCGAAGGGCGGCAACGAATGCCGCAACGCGCAGATCATCGTGACGTTCGGCGAACCGATGAACCTCGGCTCGCTGCAAGGCGGCATGATCGTCGAATCGTGCGGCGCCGTCGCCGAACGCGAAGGCGGTTCGTGGCTCGCGCGCGCCGTTCATGCCATCAGCCGCTTCCTGCGCTCGCTCGTCGGCGCGAACGCCTCGGCCGCCGACGTCTGCGCGCCGATCGAAGGCGCCTTCACGCACGTGACCGTGACCGCGCCGGGCGGCAGCGCGCACACCGTTTCGACCTTCGCGCCCAAAGAGATGCCGAGCGCGAACACCAAGTACCGCGTCGTCGTCAAAGGCGGCGCGAACGGCGTGAAGAGCGCGCACGGCGTCGGGTATCCGGAAGGCGCCGATACGATCCAGGATTTCGCCACCGGCCCGGATGTTTGCCGCTTCGATCAGGTCCAGGTCTCGCCCGCCACGCAATTGATCCAGGATTCCTCGACTCCGCTCACGATCACCGCGACCGCCATGGCGGATCGGAGCGGCCAGCTTGAAGCGATCGCTCCGGTCGCCGGCGTCTATGATTGGACGTGGAGCTGGGCGGACGTGCCGGAGAACGCCACGGTCGGCCAGATTCTCGACCTGCAAGCCGCCGCGGGCGCGTCTTCCGCCACGGTCCAAGCCAAGAAAGGCTTGAACGGCCGCGAACAGATCGTCGCGACCGGCAAGATCACGGCGGACACGGTCTTGTCGCCCTCGACCGTCGGCCAGGAAAAATCCGGCAAATCGGAAATCACGGTTTTGCTCTGCGAGCTTCCTTGGCCGGCCCGCGACATTTCGACGGGCGCTTGGGCGCCGTACGTCGATCCGCAGACGCATGTCGAGTTCTACTATTGCCGCGATAACGCCGGCGCGCCGCTGCCGGAATTGATGCCGCTGCCCACCCAGGGGCAATCCGCCGCCGGCGCCGGCTTGCTGCGCTTCTGCGCCGGCACGCGCGACGGTTCGCAATTCCGCGCCTGCGTCTCGAACGCCGATTGCAACGCCGGCGACACCTGCCGATCGAAAGACCTGTTCTTCCGCTTCCAGCCGGAGTGGAAACTCTCGGACGCCATCGGCTTCCGCGTCTTCGCCAACGACGATCGGCTGACGCCGAAAGAATGGTATCTCGCGCAGCACTTCTCGGGCGCGACGCAGGCCGCGACGGTCGACGGGTATCAGGCGCTTAAGGACGCGCGCACGGTCTACGTCGGCGCGGCCGACAAGTACGGTGACCCGCAGCTGCGTTCCTACATCTACGTCTTCGCTTTCAACGAAAAAGCGGATCCGCGCACGGCGCAGATTTTCGACGGGCTGATCAAGAACGTGATCTTCAACACGAATCTCGTGCCGTCCGACCGCGTGAACAACGTCTGCAAGGACGCCTCGGGCAATATCCTGCATCCGGACGGACAGCCCGACGCGCTCGTCGACTGCTCGAGCGATCTCGATTGCGATCTCGCGCTGCCGAACGGTCCGGCCGGCATGCATTGCGACGCGGACAAGGACAAGATCCGCCGCGACATGCGCCGCTGGCAGGATATCCGCGCGATCGCGGGCGCTCTCGAAACGACGCGCCAGCAGACCGGCTTCTATCCGAAGATCGATTCGGGCAGCTTCGTGCGCGGCTTCACGACTTCGAAATGGCCGTCCTGGAGCCAGCAGCTCGGCGCGGCCGGCGCGGTCGTCGATCCGATCAACGCCTTCAACCGCTGCGACGCCTTCGGTTCGGAATGCGCCGTCACGCGCAAATCCTGCACGACCGATGCCGACTGCACCGGCGGCGCCGGCGACGTCTGCAAGCCGCTCTTCGAAGCCGAAAGCTGCTACAGCGACAAAGCCGGCATCTTCGCCTGCCCGGTCAATTCGCATGTCTATCAGTACCGCGCGATCGGCGGCGTCGATTACCGCATGAACGTCGATTTCGAATACCTCACCAATCAATGGGCCGGCGCGGCCTGCGCGCCGAAGACCGATCAGCCGAGCTGCGAGCGGGCGATCGGCTGTTCCTGGCTGCCGAGCGGGCCGACGTCCGGCGTCTGCCAGACGCGCGTGACCGTCACGCCGATCTGCGCGGGCGTGCCTTCCGCCAGCGCGGCGAAAAAATGCCTCGCGACTGGCGTGGCCTGCACCTCTTCGAGCCAGTGCGGCGCTCAGGATTCCTGCGTGCCGTCCTCGTCGCCGCTCGTCGGCCCGGCCGCCGGCGCTTTCTGCGGCAACGGCCTGCTTGAAGCGAACGAAGATTGCGAAGTCGGCCAGACGCGCAACGTGACCTGCCCTTCCAGCGCGACGGATCTCGAACGTTGCGACGCCTCCTGCCATTGGCAGGTGGTCACCGCTTGTCCCGGCGCCGCGGTTTGCGGCAACGGCGCGCTCGAAACGTACGCCGGAGAAACCTGCGACGACGGCGCCGAAACCGGCCAATACGGACGCTGCCGCAGCGGCAATCTCGGCTGCGCCAAGCGCTGCGTGAACATCACCAAGCGCGCGCAGTTCGTCGCCTCCGATATCGGCGGGGTTTGCGCGACCAATTCCGACTGCTCCGCGACGTCGGTCTGCACCGACCGCATGAGTTTCTGCGGCGACGGCGTGAAGAACGGTCCTGAAGTCTGCGACGACGGCGCCAAGAACGGCCAGTACGGCTACTGCGCGTGGGACTGCCGCGGTCCCGGCCCGCGCTGCGGCGACGGCGAGACGAACGGCGCAGAACAGTGCGACGGCAACCAAGTGAGTTCGCCAGGCGTCTGCATCGCGACGAGTTCGACCCTGGCCGACACGTCCACCGCCGTCAGCGCGACGACGGCCTGTTCCAAGAATTCCGACTGCGCCTCCGGACAGACCTGCGCCATCTGCGCCGCGACGCCGGACGGCTTGCCGCAGACGCGCGTCAAGAGCTGCTTCCCGTCGACCGCGCCGGTCGTCCAGGCCTGCACCTTCGATGTCTGGTCGGCCTGCAAGCCCTCCGGCGCTTGCGGCAACGGCGTGGTTGAAGGCGCGGAACAATGCGACAACGGCGCGGCCAACGCGACGAACGCCGCCTGCTTGCCGAACTGCAAGAAGAACGTCTGCGGCGACGGTTTCGTGCTGCCCGGCGTCGAGCAATGCGACAACGGCGCGGCCAACGGCGTCCGCTGCACGGCGCAATACGGCCTGACCTGCAACTACTGCAAGAACGACTGCGCGATCGAAACGATCTCCGGCGCCTTCTGCGGCGACAAGGTCATTCAGTCTCCGCCTGAATCTTGCGACCCGGGTCCCGTCACGGCCTGGTGCAGCCGCACGTATCAGGATCCCGCTAACAACAGCGCGGTGAAGAGTTGCGGTTCCGACAACGATTGCCTGCCCGGCGTCTGCAAGCTCTATTCGACGGCGGCGGCGATACCGACCTCGGGCGACGCGCCGGTCGCGTGCTACATCAGCCGCATGCGCACGCCCTGCGCCTCGGCGTATGTCTGCCCGCAGACCAACGAAGTCTGCAGCACGAATCCCTGCAATCAAAACAGCTACTGCTACGTGCCGCCCGCGCCGCTTGCTTCTTCGCTCGCGCCGTGCCACTCTTCGACCGATTGTTCGGCCAACGAATACTGCTCGGGCGGCGAAGGCCAGTGCCTGCGCTTCAACACGCAGTGCATTCCCGAACCGTACTCGAACACGCAGGCCACCGTCGGCTCGCCCCAGTATTTCAACGGCTCCTGCACGTCCTGCACGAACGCGTGCGTCGGGCAGACGAATAAGAGCGCGGCCTTCTGCGGCGACACGATCGCGCAGCCGCAATTTGGCGAGCAGTGCGACGGCACGGGCGATCCGAACGCCACCGGTCCGAGCGGCAGCAAGTCGTACTACGGCTGCTCCGGCGACTGCACGTATAACGCCTCGAGCGGGTATTGCGGCGACAACCGCACGCAGGCGACGGAACAGTGCGACGGCACGTCGTTCTCCAACAATACGGTACCGTCATGCTCTTCGCTCGGTTGGGGGACGGAAGGCGCGGTTGCCTGCGGCAGCGCCTGCCGATACTACGGCGGCGGTTGCGACGACGGCGCGCTTAGCCCGGGAGACATCCGCATCAAAGTCGAGTGGGACAAAGCCGTCGCGTCGACCGACAACGATTCGCATACCGCCTTGCCTTCGACCGCGAGCGCTCCCAATGTCGGCTACGGCGGCACGAACGGCTCGACGCTGGTCGATCCGCATGTCTGGTGGTCGTGGGATGACACGACCGGCACGCGCGGCACGACGGCGACGACCGGCTTCCCGACGCCGCACGGCCTCGAGATCACGACCGCGAACTGGAGGAGCACCGGCGCCTATTGGCAGAGCAGCGCTTCTGACCCGTATAAGTTCTACGTCTACAACTGGTCTGGAGGCACGAACTTCAAGGGCATGCTCGTGACCGTCTGCACCTACGCGACGGACGCCGGCGCCGACGGCAAGCACGAAAACTGCTCCAAGACGTACACGGGACCTTCGTCCAGCGCGAACGGACGCTTCTGGCACGTCTTCGACTACTACGGCGGCGCCGACGCTGTCCCGACGATCGTCGATAAGAACCGCTTCGGCAATTGCTCCTGCGCGAACGGCGCTTGCGCGACCGGCGCCTGCCCCTCGGCCGGAATCTGACGCCTATGGACGCCCCACTCAACGAAACTTCTAAGCTCAAGACCTACGTGATCGCTGGCAGCATCGGCGCGGTCATAGTAGGATTAACGGTAGTCATCCTGCTGATCGTCCGCCAGCGCTCGCTGGCCACGACCGGCGCGCAACCCTCCTCGGCGCCGTCCGCTCCGGCCTCCGGCGCCGCGCCCTCTCCGAGCGCGCTTGGCGGAAAAAGCGCGCCGCCGTCGCGTCCGCAAGGCTTGACGAACGTGTCGAACGTCCCGCCCGACTACGGAAAGGCCAAGGATTCCGACCAAGACGGACTGACGGATCCCGAAGAAGCCATCTACGGCACCGACCCTCACAAAGCGGACACCGACGGCGACGGCTACAGCGATTACGACGAAATCCGCGTCTACGGCACGAATCCGCTCGATCCCAAATCGAATCCCAAATCAGCCCAAGGCCTCTACCAGCCGAATAAAGGCCAGCCTGGCACCTAGCCCGTATGCTTTTCTTCCTCTTTGACGACAAGACCGAGCCCGTCGACATCCTCGGCGACATCCCTTCGGAAAAAGTCGACGCGAAACCGTCCGCCGCTTCAGGCACGACGCCGCTGCCGGTGGGGGAGTCCGGCGTGATCATCCAGCACGCGCCTTTCGGCAAGAAAACGGCGATCATCATGGCAGTTGTCGTGCTGCTGCTCGGCGGAGGCGCGGCCGCGTTTTTCCTGACGCGCCGATCTTCGGCTCCCGCCCCCGCGCCGAGCGCGCCGGCGCCGGAACCGGCGGCCCCGACCCCGGAACCGCCGAGCGCTCCCGTTCAGCCGGAAGCCCCGGCTGCGGCGCCGCCGGAAGCGGCCGCGACGGAAACGCCCGCGGCTCCCGCGGCGGATGTCGACTCCGATAACGATGGTTTGACCGACGCGCAGGAAGCGCGGCTCGGCACCGATCCGCAGAAAGCCGACAGCGACGACGACGGGCTGACGGATTATCAGGAAGTGATGGTCTATCACACGAACCCGCTGAATCCCGATACCGACGGCGATGGCTTCAAGGACGGCGACGAGGTCAAGAACGGCTATAATCCGAACGGTCCAGGAAAGCTCCCGCCCCCTCCGCAACCGTAACGCCCGCGGCCATGCCCGAACCCTCCGTCCCGCAACTCGCCGAGAAGAAGGAACCGGTGATCTACACGATCCCCGAGCAGTTTTACGGCGTTGCGGCCAAGGCGCATTTGGCGAAGGAGACTCCGTCCGCGCCGACGCCCGCCGCGACGCCCGCGGGAACCGCGCCGCCGGCCGCGCCAAAACCCCCCGTGCCGGAAAAAGGCAGCAAGACCTGGCTCTTGATCCCGATCTTCGCCGTCATCCTGCTGGGCGGTTTGGCGTTCGCCGCCTGGTGGTTCTTGCGCGCTCCCGCCCCTGCCAAGCCGTCGACCCCGACCGTCACCTTGCCCGCGCCGCAGCCGCAACCCGAACCGCAACCAGCGCCGGAACAACCAGCCACGACGACGCCAGAAACGCCAGCCGTTCCCGCCGCGCCGACGGTTGCGCTTGATTCCGATAACGACGGCCTGACCGACGCCGAAGAAACGCTCTACGGTACCGGGCCGCTCAACAGCGATTCCGATGGCGACGGCTATTCCGATTCCGTCGAAGTCGTGAACCTCTACAATCCCGCCGGCTTCAAGCCGACGAAGCTGATCGAGGCCGGCTTGGTCAAGCCGTACGATTCCGCGACCGGCGATTTCGAGATCCTGGCTCCGACGCTCTGGATGCCTCCGGCCGAAAGCGGCATCGGCCAAGACCTCGCCGTCTTCACCGCCGCGCCCGGCGAGACGATCCACCTGGCGATGGACGCGAATGCCCAGCATCAGACGGCACTCGATTGGTACCTCTCCAGGAATCCGAGCGCTTCGCCTTCGGAAGTGCAATCCTTCACGACGAAATCCGGCCTGGACGGCGTGCGCAGCCCCGACGGACTGACGGCCGCGATCGCGCTCGACGGCAAGATCTTCGTCTTGACCTATGAAGCCGACGCTTCGAAAACCCCGCAGTTCCGCACGACCTTCACGATGATGCTGAACAGCTTCAGCAAGAAGCCATGACCGCGACGGTGCCCGTCGCGCGGCGCGTCAAGGCGCCCGTCAGCGACGCTTGGATCAAAAAAACCGTCGAAGCCGCCTTACGCGGCGCGAAGGTCAGCGGCTCCGTCGAAGTCGGAGTCGTTTTCGTCGGTGATCGCGAGATGACGAAGCTGAACGCGACGCATCGCGGCAAGGACAAGACCACGGACGTGCTCTCGTTCGCGGACGGCGAACGCGGCTTGCTCGGCGACGTGGTGATCTCGGTCGCGCAGGCCTCTCGGCAGGCCGAAGCGGCCGGGAAGACGCTGCGTTCGGAGCTCGCGCTCCTGCTCGTTCATGGCGTCCTGCACCTGCTCGGCCACGATCACGCGACGCTCAAGGAGGAAAAAAAGATGTTCGGGCTCCAGCGCCGCATTTTGAAGACCCTGAACTATGCTTGATTTTCGCCGATTTTTCCGCAGCCTGCGCTTCGCCTGGAACGGCATCGCGACCCTGGCCCGTGAAGAGCAGAGCTTCCGCATCCAGCTCCTCGCCGCCCTGGTCCTGACGATCCTGATTTTCTTGTTCAACTTATCCAGAGGCGAAACGGCGCTGCTCGTCGTTGTCGCCGCCTTCACGCTCGTGCTAGAATTATTGAACGGCGCCGTCGAGCGGTTGGTCGATCTGTTCAAGCCGCGCATTCATGCGTACGCGGAACAGATCAAAGACATGATGGCGGGCGCCGTGCTCGTGAGTTCCGCCGGCGCCCTCATCGTCGGTCTTCTGGTGTTCTGGCCGCACGTCGCGAGTCTGTTGAAATGATCTCCATGGCAAAATCCTCCTCCAACGAAATCATCGCCGGCCTCGACATCGGTTCTTCGTCGGTGCGCGTGGCCGTCGGCCAACGCGGTTCCTCCGGCAACGGCCGCGAAGCGATCCAGATCATCGGCGCGTCCGAAGCGCCTTCGGTCGGCGTCCACAAGGGCGTGATCACCTCGATCGAAGACGCCATCTCGTCGGTTTCGACCTGCATGGAAAAAGTCGAGCGCATGACCGGCGTGCAGATCGACCGCGCTTTCGTCGGCATTTCCGGCAGCCACATCGTCTCGCAGGAATCGAAAGGCGTCGTGGCCGTCTCGCGCTCCGACGGCGAGATCCGCGAGGAAGACGTCGAGCGCGCGCTCGAGGCCGCCCGCACCGTCGCCACCCCTTTGAACTATGAAATCCTGCACGTCCTGCCCAAGAGCTTCATCGTCGACGGGCAGTCCGGCATCAAGGATCCTGTCGGCATGACCGGCATCCGTTTGGAGGTCGACGCGCAAATCATCCAGAGCCTGTCTTCGCAGCTCAAGAATTTGTCCAAGTGCGTCTACCGGACCGGCATCGAGATCGACGACGTCGTGCTCGGCATTTTGGCCGCTTCCGAAGCGGTCGCCAGCTCGCGTCAAAAAGAATTGGGCGTCGCGGTCGCCAACATCGGCGGCTCGACCACCTCGCTCGCGGTCTACGAAGACGGCGACGTGCTCCGCACCGTCGTCTTGCCGATCGGCAGCGATCACATCACCTCCGACGTCGCGATCGGCCTGCGCACCTCGATCGAAGTCGCGGAACGCGTGAAAGTCGAGCACGGCCTGGCTTCCTCGCGCGAAGCCAAGCGCGAAGACATCCGCCTGACCGAACTCGGCGCCGAAGAAGACGAAGTCGTCAGCAAGAAATTCGTGGCCGAGATCATCGAAGCGCGCGTCGAGGAAATTTTTTCCAAAATCGACAAGGAATTGAAGAAGATCGACCGGAGCGGCCGACTTCCGGCCGGCATCATCCTGACCGGCGGGGGAGCCAAGCTGAACGGCCTGGTCGACATGGCCAAGACGGAACTGCGCTTGCCGGCCGCGCTGGGCTACCCGGTCAACGTCTCCAGCATCACCGACCGCACCAACGACATCGCTTTTTCGACCGCCGTCGGCCTGGTCCTCTGGGGCCACCATCTTTCGGAGAGCGCCCGCAGCTCGGGCGGCCTGGCCGGCAAAATCGGTGGCATGCAGGTCGGAAACCGTTTCAAAAAGCTGTTGCGTTCGCTGCTGCCGTGAGTTTCACCGAAACCACCATTGACAGGAATCGCGGCATGCGCTAGATTGCAAGTACAAATGGCTTCGGCCCTCCCTGCAAGGGGTAACGCAGATCAGGCAAGCAAATGCCTGATCTGTTCTTTTATTTTCATGAATGCTTCAGCGGGAGCATACCCGGTTTTATACTTCAGTCGCTTGGCATCCAGCAGCCGGACTTGCGAAAGGATCGCCGAACTTTGTTTTTCTGGCCGGAATGAGAACGTGAAATAATAGGGATGTTCCCGTTTGACATGCGAGGTCAACGGAACGGCCCAGAAGACGTCGTTGTTGAATTTTTTGATGATGATGACCGGACGCAGAAATGCGACGCCGCGGCCATCCTGCTCATATCCGACGTTCTCCCCAAGATGCGCAAACCAGATTTCGCGCTCCTTGAAATGGACGCGCGGATGTTCGTTATGAACCGCCTGTTTTACGGCATGCCAGTTTCGGAAATCCTTTTGCATATACGCGTGAGCGACGGCATGCTTGCAGGAACCGTCTTTGGATGTCAACTCTGCCCGCTTCAGGCTTAACCATCAATTGATGGATGGTCGTTGGGCATAAACTGAACAGCAATCTTGTTCAAAGACCCTTGAAACAGGGTCTTTTTGTCTGTACGCTGGAAGAGAAGATTCTCAAACATTTCACATGGGCGAAGTAAAACCCGCGGTCGAGACATTCGCGAAGATCAAAGTCGTCGGCGTCGGAGGCTCGGGCAACTCGGCGGTCAACCGCATGATCTTGTCCAAGATCCGCGGCGTCGAATTCATCGCGGTCAATACGGACGTCCAGGCGCTGCATCATTCGCACGCGCCGGTGAAGCTGCACATCGGAAAAACCGTCACGCGCGGCCTCGGTGCCGGCATGGATCCGGAAATGGGCAAGCGCGCCGCCGAAGAGAGCGCTAACGAAATCCGCGAAGCGCTCAAGGATGCCGACATGGTCTTCGTGACCTGTGGCATGGGCGGCGGCACCGGCACCGGCGCGGCGCCGGTCGTGGCGGAAATCGCGCGCGATCTCGGCGCGCTCACGGTCGCGGTCGTCACACGCCCCTTCGCCTTCGAAGGCGCCAAGCGCCGCGAAGTCGCGGAAGCGGGCTACAAGGAATTGAAAGACCGCCTCGATACGATCATCACGATCCCGAACGATCGCGTGCTCGGCTTGATCGACAAGACCACCTCCCTGCTCGACGCCTTCAAGATCGTCGACGACGTTTTGCGCCAGGGTGTTCAAGGCATCAGCGAACTCATCACCGTGCCGGGCCTGATTAACGTCGACTTCGCCGACGTAAAGACGATCATGATGGGCCAGGGCTCCGCGCTCATGGGTATCGGCCGAGGCGCCGGCGAAGGCCGCGCGGTTGAGGCTGCCAAGCAAGCCATCGCCAGCCCGCTTCTTGAAGTTTCGATCGACGGCGCGCGCGGCATTTTGTTCACCGTCACCGGAGGTCCGAGCCTGGGCATGAAGGAAGTCGCCGACGCGGCCGCCGTCATCACCGAAAAAGCCGATGAAAGCGCCAAAGTCATCTTCGGCGCGATCATCGACGAATCCATGAAAGACGAAATCAAGGTCACCGTCGTGGCCACCGGTTTCGACGGCCAGGATCGCTCGCAGATGACCTCTTCGATGAAGAGCGTCTTGTCCGCAGGCTCGATTTCGTCTTCGCCGAAGCCCCCGCTTTTCAGCGCCAAACCCGCCGAAGAAAAACAAGCCGCTCCGCGCCCCGTCGAGATCAAGCAGCCGCAGCCCGTGGCCGCCGCCGTCGAGATGCCGAAGCCCGCGATGGCCGCGCTGCCGAAGCGCGTGAAATCCATTGAACACGAATTGCCGCGCTTCCGCCCGGCCGCCCCGGCCCCCCAGCCGGCCGGCAACGCCGCCGCCGAAGAAGAACTCGATATTCCCGCCTTCATCCGGAAGAAAATGCTGTGAGATGCGTCGCCTGCAACCATAAAGACACCAAAGTCGTCGATTCGCGCCTGTCGCAGGGCGGGATGAGCATCCGCCGCCGCCGGCAGTGCCTCAAGTGCCATTTCCGTTTTTCCACCGTCGAAGAGAGCGAGATTCTCGACCTGACGGTCGTGAAGCGCGACGGCCGCCGCGAAACGTACATGCGCGAAAAACTGGAATCGGGACTGCGCAAGGCGATCCAGAAGCGCCCGATCACCGCCGAAGCTTTCAAGGATCTGGTCAACCAGATCGAGCGCGATCTCCAGCGCCGCAAGAAAAACGAAGTCACGAGCCGTGAAGTCGGCGAGATCGTCATGAATCGCCTGAAGCACGTCGATACCGTGGCCTACATCCGCTTCGCCTCGGTCTACCGCGCTTTCGAAGACGTGAAAACGTTCCAGGAAGCGCTCGAGCATCTGGCGAAATCGAAGAAAAAACGCTGATCGGACTATGGAGGACACGTCCGCCAGGAAGACCCGCCGCCGCGCGGCTTTGATCTATCTCATCATCGCCAGTTTTCTCCTGGGAAGTTTTTCGGGCGCCGCTTTCGGCGTCCTTTTTGCGATCTCGCTCAATCGGACTTCCTATCCTTGGCCGACCGCCCCCGATGCCGCCGCGACGCGACAGCCCGTTTCGGCCGAGGATCGGCAAGTCATCGCGGCCGTGCGCAAAGTCTCGCCGTCGGTCGTCAGCGTCGTCGTCAAGAAAGACCTTTCCAAATTCTATGACAGCACGGGGCCGAACGGATTTTACGGATTCGGCATGCCGGCGCCCGTCCAGACCCAGCCGGGACAGAAGCAGGAAATCGGCGGCGGCACCGGTTTCGTGATTTCCGCTGACGGCCTGATCCTGACGAATCGCCACGTCGTTGAGGATACGGACGCGGAATACGACGTGGTCATGAATGACGGCACGACGCGCGTCGCGACCGTGCTCGCGCGGGACACGATTCTCGACGCCGCCGTGCTGAAGATCGACGCGACCGGCTTGCCCGTCGCCCCGCTCGGCGATTCCGATCAGCTTTCGGCGGGCGAAACCGTCATCGCGATCGGCAACGCGCTTTCTGAATATCGCAACACGGTCACCAAAGGCGTCATTTCCGGCATCAACCGGCACGTGATCGCGGGCGATGGCGCGGGAGAATCGGAAGTGCTCGAAGAGGCGCTCCAGACCGACGCGGCCATCAATCCCGGCAATTCCGGCGGACCGCTGATCGATCTCGACGGCGAGGTCATCGGCATGAACACGGCCGTCAACCGCGCCGGGCAATCCATCGGCTTCGCGATCCCGATCAACGACGTCAAGGTCGTGATCGACGGCGTGAAAACGGTCGGCAAGATCGTGCGTCCGTGGCTCGGCGTGCGCTATTCGATGCTGACGCCCGAAATGGCCAGACAGAACGGCTTGGACGCGGACCATGGAGCGCTGCTCGTCGGCGGGTCGGGCAAGGGCGACGGCGCGGCCGTGCTGCCGGATTCGCCCGCGGCCAAAGCGGGCCTCAAGACGGGCGATCTGATCCTGGACGTCGACGGGATTCGCCTCGACGACGACCATCCGCTCTCCAGCGTGATCGCCAAAAAGCGCGCCGGCGACATGGTCCAGGTTCGGATCCTTCGCGATAAGGTCGAGCACGTCCTGCCGGTGACCTTAGGCGTCCTGCCTGACACCGTCGCGCCATGACCGCCTTCAAGCGCACCAAAATCGTCTGCACGATCGGGCCGGCCTCGTCCTCGCCCGAAATGTTGACGAAGATGATCCAAGCCGGCATGAACGTCGCGCGCCTGAATTTTTCGCACGGCACCTATGACGAGCACGCCGCCTTGATCCGCTCGATCCGTTCGTGCGCCGACGCCCTCGGCGAGCCGATCGCCATCCTTCAAGATTTGCAGGGGCCGAAGATCCGCGCCGGCGTCTTGCCGAAAGACGGCGTCGAATTGAAGGCCGGAAGCAACGTGACCTTCACGACGGGCGAGTCGTCGATCGACGGCCTGCGCCTGCCCGTCACCTACGAGAACCTGCATTTGGACGTGAAAGCGGGTGAGCGCATCTTGCTCGACGATGGCTTGCTCTCCGCCAAGGTGCTCGAAGTCAAAGGGCGCAACGTGATCTGCGAAGTCATCGACGGCGGCATCCTCACGTCCCACAAAGGCGTCAATTTTCCCGATTCGAAACTTTCGATTTCCCCGATCACGGAAAAAGACAAGGCCGACTTGGCCTTCGGCGTCGCTCAGGGCGTCGATTTCGTGGCGCTGTCGTTCGTCCGCTCCGCGCGCGAGATCCTGGAGCTGCGCGGACTGATCAACGACCCCTCCATCCGCGTCGTCGCGAAGATCGAAAAGCGCGAAGCGGTCGAAGCGATCGAGGAGATCCTGGCGGCCGTCGACGTCATCATGGTCGCGCGCGGCGATCTGGGCATCGAGATGCCGGCCGAACGCGTGCCGATCGTCCAGAAACAGCTGGCCGTCGCCTGCCGCAAGCTTTCGAAGCCGGTCATCGTCGCGACGCAGATGCTCGATTCGATGATCCGCAATCCGCGCCCGACGCGGGCGGAAGTTTCCGACGTGGCCAACGCCGTCATCGACCACGCCGACGCCGTGATGCTCTCGGGCGAGACGGCCGGCGGCGCCCACCCGCTCGAAGCGGTGGCCACCATGGCGAAGATCGTCCTTGAAACGGAAGCCTCGTCGCTCGACGATCTCGATGTCGAGCCTCGCCGCGGCGAGGCCGCCTCGGCCGAGGAAGCCGTGGCGGAAATCGCCAACGTACTCGTTCGCGAGACCGACGCGAAGCTGATCCTCGTCGCCTCGCCGCAGGGCGAGCTCGGCCGCCTGGTCAGCCGTTTCCGTCCCGAACTGCCGATCGTCGTCGCGACGGATGATCCCAAAGTCCGCCGACAGCTCAATCTTTCCTGGGGCGTGCTGCCGATCCTGCTCCCGCGGGCCAAGGACGCCGAGGAATTCTTTGCGCTGGCTTCGGACGCGGCGCGCGGCCTGCGCTTGGCCGCGGCGGGCGACAAAGCGGTCGTGATCGGAGGCGATCCGATCGGCAAGCTGGACGATCGCGTCGAAATCCGCGAACTTTCCTGAAAAACTGCTATACTGGAGCGGTATGAAGTGGAGGAGCCGCTTCCGCAAGCATCTGAACATCGGCATGAAGGTGGCCGCCACGGTCATCTTCTTCGAAGTGTTGATGGTCGTGACCTACGCCATCGTCACCCAGCTGATCATCGATGATCAGTCGATTTCGCGCATCCTGAACCTCGACCGGGAAAACCTGGTCGTGATCATCCTGATCGCCGCGCTGGTCTTGGCCGGTTACCTGACATTCTTGATCATCACCCGGATTTTCTTGCCGGTCGATCAACTGACGCGCGGGACCGAAGAGATCATGAAGGGCAATCTGGACCTTCAACTCAAAGTGAAAACCGGCGACGAGTTGCAAGTCCTGGCCGAGCGCTTCGACGCGATGGCGGCCGCGCTCAAGGCTGAGCGCGAGTCTCTTGAGAACAAAGTTCGCGAGCGCACGCGCGCGCTTGAAGACGCGCAGAAAAAAGAAATCGAGCGGCAGACGGAAATCCTGAAGCTCAAGGACGAGTTCCTGTTCGTCGCCGCGCATGAACTCCGCACGCCGGTGACCGCGATCCGCTGGAGCTTGGAATCGGTCGCGGATCGCCGCATGAGCGCGGAAATTCGACAGGCCTTCGACGACGCCATGAACGCCAGCCGCAATCTGGCGACGCTGGTCGAAGACCTGCTCAACATGGCTCGCCTCGACGCCAAGCGCATCCCGTTCAAAAAAGAATTCGTCAATTTGCTCGAAGGCGCGCAAGACGTCGTCAAAGAGATGGAGCCGATCGCCCTCAAGAAAAAAATCTCGCTCATGATCGAATCGCCCGACGGCCTGATCGCCATGGCGCTGGCGGACGATCGGCGCGTCAGCGAAGTGCTGCTCAACTTGGTTTCGAACGCCGTGAAGTACAATCACGAGGGCGGGCATGTCTGGGTCCGCATCGCGCGCGAAGATGCGTATCTGCGCTATGACGTCGTCGACGACGGACCCGGCATCACCGCCGAAGAGCAGAAGCACCTTTTCGAAAAATTCTGGCGGGCGAAATCCTCGAGCGGCGTCGAAGGCAGCGGCCTCGGCCTGTTCATCGTCAAGCGCTTGGTCGAGGGCATGAACGGCGAAATTTCGTTCAAGAGCGTGCCCGGAAAATCCACCACCTTCAGCGTGAAACTTCCCGCGGCGAAATCATAAAAAGCCCCGGCCGGTCAGGTCGGGGTTTTCGTTTCGGGCGCGGGCGTTTCTCGGGATTCTTCGGCGTGCGGACACGGCGCGTTTTTCGCCGTGTAGCGGCGTTTCGAAAGGTCGGTTGCGCCGAAGATCAGCAGGAGGCCGATCGTCGTTTCGGCCATGCCGTCGGGCAGGCCGCTGTTGGCCAGCCAGGCGAAATGCTGGACGAGCGTCATGGCGACGGCCGACGAGAGCCAGAGGATGACGAGCAGATGCCCTGCGCGGTTGAGCGGCTTGCGGGCGCTGCCGTTGTTCTGCCAGCGGTCGTGCTCCTTCGGGATCGCGTAGAGCACGCCGACGAAGGCCAGATGGATCGCGACGAACGAGTACGGCGGCGCCGGACGGGAACCCAGATGCGAATGCCACATCAGGCCGAGGTGGAGCAACGAGAGGCACCAGCTCGTGACGTAGATCTTCTTCTCGGTCGGTTCGGTCGACCGGATCAGGTCTTCAAGGAACTTTTCGATGCCCATGGCCTTGCCTCCTGCCTGGTTGCTTCCACCGTATCGGCCGGTCGGTTTGCCGTCCAGCCATCCTCGCGGTACCCTGTGGACAAGATTCTTCACGCATCCGTATGGCGCTGATCGAATATTACGGCAAGGAATGCCCCCACTGCGTCCGCATGGCGCCGCTCGTCGAGCAGTTGGAAAAAGAACTCGGCGTCACGGTCGAGAAACGCGAGACCTGGCATGACGAAGCGAACGAGAAAGAACGCGCGAAGCATGACGCCGACAACGCCTGCGGCGGCGTCCCGTTCTTCGTCAACGAGGAAACCGGCGCCAAGCTCTGCGGCGGCGTGGAATACGAAATGCTCAAAGCCTGGGCGAGCGGCACGAAGTGAAATAAAAAACGAGGGATCAGCCCTCGTTTTCAGTTTCAGGATCCCAGTGCGTAATCATACCCGACCACGGATCGCCGTGCTTCGGGTAGTCGTACCGGACCCGCGCGCTGAAATGGTCGCAGACGTGGACGAAGCCGGCCAGCTCGTTCGAAACGCGTCGGTCAGAGCGATAGTCTTCGCCCTCGCCTTCGGCATAGCGCACGGCGTTCTCGACCTCGGGCGTCAAGATAATGCCGTACTCGGCAATCTTCTTGCGGCGGAAGGCGTCTCGATCAGCCTTGTTTTGCATCGTGCCGATGTTGCGCCACTCGCCGTTCACCCGCTCGAAACGCCATGGTTTTTCGATATCATGCAGGAAGAGCGCGAGCCAGGCATCTTCCAGCGTGAATGGAAGCGGCCGGCCCGTCGATGTTTCCATGCGATAGAACAGCGTCGCGTAGTTCATCACCTCTTGGACATGGTCGAAATAACCGCCGTCCCAGGCCTGATGATTGTGCGTCGAACCTCTCGCTTCCAGCAATCGCTGGCGGTTCTCATCATACAGCCGCATGCAGGCCGTGCGATTCGGTTCTGGCAGCTTGTCCAGCATCACGATCATGAGCTCATATCGAGGCTTTTGCATGAGTCTCCCTTGAAAGAACTCGAGGAAGCTTACCGGATCCCATTGAAAAAATCCAAACAAAAAACGGGGCGCAGCCTTGGACGCAAAAACTGACGGCCGTCAGTTTTTGCGTCAGCAAAAAAACGGGGCGGAGGCCTCGTTTTGCGTTAGGCGATGGCGTGTCGGACGAAGCGTGCCAGGATCGACGTCGCTTTCGGCGTCGGCCGGAGCGAGGCGCGGATCTTTTCGATCGGATGATCGACCGAAGGCGCGGGACGCGTTTCGAGCAGGCGGTGGAACGTCTCGTGCGTGCGTTCCGGATGGAACTGCACGCCCCAGATCCGATCGTCCGGGAACGCGAAGGCTTGGAGCACGTCCTCCTGGCTCCAGGCGACGGCCAGGGCCTGCTCCGGCAGCGCGACGATGCGATCGTGGTGCCAGGCTTGCGCGTGGAAGCGCTCCGGCAGCTCGGCGAAGAGCGATTCTTCGACCGCTTCGCGCCAGACTTCGATCGAACCGTATTCCGCGCGGGACGGATCGCGGATGACGCTGCCGCCGAAGGCATGAGCGAGCGCTTGCGCGCCGAAGCAAATGCCGAACATCGGCAGCTTCCGGCGGCGCGCTTCGCGCAGCAGTCCGCAGAAGGCGGCGTAGTGCGGAATCTCTTCAAAGACCGACCAGGCGGATCCGCCGATGATCAGGGCCGAGGCGCCGTCGAGCGCGGAGAGGGGAATAGGCGTCTCGAACGGGCGGAACGACGCGAGCGCCTTGAGCGGCAGGCCGGCGGCTTCGGCGATCGCCGCGGCTTCGGCGTCAGGCGGGGTCGCATCCTTCTTGCAATGCAAATGGAAAATACGCATGGCTCTTTCAGTTTTGCGCATTTCCTTTTGCTTGTCCATTTGGAGGTCATCGGGTACCGTCAAAAGACGGTCCTTCGACAAGGAGTTCAAGATGAAGGGTAAACGCCTCTTTCTGAAGTGGGCGCTGTTCGCCTGCCTGATCGTCATCGGGGCGATCATCGCCGCCAGCCTCGGATGGGCCGGGTACCTGCGAAGGGACCCGACGCACATCACGTACGTCACGCTGATCGTCTTCATCGCGGCGACGCTGCGCTGCGGGCGTCTCAACTGGCGCTTATCCGGCGAATACGACCCGGCCGACGTCAAGACGGGTCTCAAGCGCTCGTGGTTCTCCGCCGATCTCTGCATGTACATCGGGCTGATCGGGACGGCCATCGGCTACTACCTGATGCTCGAGCACGGCGCGGACGGCGAAGCGAGCACGGTCATCAAGATGGCCTTCGCCAACACGTCGATCGCGATCGTCAACACGGTCGTCGGCGCGATCTGCGGCGTCCTCCTGCAGATTCAGGCGCACGGCGTCGAAACGGCATATGAGATGCTGCATCCGGAAGCGGTTCCGGAGAAGAAGGTTTCACCGTGAGCCGGCGCAAGGATCTGTTCGGCAAGACGCTCTTCGTCGATCTGATGATGAGCACGCTCGTCGTCGTCACGGCGCTCTTGATCGCTTCGAACGCGGTCGAGAGAGCCAAGAAGCAGCACGAGTCGCTCCAGACGGAAGGCCTCTTCGCCATCGTGGCGACCTGGCCCGACGAGGCGAACGATGACGTCGACCTGTATGTCCGCGATCCGAGAGGCGGCATCGCCTACTTCAACGCGCGGGAAATCGGCGGCATGCACTTGGAACAGGATGACCGCGCCTTCGGCAGCGGTCCGCAGAAACACATCGAACGCGTGATCATCCGCGGCGCACTCGAAGGCGAATACACCGTCAACGTCCAGATGTTCGCCAAACATGCGCCGCTTCCCACCACCGTGAAGATCCGGCTCGTCAGCCTGAAGGGCGAAGACGCCGATCTGATCGAGAAGACGAAGGTCTTGGACAAGGACGGCGATGAGGAGACGGCCTTCCGCTTCACGCTTTCGGCGGACGGAAACGCCTCCGACTTCAACGAGCTTCCGCGGCGGCTGACCGGCAACGACGCCGTGCGCGAAGAAGGAGGTCCCTGATGAGCGCGAACACGCTGGCGATCCCGTTCGCCTACATCCTGCTCGCAAGCGTTCTTTGCCTGGTGCTGATCGGCACCAAGTGGAAATGGTGGATCAAGCTGATCCTGTTCATGATCGTCCTGGGCGCGAGCCTCGTCATCTGGAACGCGCTCGACAGCTATAAGGGCTGGCCGACGACCTCGGCCTTGCCCGAGAAAGCCGAGTTCCTCTGGGGCGTCGTGTACGAGCCGGAACCGGCGCACGGGTTTCAGGGCGAGATCGACATCTGGCTCAGGCCCGCGCCGGGCCAGGATAACGACGGCCTGAACCCGCTCCGCTACGCGCCATCCCATGGCGAACCGAGAGCGCATCGGCTTCCGTATTCGCGGCCTCTTCATGAAGCCGTCGAAGCGGGCATGAACATGGTTCGTCACGGCAAGCGCGTCATGTTCGGGCGCGGCGGCCAGGGCGAAGGCGAAGAGGGCGACGCTGAAGGCGAGGGCGGCAGCGGCGGCGGGTCAGGACGACCCGGCTACCGCTACGAAACGAACGACTTCCACGTCTACGAGCTCCCTCCGCCGCGACCGCCGCGGAAAGATCCCGAAGACTCCGCCCATCCGTAAGGATGGGCTTTTTTCATGGCTTTCGCGGCTCCTCGGAGGCTTGCCAGTTTGGGACCCTTTTGCTACACTAGGGCAGTCAAAAAGTGGGCCAGTAGCGCAGTCCGGTTAGCGCGTCTCCCTGTCACGGAGAAGGTCGCGGGTTCGAATCCCGTCTGGCCCGCCA
>CAYOJH010000013.1:14397-30018 GCA_964404275.1 uncultured Gammaproteobacteria bacterium | reverse complement strand
GCGCCGGCCAGTAGCCGAAGATCACGCCGATGCCGGCCGAGACGCCGAAGGCCAGGAGCACCGAGGCGGGGGACACGCTCGAAGCGATACCGCCGAATTTGGAGACGGCCCAGGAGATCAACCAGCCTAGGATGATTCCGAATCCGCCGCCGAGGAAGGTCAGCATGACCGCTTCGGCCAGGAACTGGAGCGAGATGTCGCGCCGCTTGGCGCCGATCGCTTTGCGCAGGCCGATCTCGCGCGTGCGCTCGGTCACGGTCGTGAGCATCATGTTCATGATGCCGATGCCGCCGACGATCAGCGAAATGCCGGCGACCGAGCCGAGCAGCAGAGTGAAGGTGCCGGTGACCGACGAGGCGGCCGCCACGATGTCGGCCTGGTTCTGCGTGCTGAAGTCGGCTTGGGTCGGATCGGCGATGTTGTGTCGTTGGAGCAGGAGCGCGGTGATCGCGCCCTGGAGGTCGGTCATCGAGCCGGAGTCGGGCGCTTGGACGGCGATCGTGGTGACCGAGTCGCTGCCCGTCAGATAGCGCTGGGCCGTCGTGAGCGGGATGAAGATGATATCGTCCTGATTGAAGAAGCCGGAACCGCCCTTCGATTTCGTGACGCCGATCACCTTGAACTCGATGTTCTTGATGCGGATCGACTGTCCGATCGCGCTGGCATCGACGCCGAAGAGGTCGTCGCGGGTGGTCGGGCCGATCACGGCGACTTTGGCCAGGCTTTTGTCCTGCTGGTCGGTGAAGAAGTCTCCGTCTTGGACTTCGACGTTGCGCACGCCGGGATAGGCCGTGGTGACGCCCAGCACCTGCGTGTTCGTGTTGGTGCCGCGAGCCGTCACCTGGCTGCGGCTCGAGGCTTCCGGCGAAACGGCCTTGGCTTCGGGCAGCTGCGCGATCGCCTGCGCGTCGGCGATCTTGAGCGTCTGCGAAGAACCGCGGCCGCTGCTGACCTGGAAGCCGAAGCCGCGTTGGGCGCCCGGGCTGACCAAAATCAAGTTCGAGCCGAGCGATTGGATGCTGGATTGGATCGAGCTCTGCGCGCCCTGGCCGATCGCGATCATGGCGATGACCGAGCCGATGCCGATCACGATGCCGAGCACCGTCAGGCCCGAACGCGCTTTGTTGGCCAGGAGCGCCCAGTAGGTTTCCTGGAGGAGATCAAACGTCTTCATGGATTTCGTGGACAACGCGTTTATTCGGATTCTTCGCGTCGCTGAGGATCTTGCCGTCCTTGATATGGATGATGCGATCGGCGTGCTCGGCCACGTAGAGCTCATGGGTGATGAGCACGATCGTCCTCTGCTGTTCCTGATTCAGCTTTTGGAAGGTGTGCAAAACGATTTCGCCGGTTTGCGAGTCGAGGTTGCCGGTCGGCTCGTCGGCCAGGATGAGCGATGGATCGTTGACCAGCGCGCGGGCGATGGCCACGCGTTGCATCTGGCCGCCGGAGAGCTCGTTGGATTTGTTGAGGTGCCATTTTTCCGGCAGGCCGGCATCGATCAGCGCTTGCCGCGCTTTGACCGTGCGCTCTTCATGCGAGGCCTCGGCGTAGACGAGCGGCAGCATGACGTTGCGCATGACGGTCGCGCGACGCAGTAGGTTGAACGATTGGAAGACGAAGCCGATCTTGCGCATGCGGATGTCCGCCAGCTCTTCATCCGTCAGTTTTGAGACGTCGTGGCCATCGAGCAGATACTCGCCGGCGGTGGGGGAATCGAGCGCGCCGATGATGTTCATGAGCGTCGACTTGCCCGAACCGGACGGACCCATGATCGCCACGAATTCGCCGTCGCGGATCGTGAACGATACGTCTTTCAGCACGGTCGTTTCGTTCGCGCCGTTCACGTAGGTTTTACGGATGTCGTGGCATTCGATCATAGGTCAGCGGCCGATGAAGACGGCATTGCCGTCCCCGCCCGCGCGAGCGCCACCGCCGCCGGTCGCGCGGCCGCCTGCGCCAGCCGCCTGAAGGATGTTGCGGCTTTGCGTGGTTGAGGATTGAGACGAGGCAGTGATCGTGCGAGTGACGACCAGGTCGCCTTCATTCAAGCCGGAAGTGATTTCGGTTTGCGTGTCGTTCGAGAGGCCGGTTTGGACGGTCACGCGCTGCGGCGCGGTCGCCGAAGCGATGCCGGCGGGATCGGCGGCTTGCGTCGCATCTACGCCCGGCAATTCTTCCACATAGGATTCGCCATTCTGGGTTTTGACCGCCGAACTCGGCACGAGCAGCACGTCCGTTTTGGCGTCCGTGACGATATTGGCCGTGGCGCTCATGCCCGGCTTGATGCGCGGATCCTGCGTATCGAAGCCGATCTTCACGCCGTAGGTCACGACGCCCTGGCTGACGGTGCCGAGCGTGTCGATGTCGATCACGCTGCCGGTCAGGCTGAAGTCGGGGAGCGTATCGAAGGTCAGCGTGGCTTTCTGACCGATGGCGACCTTGGCGATGTCGACTTCGTTCAAAGTGATGCCCACGACTTGCTGGGCGGTGATGATCGTGGCCACGGCCGTGCCGGAAGCGGCGGTGTCGCCCTTTTTGACTTTCACGTCGGCCATGATGCCGTCGAACGGCGCGCGCACGGTGTATTTGGCGAGCGTCTGTTCGGCGTCATCGAGCGCGTCTCGGCGCTCTTGGACGCTGAGCTGGGCCGAGGTCAGATCGAGCTCGTCGGCTCCGGCGTTCAGCTTGTCGAGCGCCGTCTGCTTTTCGACGATCGCGCGCGCGTCGCTCGTGATCGCATCCTTGTCGCTCTGGATCGTTTCCGTGTCGTTCAAGAGGGCGGTGGCATGGCCGTTCAGCGTGCTCGTAAAGCCGCCGAGCGAGGACAGGTTCGTATCCGCGACCGCGGAGGGTTTAACCGAATGGGCGGTCAGCTGATCCTTGTAGAATTGGATGAGATCCGTGGCGGCCTTGGTCGCGTCGGCGATATTCTTGACGGTCGAATACGACTCGACGACGAGATGCTCGATCGTGGCCGTGTCGGACGCGCGATTCGCGAGCTTGTAGTCGTTGAACGCGGCGTCATACGCCGGGCGGGCCGCTTGATATTTAGCGACCGCGGAATCGCGGTAAAGATCGGCGGAAGGATCGTAGCGCTTGGCGGCGTCGGCGTAGGCGTCGACGTTCGACTGGCTGCCGGAAACCGTCGAGCCATAGAGCACGTCGTCGAGACCGGTCATGATGTTGGGCAGATCGAGGAATGCGCCGGAGACGTCGTTAAACGCATCGTCGTAGGCTTTGGCCAGGTCGGCCTTGGTTTTGACCTCCGCATCCTGCGCTTGCTGGACCGCGTCCTGCGTTTGCATGAGCGCCAGCGCGTCCGGCGGCGCTTGGACTTTGGCCAGCGAAAGCTGGGCCGTCTTCAGGCTGGTTTGCGCGTCTCGCAGCGCCTTCAATGCGTCCGCCGCATCGATCTGCGCGATGATCTGATTGGCTTTGATCTCTTGGCCTTTGACGGCGGCCACGTAGGTGACCTTGCCGGAAACTTCCGGCTTGATGTCGACCTGATCCGAGGCCGCGACCTGGCCGCTGCCCGAAACGGATCTCACCAGCGTGCCTTTCTCGACCGCGCCGAGAACGTAACGCGTTTCCGTCTTGGCCGGATGCAGCTTCTTGTACCCGGCGTATCCTCCGAAGACGACGGTCACGACGATGAGGCCGGACAGGATTTTATGGGCAACGATAAATGCGCGGAGCTTTGCAAGCATAAGAGGGGATCAGCGGCGCGGCGGCATCAGGCGAATAAGTTCGGCATGGACGCGGCCGTCGTCGGTCGGCTGTCCGATCACGACGGCATCTTCATCGACCATGACCTCGGAGAGCGTGATGCGATCCGGACCGCGGAGGATGTCGGTGCCCGTCGCGACCTCGATGATTTTCTCGACGCCGGCCGGATCCTTGATGATCAAGCTATCGGTTTCGACGCGCAGCACGCGGCCGAAGGCGCCATGCGATTGGATGAAGCCCGGGCCGCCGAAGTTCTGATGATAGTGCTCGTTCCAGCGGCAGGTGAAGAAGCCCTTGCGCGCGCCGATGCTGAAGCCGGCTTGGAAGACGAGCAGCAAGAACGCGAGGCCGAGCAGTCCGCCGGCCATGATCCAGAATTTTTTATTGGCGGTAAAGAAAGACATAGGGAGATCAAGACGTAAGCGTCTGCGGCCGGCGATGCGCGACGCGCGCGGCCCCGATCAACGCGCGCAACAGGATTAAGGCGACGGCGATCGAGGCCAAGACCGCGGCCAATCCGCCGGCCGGCATCGTTTCAAGAAGGGAGTAAGCGAAGTCCTGCCAGTAGGCGGCGACGGCGCCGGTGTCGGTGATCGCGAGTTTCAGGAATTGGGGAACGCCGGAATTCGTCAGGGAGACGAAGGCCACGGAGACGGCGAACGCCAGCGCGGCGGCTGATGCGACGAAGCCTGCCACGAGCGCCGCGATCTTGAAGCGCCAGGCTTTCCAGGCGCGCTCTTCGGTCACGCGCGTTAAAATCCTTCCGAGCAGGTTCGGAGGCGGGTTCGCGGGCGGCAGGTTGGAGAACAGGCGATTGGAGGCCATAGCGTCTAAGGTGAAATACGAGGCGGAGGCGTTTTTTGGTGCCGATCCGGCAGCTTCTGTCGCAGGGCTTGGATCGCGCGGTGGTGCCGGCTTTTGACGGTATTGATCGATTCCTGGAGCACCAGGCCGATTTCGGCGAAGGTCATGTCCTCGTCGTAATACAGGAGAAGGACCGTACGTTGTTTGAGAGGCAGCTCGGCGAGGATTTCGCCCAGGTCTTCCGTTTCGCTCGCTTGCGTCAGCAGTTCTGATGAGAGCGGCGTTTCATCCTTGATCGTTTCCTCGATCGGCATGTCGTTCTGCGCGTCGAAGTCGGAGAAGACAGAGGACCTCCTTTTCTTCAGGAGATCCAAGGCCGCGTTGTGCAGGATCCGGTAGAGCCACGGTCGGAAGGGTCTCTTTTGATCGAAGCGCTTCAAGTTCCTCCAGGCTTTGACGAAGCCTTCCTGCACGGCGTCATCGGCATCTTCCGGCCCGATCAGGCGCGCCACATAGGCATAGGCTGGCTTGAGATACCGCCCAAATAAAAACTCCAAGGCCGCGTCGTCGCCGGCCAAGGAAGCGCGGATCAATTGAGCGTCAGATCGTTCTTCCACAACAGCCTTGATCCGTCTGATATGTTAGGATACGTCCGTACTCCCTATTTTGGCGCATGAAACTCACGATTGCCGGCGTCCCCATTGACGCCATCACGTTCTCGGAAGCCGCGGCCCGCGCGGCGGGGTTTTTGTCGGACGGGCGGCAGCACCTGATCGTGACTCCGAATCCTGAAATGGCCGTGTTTGCCGACCGCGACGCTTCCTTCAAGAAACTGCTCCACTCCGCCGATTTGGCCTTGGCGGACGGCTATGGTCTCAGATTAGCCGCTTCATGGGAAGGAAAAAAGATTCCTGAGACGATTACGGGCGTGGATTTCGGGCTTGCCTTAGCCCATCTTGCGGAACAAAAAAATTGTTCACTTTACCTGCTCGGAGGAGGGGAGGGGGTGGCGGGAGCGGCCGCGGAAAACCTGCGGCAAGCCTATCCGAAGCTCCGAATTGCAGGCGCTTCTTCGGGCGGACGCATCCGTTGGATCGCCGACAAATGGGAGGAGGACGATGATCTGGTCGAACGTATCTCAAAAACCAACCCGGACATCCTCTTTGTGGCGCTTGGCCATGGCAAGCAGGAACGCTGGATTCTGGATCACCTCGCCCGGCTGCCTTCGATCAAAATCGCGATCGGTTTGGGCGGGGCGTTGGATTACTATTCCGGCCGGAAGCGACGCGCGCCGAAAGCCCTCCGCATCCTGCACCTCGAATGGCTCTGGCGCCTGCTTAGCGAACCTTGGCGCGTCTTCCGGATTTTCGAGGCGACGTGCGTGTTCCTGGGGCTGGTCTTGAAAAATGGCCGGAACAGGGTAAGATAGGCACCTATGAGCGTACGCGTTCGCTTTGCCCCGAGCCCGACCGGAAGAATGCACGTCGGCAACTTCCGTTCCGCGCTCTATAACTACCTGTTCGCCCGCAAGCACGGTGGCGTCTTTTTCGTCCGCATCGAAGACACGGACCGCGCCCGCCTGGTGGAACACGGCGTGGAAAGCATTTTGCGGACGCTGTCGTCGATGGGCATTTCCCACGACGAGGGCCCGTTTTTGAGAGAAGACGGCGTGATCGAGCAGCGCGGCGGCAAAGGTCCGTATATCCAGTCGGAGCGTCTCGAGATCTATCGTCAGCATTTGAACCAGCTGCTTGAACACGGCGAAGCGTATCCTTGCTTTTGCACGCCGGAGCGCCTTGAAACGCTGCGCGCCAGCCAGGAAGCGGCGAAATTGCCGACGGGCTACGATCGCCACTGTCGCGATTTGGATCGCGCCGAAGCGCAGCGGCGCATCGAGGCGGGCGAGCGGGTCGTGTATCGCGCCAAGCTGCCGACGGAAGGAGAGACGGCTTTTGAAGACGCGATCCGCGGAAACGTTTCGTTCAAGAACGCTTTGCTCGACGATTACGTGCTGCTGAAGAGCGACGGTTTCCCGACCTACCACCTCGCGAACGTCATCGACGACCACCTGATGGAAACCAGCCACGTCATTCGGGGCGAGGAATGGCTATCGTCGACGCCGAAGCACGTGCTGCTCTACAAGGCCTTCGGCTGGACTCCGCCGCATTTCGCGCACATGCCGCTCCTGCTCAACCCCGACCGCTCGAAATTGTCGAAGCGCCAAGGCGACGTGGCCGTCGAGGACTATCTCGACAACGGCTACCTGCCCGAGGCGCTCATCAATTTCGTGGCCCTGCTCGGTTGGAATCCTTCGGATGAAAAAGAAGTCTACGCGATCGAAGAGCTCGCCAAGGCCTTCGAGCTGAAAGACGTCAACTCCGCGGGCGCGGTTTTCAATCGCGAAAAACTCGACTGGCTGAACGGAAAATATTTGCGAATGATGCCGCTCGATCGCCTGGCGGAACGCGCCGCGCCGTTTTTGGAACGCGCGGGCCTCGTGGCGAAAGACGATGACGCCTGGCGCACGCAGGCCGGGGAGCGTCTTTCGGCCGAGGAGCTCGGCGCGCTGTTGTCCTTGGAGCGCGAACGCGTCAAAACGCTGGCGGAACTCCCGGCAGCCGTCGATTTCCTGTTCGCCAAGACGCCGGACTATCCCGCCGCGCGCCTTTGCTGGAAGACCCAAGCCGCCGCCGAGGCCTCGACGCGCCTCGAAGCGCTGCTCGTCGTTCTCGGCGAGACCGATGAAAGCGAATTTACCGAGAAAGATCTTGAAGAGAAGGTCAAAAGCCTGATCGCGGAACGCGGGTGGGGGAACGGGGATACGCTCTGGCCGCTGCGGGTGGCGCTCTCCGGACGCGAAAAATCTCCCGGCCCCTTTGAAATCATGGCCGTTTTAGGTAAAATGAAGACGATCGAACGCTTGGAAACGGCGCGTGATCGTCTCAAGAATGCCTGAACCGCGACGGACAAGGAGGAAATGGCACGCGACACCGGCGCTGATCGCGTCCGTGGCGCTCTTTTTGGCTTCGGCCGGCCTGGCGCTGGCCGCCGTTTCGAGCACTACGGGAGGCTCCGATGACCTGGATCAGGCCATCAACCAGCTGAACGACGAGATCGCCAAGAAAAAAGCGACGGTCGATCAGCTCAAGAGCCAGATGTCCGTCTATCAGCAGGCGATCGAGGAGAAGCGCCAGGAAGCGGCGACGGTGCAGAGCCAGCTCGACATCGTCAACAACAAAATCGCCGAAACCGAGCTGGACATTCAAGCCAACCAGGCGGAAATCGATGCGACGACGCTGGAGCTCAAGCAGCTGGATTCGGAAATCCAGGACAAGACGCTCAAGATCATCCGTCAGCGCCAGATGATCGCCGAGTTCTTGCGCCAACTCGATCACACCGACGGCCGTTCCGCCATCGACCTGCTGCTGACCGAGCGCACGATTTCCGATTTCTTCAACGACGTGCAGTTCCTCCAGGAATCGCAGCAGCAGCTGAAGCAGTCGCTCGACACCGTCGAAGCGCTCAAGACGGATCTCGAGAGCCGCCAGAGCGAGCAGTCGTCCAAGAAGACGCAACTCGAGACCATCCAGAAGCAGCTCGCCGACGCCAAGACGACGCTCGACGAAGATCGGAGCGCGAAAACCGCCCTGGCCGACCAGCTGCAGGTTTCCGAAACGCGCTACCGTTATCAGCTCGCCGACCTGCAGAAAGTCCAAGCCAACACCGACGCGGATATCGCCGCGACGGAAAAGAAACTCCGCAAGACGCTCGATGAACAGCAGCTTCGCAAGATTTCCGGCGCTTCGACCGGCTGGATGTGGCCCGTCCCATCGATGATCGTCACGACGTACTTCCACGACCCGGATTATCCGTTCCGCTACATCTTCGAACACCCCGGCATCGACATCCGGGCTTCGCAAGGCACGCCCGTGCGCGCGGCCAAAGGCGGTTACGTGGCGCGCGCCAAGGACGCCGGCATGGGCTACAGCTACGTCATGATCGTGCACGATGACGGCCTTTCGACGGTCTACGGGCACGTTTCCAAGATCGTGGCCAAAGAAGACACCTACGTGGAACAGGGCGACGTGATCGCGTACTCCGGCGGCACGCCCGGCACGCCCGGCGCCGGACCGTTCACGACCGCGGCGCACCTGCACTTCGAAGTCCGCGTCGACGGCATCCCGGTCAATCCGCTCGGCTATCTGCAGCAATAAAAAAGACTCGTGACAGGCGTCGCGGTTTTTGCTATGGTTTTCGTCGGAGGCTCGACATGGAAGTCAGCGTCGACCATCGCGACACGTGGTCCGATTCCGAAATCATCGCTCACTACGGCCTCGAAGCCCGCAAGCTCGATCATCCGCTCCTGATCGGCAACCTGCAGCGTCCCGGCTGGAACGGCCGTTTGCCCGTCTATCTGATCTGGTGCCAGGAATGCGATGTCCTGACGGTCACGCATCCGGCCGGATACGCCGGACGGCTCCAGTGCAAAGCCTGCAACCGCCGCTTCGATCATCTCGTCAGTCCGCTTCGACCCGCCGTCTCTTCCTGAGGCGGCTTTTTCATTCGAGAGAGGGGAGACTCGCCTGCTTTTTGTAGCTCCGCGCAGGAACGCGTTCCCGCGACCGTCGCGGAGGCGAGAGCCGAGCGCGAGGCCGAAGCCGCACTTCCGCGGCGAGAGCCGTGTCGCGGGAATGCGTTCCGGAGCGGAGCGTCCGGAATGCCCGGATCCCTCGAGGGGAGCGGGTTTTGGGGCCCAGGATTCCGCCTTAAGATGTGTCCGACAATATATCTTATGCGACACAAGAGCCTACACAAAACCGGTCAGGAGTCCCAGCTCCTTGCTGCGGAACTCGGCTTCCGACGCGACGTCGGAACCGGCTCGCGCAGCCATCAGCGCTCGCCTGCCTCAGACAGTCCTCGCTGCGTCGCTGGGACTCCTGACCGGTCTACTCAAAGACTTGTGTCGTACATTACTTTAATTTGAAGAAAATCTTATCGCCGAAGCGCACGTCGATGTAGTCGAGATTCTTGCGGTCGGGGCCGACCTTGGTCTTCAGGATCGTCTGGGCGTTCTCGAGTTGCGCCGCCAGGTCTCCGGTGACATCCAGGTAGATCGCCCACCCTTCCGAGGTGACGACGCGGAGCGTCTGCGAGGTCATGCCGTCGACATGCAGCTGCGCCACGTATGGAGCGCGGTTGAAGCGCGCGTCGAAGAGCTTGGGCAGATTGATGACGGCCTGGACCGTCTCGGGGCGGACGGCCTGCTGGCGCAGCGCGAGCGTGTCGCCTTTGTCGTCGAAGAGGACCGGATACTGCGGACGGCTGTGTCCTTGCTGTTCGTCGAGGGTCGGCCCTTGCTTCGGCAAGACGTCGAGCGCCTCTTCGGGTTTATAGACGCGCGTGACGGAGCCTTGGAGATCGAGCAATCCCTGGCTGCCGTCCGGCAGTTGCAACAAGACGGCCGAGACGCGTTCTTTGAGATCGATGACCAGCGTGTGCGGCGGCTTCTTGGTGATCGTCAGGGATTCGAGGACGAAGCGATCGTTCAGCGTCGAGGTGATGCTGCTTTCGGATGCGAGGATCAAACTCGTTTGCGGGAAGAGCAGCCAGCGGCGCTGTTTCAGCGCGTCCGTGACCGCGTCGTGGATTTCCCAGACCGGAATGCGATCGGCGCCGTTGATCCGGATGTCCGTGACGCGGAAGGTCGGCGAGAAGGCCACGAACCAGGTCCAGCCGGCCACGGCGATCGCGCCGACGAACATGATCAGCTTGCCGCGCCAGCGGCCGCCTCCTTGTCCTACCCGCGGCCGTTCGAACAGCGGATTCGAAAAGGACTTTCTCGAATAATCGCGCCGCACGTTTTTGCTGCGCAGAAAGCGGCTCATACGGAGGTCTTGAGGCGCGTGCGGCGCGCCTGGCGCGCGAGGGCGAGTTGCACCAAGCGGTCGATCAATTTCGGATACGGCAGGCCGGAGGCCTCCCAGAGCTTCGGGTACATGCTGATCTTCGTGAAGCCCGGAATCGTGTTCACTTCGTTGACGACGAACTCCCCGCTTTTCTTCATGAAAAAATCGACGCGCGCCATGCCTTCGAGTCCGAGCGTTTTGAACGTGCGCACGGCCAGCGCTTGGACTTTGCGCGCAAGCTTCCTCGGCAGCTTGGCGGGAATCGAAAGGCCGGCCCCGTGCTCGTCGAGATACTTGGCTTCGTAGGAATAAAATTCGTGATGCGGAACGATCTCGCCGGGCACGGAGGCTTCAGGCTTCTCGTTGCCCAAGACGGCGACTTCGATCTCGCGTCCAGGCACAGCCTCTTCGATGAGGACCTTGTCGTCATAGCGGAAGGCGTCGGCGATCGCGGCGCGAAGTTCCTTGTCGTTCTTCGCCTTGGCCACGCCGACCGACGAGCCTTGATTGGCGGGCTTCACGAAGACGGGCTTGCCGAGGCGTTTCCAAATCTTTGAAACGCTGTATGCCTCTCCCCTGCTCAGCGTTAAAAAATCGGCGACGAAAATGCCGGCATCGCGCAGCAAGCGCTTGGCGACGTCCTTATCCATGCCGACGGCTGAGCCGAGAATGTCTGGACCGACGAAGGGTAGATCGAGTATGCGCAAGAGGCCCTGGACGCTGCCGTCTTCCCCGTAGGTGCCGTGCATCACGGGAAAGACCACGTCAAAACGGCGCAGCGTCTTCGGATCAAAGCGCCCGCTTTTCGGCACCTTCATCGGCGTGACGACGTACCGTTTTCTATCGACCGCCGCGAGGATGCTGCGGGCGGACAGCAAAGAAATCTCGTGCTCCGATGAACGTCCTCCGAACACAATGCCGAGGCGGATTTTGCGCTTCGATGTCTTCATACGAGCGAGCGCGGCAAGAGCGGATTGATGCGCGTCACGACTTCGTAATTGATCGTGCCGAGCTTGGCCGCGAGCTCGTCGGCCGTAATCGAAGGAGCGCCTCGCCCTGCACCGGACGATGCAGGGCCGAGCAGCGTGACTTCATCCTCCGCTTGGACGTCCGGCACGTCGCTGACGTCGATCATGCACATGTTCATGCAGACGCGCCCCATGATTTTCGCTTTGCGGCCGTTGACCAACACCTCGCCGACCGATGAAAGTCCGCGATCATACCCGTCCCAATAGCCGACGCCGAGCACGGCGATTTTTCCGCTCTTTGGCATGCGTTCGGTCAGGCCGTAGCTGATCGGCGTGCCGCGCTTCACGTCTTTGACCTGCGCGACCAGCGTTTTCCACGTGAGCGCCGGCTTCAATTCGAACTCCAAGCCCTTCGATTGCGCTTCGAGTTTCGTTTCGAGCGAAGGCCAGAGGCCATACAGGCCGATGCCGACACGCACCAAATTGAAATGCGTGTCGGGATACAGCAGCGCCGCGGCGGTGCAGGCCGTGTGCTTCACGTCGATCTTGAAACCGTGCGCCTCGAGAATCGCGAGCGCGTCGTTGTAGGTTTCGAGCTGGCCCGCCGCGTACGAATGATCCGAGGCGTCTTCGATGTTCGCGTAATGCGTCGAAAGGCCTTCAAGCACGAGGTTCTTGGCGCTCTTGATGACCTGCGCAAGATCAGGAAGCGCACGCAGATCCGCGCCTTGGCGCGTGGTGCCCGTTTCCGCTTTGACGTGCAAAAAGCCGCGCTTACCGGCTTTGGCCGCGGCGGATTTTGCCGCGCGCGCGTGCTCGACGGTCGAGATCGTCATGCGGAGTCCCGCCTTGATTGCCTCGGCCATACGCCAAGATGGCGTGAAACCCAGAATCAAAATCGGCTTCTTGATGCCGGCTTTTCTCAGCGTCAAACCTTCGTCGACGTTATCGACGCCGAACCAATCGAGGTGCATTTGCACGGTCTTGGCGACGCCGACGAGACCGTGGCCGTACGCGTTCGATTTCACGACGGCCATGACCGCCACGCCCGAACCGGCGCGGCGCTTGAACGCCTTGGCATTCGAAATCAGCGCCGAACGCGAAATCTCAACCCAGGTTTTGGGGCCGTTCTTCATGACACTAGTGTGCCACTTTTCGGCTTATTTGCCGATATGGGACTTCCCGCCCATCCAGGGGCGCAGGACCTCGGGGATGCGGACCGTGCCGTCGGCCTCCTGACAGTTTTCCAGAATGGCGATCAGGATGCGGCCAATCGCGAAGGCCGTGCCGTTCAAGGTGTGCACGTATTCGCGCTTCTGCGTTTCGGGATTCTTCCAGCCGATGTTCAGGCGGCGCGCTTGGAAGTCGGTGCAGTTGGAGGTCGAATGCGTTTCGCGATACGTCTGCTGCGACGGGATCCAGGTTTCGAGATCCCACTTCTTCGCGGCGGGCGTGCCGAGATCGCCCGAGCAGATGTCGAGCACCTGATACGGCAGGCCGAGGCCGCCGAGCAGCTCTTCCTCGCAGGCGAGCAGGAACGCGTGTTCGTCCTGCGATTCTGAAGGCTTGGTGAAGGAGAACATTTCCAGCTTGTCGAACTGGTGCACGCGCAGGATGCCTTTGGTGTCCTTGCCGTACGAACCGGCTTCACGTCGGAAGCAGGTCGAAAACGCGACGTAACGGATCGGCGCGGACACGTCGAGCGTCTCGTCCATGTGCATGGCGCCGACGGATTGCTCCGAGGTGCCGACCAGGACGAGATCGTCGTGCTTCAGCTGATAGATCTCATCGCCGTGCTTGTCCATGTAGCCCATCTTCTCCATGACTTCGGGCTTGATCATGACGGGCGGCACGACCGGGCGGAAGCCTTTCTTCGCAAGCGTCGAAAGGACGTACTGCACGAGCGCGAATTCCATCATCGCGCCGTCCCCTTTCAAGTAGCCGAAGCGGGCACCGGAGACTTTGGCGGCGCGTTCGGTGTCGATCATGTCGAGCGCTTCGCCGAGCGCCATGTAATCCTTCGTCTCGAACGAAAATTTCGTCGGCTTCCCGACCGTTCGCAAAACGGCGTTGCTGGCATCGTCTTTCCCGACGCGCACGTCGGGCAAGGGCAGGTTCGGGATCTCTTTCAAAACGGCATTCGTCGCTTCTTCGGCGGCTTTCAAATCGGCGTCGATCGCCTTCATCTTCTCTTTCAACGCCTTCATCGCCTCGAGCGCTTCGGTTTTCGCGGCCTTGTCGGTTTCTTTGGCGATCTTTTCGCCGGCTTGGTTCTGCTCAGCGCGCATCGCTTCGATTTGGCCGATCAGCTTGCGGCGCTTCTCATCGGCTTCCAAAAGCGCGTCAACATCGACGTTCACGCCTTTGGCGGCTGAGCCTTTTTTCACGAGCTCGGGATGTTCGCGGACGAAATTCAGATCAAGCATATCAGCGGTTCAGGATCGAAGATTTGTAGCGGTCGGGATGGAAAGCCTCAATGCGGACGATCTTGGCCTCGATCCCCCGTTCTTTGAGGACGTCGGCGAGCTTTTCCGTAAAGGCGCCTTGATCGTAGCCGAGGCAGATCGTATCCGGGCGAATTTCGCTAATGACAGCGTATTTATCGCCCTCACCGCCCAGAATCGCATTGTACCCGGCCGCGCGGAGGTCCGCCAAGCGCTCCGTTTCGTTCCGTTTCGGCGGGCGTCCTTTAACCTTTAGAACGGTCGCGTCGCGCCCGACCACCACGGTCAGATCGCCATACGCGGCGGCGGAGTCGAGATAAAATTTGTGTCCGGGATGGAACCCGTCGAAGGTGCCGAAGGCGATCGCTCTAGCCATAGAGCTTTTTGATCAGCGCGACCATCGACTTCGGCGTGAAGCGCGTGCGCAGCTTCGTCGGCGCGACGAGGTCGCCGTGCAGGAGCATCCGCTTGGAATGATGCAGATACCACTCCTTGTCCGGCTCTTCGGCGCGCACGGCCTTGGCGAGCTTCGAAAGATCGATGCGCGACGGCGGCGCCGCGCGGATGTGCAGATAGGCGCGCGACGGATGTTCGAGCACGACGAGCGCGTATCCGAGTTCCGCCGAAATGGTGCTGGCCATGCCCGGCAGGATCTTCGAACGGATCGCCACGCCTTTTCCGCGCTTAGTCATGAACGTCTTGCCGCCGCGGATCGCGCGGAGCGCCTCTTCGCGTTCGACGTACAGCGCGAGGAGCGCGTCCATCAGCACGAAGCCCCAGCCGGTCGCCATCAGCGAATCGCCGCCGGGCAGTCCGGCGATGGTTTGGATGATTTTCGTGTCATTGCGGAAATGGTGCGGCTCGCCGATGCCCGAACCCATGTCGCCGCGGCGCACTTCGTCCACCAAGACGGCGAGCGCCCGGCCTTCGGCGCCGCTTGGCAATTTTCCGCGCTTCTTCAAATCCTTCCAGACGAGGCTGGCGGCGGAATCCTTGAGATCGCCTTTATGCTCGTCGTAGGCGCCGCGTCCGACGCCCACGCCGATTTCTTTGGCGGACAGTTTCACGCCGGCGGCGGAGGTCGGAATGAACCGGATATGGGCCGCCTTGAGCGACGGCGCAAAACGCTTCAAAAGCCAAAGCGCCGCGACGTCGTCGCGGTGCGGGAAAAGATGCGTGACCAATGTCTTATGCCTTTCCGACATGTTCTTCTGGCGCCGGCTGTTCGGGACGGAGCGTCGGGAACAGGATGACTTCCTTGATCGAGTGCGCGCCCGTGAGCAGCGCCGTCAGGCGGTCGATGCCCATGCCGAAACCGGCCGTGGGCGGCATGCCGTATTTGAGCGCCTCGACGAAGTCCGCGTCGGCCGGCATGGCTTCCTCCGAACCCGCCTCTTTCTTTTTGGCTTCTTCTGCAAAACGCGCTTCCTGCTCGAGCGGATCGTTCAGCTCGTTGTAGGCCTTGGTGACCTCGATGCCCTGCACCAGAAGCTGCACCGTGGCAATGCGATCCGGCTGGTCCGGCTTGCGCTTGGCGAGCGGAATCATTTCGGCCGGATAGTCGATCACGAACGTCGGTTGGACGATCTTCGGGCGCACGTACGCTTTGTAGAGCGCGTCGACGATCTCGCCGAAGCCATGGAGCTCTTTCGCGTCGATCTTCAGGTTCTTGTCGTGCATCGCGGCCTTGAGTGCCTTTTCGCCTCTGGCCTGCTCGAGATCGATGCCGGTCCCCTCTTTGACGAGGTCGTAAAATTTCTTGCGCGGGAA
>CAYOJH010000013.1:0-14297 GCA_964404275.1 uncultured Gammaproteobacteria bacterium | reverse complement strand
CGAGATCGATGCCGGTCCCCTCTTTGACGAGGTCGTAAAATTTCTTGCGCGGGAAAGGCGCCGTGAAGTCGAGCGCGACGCCGTCGCGTTCGACGGTCATCTTGCCGCCCTGCGTGGCGGAGACGATCGACGAAACCATGCGCTCGGTGAGCGTCATCAGGTCTTCATACGTGGCGTAGGCCCAGTAGAATTCGACCTGCGTGAATTCGGGGTTGTGCTGGAAACTGATGCCTTCGTTGCGGAAGCAGCGCGCGATTTCAAAAACCTTTTCGAATCCGCCGACGATCAAGCGCTTCAAATGCAGCTCCGGCGCGATGCGCAGCTGCAGATCCAGGTCGAGCGCGTGGTGATGCGTGACGAACGGGCGCGCCGAGGCGCCGCCGGCCTGCGTCTGCAAAATCGGCGTCTCGACCTCCATGAAGCCTTCGCCGTGCAGGAACTCGCGGATCGTGCGGACGATCAGGCTGCGCGTGCGGAAAAGGTTGCGGACGTCCTCATTGGCGATCAGATCCAAATGGCGCTTGCGGTAGCGGACTTCAACGTCGGAAAGGCCGTGCCATTTTTCCGGCAGCGGCAGGAGCGCCTTGGCCAGCAGTCGCCAGGACGTCACTTCAAGCGTCTTTTCCCCGCGCTTGGTGGCGAAGAGCGTGCCTTCGGCTTCGAGCATGTCGCCGAGGTCGATGAAGTTCGCGAAACGTTCGAACGATTCCGCGCCGACCGTGTCCAATTTCAAATGCAGCTGCAGCTTGCCCGATTCATCGGCCAGATCGGCGAAAGCCGCTCCCCCATGCGCGCGCACGGCGCGGACGCGGCCCGCGAGCGTCAGGCGCTTTCCTTTAGCGCTCCAGGCCTCGAAATGCGAAACCGCTTCCGCGCAGGCGGCGGTGCGACGCGCGTCGGCCGGATACGGGTCGATGCCGGAGGCGCGCAGCTTTTCGACTTTCTCTCGCCGAACGATTTCTTCTTCGAGCATACTAGCAGGCGATGTCGAGGATTTCGTAATCGAGCTTGTTGCCGTTCGGCATGACGTTTTCGAAACGCTCGCCTTTCTTGCGGCCGAGCAGCGCGATGCCGAGCGGAGATTCGTTGGAGATTTTTCCCGACGACGGATCGGATTCGCGCGCGCCGACGATGTGGTACTCCTTCTCCTTGCCGCCGGCCTTGCAGCGCACGCGGCAGCCGACGTTCACGACCTCGGTCGAGGTCGGTTCCGAAACGACGGCGCGGGCGACGGAGTCCTCGAGTTCCATGACGCGCCCTTCCAGGAAGGCCATGGCGTCTTTGGCGTCGTGGTACTCGGCGTTTTCGGAAAGATCGCCCAGCTCTTTGGCTTTGGCGATGCGATCGGCAATTTCAAGACGGCGGACGCTCTTCAGTTCGCTGAGCTCCGCTCTCATCTTTTCGAGGCCTTCTTTTGTGGTGACGTACGACTTCATAAAATCCGGTCGCGATGCGATCGTTTCAGGGCCATTATAGGCTGCTGGAAGTGGCGGCGTCAATCGGCTTCGGCGCGGACGAGCGGCCCGGCATGGCCGGCACGTTCTGCTCTCTGAGCCAGGCTTCCATGATGTCGCGGGCGACCGGGGCGGCGGCCGTCGTGCCTTCGCCTCCGGCTTCGATCATCACGACGACCACGATCTTCGGATCGTCGTACGGTGCGAATCCGGCGAACCAGGCGTGCGTCGGCTGGCCGTTCCCCCACTGCGCGGTGCCGGTCTTGCCGGCGATCGCCCAGGGCGAGGTCTTCAGTCCTTGAGCGGAACCGGACAAGATCGTCTGGCGCATGCCTTCTCGCACGGTTGCGACCACGTCGTCGGGAACGATGTGCGAAGCGTTCGGCGGCGGCTCGATCTTTTCGATCGTCTTGTCGGAGCGGATCGATTTCACGATGTGCGGATGCAGCAGGTTGCCGCCGTTGGCGAAGACCGAAGTCCAGGCCGCGACCTGAAGCGGCGTGACGGTCAGGTCGCCCTGGCCGATCGAGACGTGATAGGTGTCGCCGATGTACCAGACTTCGTTTTTCACGCGCTGTTTCCAGTCGGATGTCGGCACGAAGCCGGTGCCTTCTCCGGGCAAATCGATGCCCAGCTTCGCGCCGAGGCCGAACAGGTGAAAGTACCTGTCGAGCCGATCGATGCCGAGACCCTCGATCTTATCCCAGCCGCCGCCGACCGCGTAGAAAAACGTGTTGACGGATTGCGCGATGGCTTTGACGACGTTGGTCACGCCGTGGCCGCCGGCTTTCCAGTCCGGAAAAAACCAGGCGCCGACATGGATGCCACCGGTCGAAAGCACGGTCGTGGCCGGCGTGATGGTTTTTTCCATGAGCCCGGCCGTCGCGATGATCGTCTTGACGGTCGAACCCGGCGGAAACTGGCCGGAGAGGGCGCGCGGGAAGAGCGGTTGATTGGGATCCTCCGACAGCTTCTGGTACTCCTTGGTGCTGATGCCTTTGGCGAAGAGGTTCGCGTCGTAGGCCGGCCAGCTGACGAGCGCCAGGACTTCGCCCGTTTTGGGATCGAGCGCGACGGCGGAAGCGCGTCCGCGGCCGTTGCGCGCGGCCGACGCTTTGAGCGACTGTTCGGCGACGGCCTGCAGCTTGGCGTCGATCGTCAGCGTGAGATCCATGCCTTGGGTCGGCGCATCGGAAGCCAGGATCTTCTGTTCGCGGCCGAAGGCGTCGACTTCGATCTGCTTCTTGCCGTAGGCGCCGCGCAGCTGGGTTTCGTAGGACGCCTCGACGCCGGCTTTGCCGATCGCGTCGGTCGGCAGATAGTCCGCGTTCTTGAGGCGGGCGTATTCGGCTTCGTTGACGCGGCCTTCATACCCGATCACGTGCGAGAGGCTCAGGATCGGCGACGTTTCGCCGTCGGGGGTCAGCAGGATTTCGCGTTTCGTGCCGGCTTCAAGCGCCACGCCCGGCATGCGGCCGCTTTCGATGTCGAGCTTGAGCGCTTCTTCATAGTCGAGATGCTCCTTGATCGGGACCGGTGAGGCGAGATTCGGCGGATAGCTGCGCAGGCTTTTTTCGATGTCGACGGGCGTCAAGCCGACTTCTTCGGCGATCGCGGCGATTTGGTCTTCGCGCGCCTTGGTCTCGCGCGGTAGGTCGGCGGGCGTGATGGTCAGGGTAAAATCCGGGACATTGCGCACCAAAAGCGTGCCGCTGCGGTCGTAAATGACGCCGCGCTCGGCCGGGATCGCGGCGATGCGCAGGCGGTTGCCCTCGGCCTGCTGGCGATAGTCTCCGCCTTTGCCGAGATCGAGATAGCCGGCTCGGGCGGCCAAGGCACCGAGCATGGAAAAGAAGATGACGAAACAGATCGTCAGCTTGCGCGACGACAACGAGGGGCCGATATAGCCGTGATGGCCGAGCGGCTGTTCGCCGAGCGGCGCCCCGATCGGCCCGCCGGACGTTTCGTCGATCGTCGGGATGCCCTGATCGATCGCGCCGTGGCCGAGACCTTCGACGTCAGGAAAAAGCGTGTGGGGCATGCGAGAGGAAGGTTTTGCGGAAACGGCGCGCGAGCAGGTTCTCGATCCCGATGAGCAGCACGAGCGCCGCGCCGTCGACCAGGCCTTGGCGCAGCGGGGCGATCGCGGCGGCCAAGGACAGATCCGCCAGGACCGGCACGCCGCCGAAGAGCACGTTCGCGCCATCGATGGCGGAAAGGGCGAACCAGTGCGAGATCGCCGTGGCCGCGCCGAGCAGGAAGAATGCGAGCGTGCCGGCGTTGGTCACGACGCGCCGGAGCAGGAAGCGCGCGACGAAGAACGAGGCGAATAAGGAAGCCATCTCGGCGCCGAAGCCGAGCAGGCCATGCAGATCAAGAAGAAAACCCGCGACCAGCGCCCAGCCGGCCGCGAGGAGCGGACGATCGCGCACGACGCCGTAGGCGATCGCCACGATCGGGAACGACAGCGCCGAAAACGGAAACGGCAATTGCGAAAAGAAGCTGATCTGCAGGATGGCGGTCAGCGCGGCGAGCGTGAAAAGGAGAAGCGTTTTCAGCATGGGCTTACGGAAACGGAATCGCCACGACGTCAAGCTCGTCGTAGGCGACGGGCGAAGAGACGATGGCGGTCTTGAACGGGCTCTTTTCCTGCGTCTGGATGTCCTCGACGCGTCCGATCAAGAGGCCGCGCGGCATCAGGGCCTCGATGCCCGAGGTGACGATCGTGTCCCCCACCACGATCTCCTCGTTCTGGGGAATGAGCTGCATTTCGAGGCTGAGGCCTCGTTCGCCTTGGACCAGGCCTTGCGTGCGATCGGCGTTCTGCGCGGAGGCACCGACGCGGCTGCGCGTGTCGGTCAAAAGCAGCGCGACCGAGGTGGCCCGGTCGATCTTGAAGATTTTGCCGACCAAGACGCCGTCGCCGGCGATGACCGGCATGTCCGCGGCCAGGCCGTCGTCCGATCCGCGGTCGAGCAGGATCGTATGCGTTCCCGCTTCCGGCGTGCTGGCCAGCACGTGGGCCACGACCGGAGGCTTGCTCTGTTTTTTGGCGTAGCCGAGCAGCTTGTGCAGCTCGTCGTTTTCCTGCTGGACGGCGTTCAGCCGCGCGACCTCGACCGCCAAGGCGATATTCTCGGCGCGGAGCTTGTCGTCTTCCTGCAGGATGCCGTTGATGCGGAAGGGCGCGCTGACGGTTTCGCGCAGCGAGCGTCCGGCCTCAACCAGCCGCGCTTCCTGGCCGGAGAGCTTCTTGAGCATCCAGGTCTCCGCGCCGATCGTCGCGCCAAGCAGGTGCAGGAAAAACAGCAAGCCGCCCGCGGCCAGGATCAAGATGGTCAAGCGGGATCTCGCGACCGGCGTCATGCTTTGGCGGTGGCTTCAGAGGCCGACGGCAAGGCGATAGTGCGCAGGAGTTCCGGGCTTTCGAGCAGCATGCCCGTGCCGCGCACGACGCAGGTGAGCGGATCGTCGGCGATGCGGACCGGAATTTCGGCCGCCTTGGAGATGACCTTGTCGAGCTCTTTGAGCAGCGCGCCGCCGCCCGTCAGCACGATGCCGCGTTCGTAGATGTCGGCCACGAGTTCCGGCGGCGTCTGTTCGAGCGTGGCCTTGATGTTGTCGACGATGGAGCGCACGGAGCGATGCATCGCTTCGCGGATCTGCGCGTCGGTCACGATGATTTCTTTCGGCAAGCCGGTCAGGAGATCGCGGCCGCGCATTTCGATTTCCAGGGGCGCTTCCAGTTCGGAGGCGGAGCCGATCGCGCATTTGATGGTTTCGGCCGCGTGCTCGCCGAGCAGCAGGTTGAAGGTGTCGCGCGCGTACTGGACGATGTTCTTGTTCATTTCGTCGCCGGCGATCGCCAGCGACTTCCAGGTGACGACGCCGCGCAGCGAGATGACGGCGATTTCCGTCTTGCCGCCGCCGATGTCGACGACCATGTTGCCGATCGCCTCTTCGATGGGCAGGCGCGCGCCGATCGCGGCGGCCATCGGGCTTTCGATCAAAAAGACTTCGCGGGCGCCGGCCGAAAGCGCGGCGTCCTCGACGGCTTTGCGCTCGACCTCGGTGATCTCGAGCGGCACGCCGATCACGATCCTCGGGCGCGGAACGACGGTGAAGCCGTCATGATGAACGCGCTCGATGAAATAGCGGAGCATCTTCTCCGTGACTTCGAAATCCGAAATGATGCCCTTGGAAAGCGGCCGCGCCGTCATGATGTGCGCCGGCGTCTTGCCGACCATCTCCTTGGCCTCCTTGCCGACGGCCAAAATCTGGTTCGTGCGCGTGTTGATGGCGACGACGGAAGGCTCGTTGATGACGATCCCCTTCTCCTTGACGTACACGAGCGTCGAGGACGTGCCGAGATCGATGCCGAGATCTTTAGAGAATCGTCCGAAAAGGCTGTTCAGCATGGGGTGTGGATAACGGAAGGCTACCCTACCATACTAGCGGCCCGACCGGAAGGAAATCAGGAAGAATTCAAGCAAGGTCAGCGTTCCGATGAAGAGCAGGAGGTTCCACCAGGTCAGGAGCGTCTTGGATTGGAGGAGGAGTGATCCGACCACGAGCACCGTGAGTAGCACGCTTTGGCGGAAAGAGACGGCCATGTGACGGGTGATGGCTTCGTGGCGGCGGAAGGCGGCGCGCAGCAGCATGCCGAACACCGAAAAGGTGCCGATCAGGGCCAAGGCCAGGGCCGCGTAGAACATCAGGAAGCCAAGGAGCCCGGCTTGGGAGGGGTCGATGACTTCGATGATCGAAAAAACGCCCAGCCAGCAAAGCAGGGTCGAAAGGGTCATCCAGAACAGGTATTGCCGGAAGGTCATGCCGCCATTGTATCACCGCCACGGCGAGAGCAGGAACCGCAATTTCTCCACCGAGGCTTCTTTCACGGCTTCAAGCAGCGCGGCTTCTTCGGAGCGGAGCCGGGCGGCCACGGCCGAGGTGCGGCAGGCCACAGTCAGCGTGCCGTCCTGGACGCGCAGGACCTTGAAGCCGTCGTCGGTTCCGGCAGCCAGGCGGGCACGGACGGCGTCTTCGAACAGCGCAAAGACGCGGGCCCGGGCGACTTTCGGCGCCATGCCGTTTTTCTTGACCGCTTCGGGCAGAATGTGGCCGATCGGCGTGAACATGCGTCCTTTATAACACTTTGAAGTGGCAGATGTCTTTGAAGTCGCAGTACTTGCAGGTGTGCGCGCTCGGCGTCGGCGAAAAATCCGAAGCGGCGAGTTCGGAGATCCTCTTTTCGATCGAGGCGCGGATCTCGTCGAGGTTCTCCTCGGGTTCGACGTCCTGACGCACGTCGTCGCGCAGGAACCAGAACGACATCCGGCTGGTTTTCATCTGATACACGTCCGCCACGGCCAGCTGGTAGATGCGCAGCTGCTCCTTCATGCCGGAATCGAGCCGCTCTTTGGATTTGCCCGTCTTGTAGTCGATGATCGCGGCCGTGCCATCGGGCAGCCGATCGATCCGGTCGATCTTGCCTTTCAGCACGTAGCCGCCGATCTTGAGCGTGAAGGGCGCTTCGGTCATCCAGGGCGTCGGTTGTTCTTGGATCGTCCTCGCGTGCGCGCGCGAGATCGCTTCACGCCCTTCCCGATGAAAGCGCTCGCGTTCCTCCGCGTCGTCATACCACTCCCCCGTCCATTGGCTTTCGTACATCGCCAAGAGATCTTCGAGCGCCATCGGCGTTTCCGGATGCGCCTTGTACGCCTCGATGAACGTCTCGAGTACCGCATGGACCAGCTTGCCGAAGTTGAGCGGGCCTTTGTCGAGCGTCGGAATCTTGAGGAGGTGCGCGAACTTGTATTGGAGCGGGCAATTGTCGAAGGCGGCCAGCTGGGAAAAGCTGAAGCTCGACGGCAGCTGCAGCACGACGTCCGCCGCCGCGGAGCGCATAGCGGATTCCGGCTCGTGGAAACCGGATTTCTTCGGCGCGGAGACGATTTCGATAAGGGCTTTGCTTTCTTCGTCCGCGAACACTTCATCAATGAAGCGCGAAGGTTTCTTTTTGCGGCTGCCGCCGGAATCTTCCGCGGCCGTGAAATACAGGCGATCTTTCGCGCGCGTGCAGGCGACGTAGAACAGGCGGCGCTCCTCTTCCGTGTGCGCGTCCGCGCCCTCGTTCGGCCGCTCTTTGACCAGCGCGTCGGGAAACGGGATCGGCTCGCGGCGGTTGTCGCCCGGGAAACGTCTGTTCACGAGCTGCACCACGAAAACGTTTTTGAATTCGAGCCCCTTCGACGTGTGCGCCGTCATCAGCTTGACCGTGTCTGGCCCCTCGGCCAGGTCCGAAGGGATGCAGCCTTCTTCGCCGGATTCCAACTCCCAATCGAGCACGCGCATGAAGCCGCGCAAGCTCGGCCGCGGTTCGTCGTTTTCGTAGGCCTGGATGCGGCGGACCAACTGGTTCAGGCAGCCGATCGCTTCGAGCGTTTCCGGCGTCTCTTCTTTCAGGAGCTCGGCGTAATAGCCGGTGTCGACGAAGACTTCCTTGAGCAGGCGCGCCGGCGTCGTCTTGCGCGCGCGTTCGGCATGCTTTTCGATCAGTCCCTGGATCCGTCGGAAAGCCGCGAGCGTCTCGGGCGAAAAGCCGAGCGCCTCCGCGTTCCGCAGCGTTTCGTACAGCGACCAGCTTTTGCGATCGGCTTCATGCGTCAGTTTGACGATGTCGAGGGCCGGGATCTCGAAGATCGGCCAGGACAGCACGCGATGCAGCGCGGGGCTCTCGTGATAATTATCGAGCAGCTTGAAATAGCAGATGGCGTCCTGAATGACGTTTTTCAAATAGAGTCCCTTCGAAGCGACGTACAGATACGGCACGCCGCGCCGGGCGAGGGCTTCCATGAACGGCTTGAGATGCGCGTTGGCGCGCGCCAGGATCGCGAAGTCGCCCCAGCTCGCGTCCGGATCACGCTCTTTCAAACGCAGCATTTCTTCCGCGACGTAGCGCGCTTCGTCGTCGATGTCCGCCAGGTTGGCATGCACGATCGCGCCGCCCTTTCCGCGTTCGGCCTGCAAGCGCTTGGAGAGCCCGAGCTTGGCCTCGAGTCGGTTCGGATCGTTGCGCTTGATGAAGCGGTAGCTGACATCGAGGATCTCCTGCTTCGAACGGTAATTGCGCGTCAGGAAGATCTGCGCCGAGCCTGGAAAATCATCCTTGAACGCCAAAATATTCGAGACGGAAGCGCCGCGGAATTTATAGATGGATTGATCGTCATCGCCGACGACCGTCAGATTGCCATCCTTGCCCGCCAGAAGCTTCACGAGCTCGTACTGCGCGACGTTGGTATCTTGGAATTCGTCGACCAAAACATATTTGAAACGCTTGCGGAATTCGGCCAAGACCGTCGGGCGTTCGCGGAACAGGCGGATCGCTTCGCCGATCAGCGCGCCGAAGTCGAGCTGCTTCCGTTCGCGCAGGAGGCCTTCATAGATTTCGAAGGCGCGCGCGACTTCGAGGACGCGCGCTTTTTCGTCGGCTTCCGCTTCGAGCGCTTCCGCGTAGGCGCGATACTGCGCCGGCGTGACCAATTCGTCCTTGGCGTGGCTGAAGTGATCGAGCAGGTCGTGAATGAAGCGCGAAGGATCGCCGAGCGGGCGGTAATAGTCGAGGCCGAAATCCTTCAGGCGGTCGCGGACGGTCAGCCAAGCGCCGGTTTCGTCGAGGAGCTTGGCGTCGGCGGACAAGCCGATGTCGAGCCCGCGTTCCCGGAGCACGCGCTCGCCGAAACCGTGGAAGGTCAGCGCCCAGAGCTCGACGTAGCCGATCGGCAGGAGCTGATCGAGACGTTCCTCGAGTTCGGAAGCGGCTTTTTCCGTGAAGGTCAGGGCTAGGATCTCCCCCGGCGCGGCTCGGCCGGTCGCGATCAGCCAGGCGATGCGCTTGGCGATCACCGTGGTTTTGCCAGTGCCGGCGCCGGCCACGATCAAAAGCGGACCGTCCCCGTGGGTCACGGCTTTTTCTTGCTCGGGATTCAAGCCGGAAAGCAGATTGTGCTGGTCGATTGACATGCGAAAATGGCCTTGGTATCCTAGCACGTTCGCACCGCGTTCGCCGCCCTTTCCACGCCCATCACCTCTCAGGAGTTCCATGGCACGCAATACGATCTTTCTCGTCGCGAAGAACGAAGAGCGGCGCAAAGCGCTCGCTCACCTCATCGACCGCGCCCGCGGCAAGAGGGACACGATCATCCAGTTCAGCGATCACGTCGGCGTATCCGAACGCGCCGTCGAAGAGCGGCCCGAACTGATCATCGTGGATGAAGATCTCGAGATCCATGTCGGCAGCTTCGTCGTGCATCTGCGCGGCCGGGGCTATACACGTTCGATCCTTCTCCTGACGGAAGACGAAACGCTGATCCATAGCCACGGCGTCTGCGATTTCGTGCGCATGCCTCTGACGCAGCCGGCCGCGCTCCGCCTCCTCGTCTCTCAGCATCTCGACGCGCCCTGAGCGCTTCTCCGCCCCGCCTCAATGGCGGGCTTTTCGTATCTTGACATGTTCGAGATTTTCTGATACTTTTGCGAGCCCTCGGGATCGACCCGATGCGCAAACGAAAGGATACCGGACGTGAGCACCACCCCCTCCCCGCCCGTCTACAAGAGCGTGCACTTCATCGATTCGAACGAGGGCGCCGCCAAGCCCTTCATCCGCGGCCTGAAGCGGGCCCTGGCCGACAAGCCGTTTCTCGTGCAGGCGCACGGCTCCATCCCGGCTTTCCTCAACGCCGTTGCTCCCGACGACATGCCCGACGCCATCGTCTGCAACAACCGGCACGCCGGCATGAGCGGCCTCGAGTGGGCCGTCAAGCTCCGCCGCGAGGGCTACCGGGGCAAGTTCTTCCTCTACACCGGCGGACTCGCGCCGATCAGGCTGCCGGAGGGCGTCGACGGCGTCTTCGAAAAGGCGCACCAAGAGCAGCAGCTCTACGACGCGCTCCGCGCCCTCTTCGAGTGATCTCCTCCCAACGCGAAACCTCGTCTCATGCTGAGACGGGGTCGTTTTTTACAGGTTCTTGAAACTGATCGCGCCGTGTTCGTCGATGTGCGCGAGCGTCTTCGCCACTTCGAGATCGGGATATTTTCCGAGAATCAGCCGTTTGGCCGCTTCCAGATCTTCGGCGTGCTTGGCTTCCTCCTCTTCCATCGAGGCGAAGGCCTTGCGACCGCCATAGGCGCCGCAGTCGGTGTGATTCATGAGCACGACGCGGCCGACGTCATGCAGGCGCTTGGAAATGTCGAGCTGGCGCATCGTGAATTCGACGTCGGTCGGCTGCGCGGGGTTGACCAGATTTTTGACGCAGCCGGCGATCGAAACGACGTCGACGTCGCCGAGCAGGCGTTCTTTTTCCATGTAGGCCTTGATGTCGGCGGCGAAACGGAAATCGATGCAATGAAAGATGATCGTGGAGCAGCTGTGCTTCATAGGTTTTTTTGACGGGAGCAGCGTACCAAATCGCTTCGAAATAAAAAAGACCCGGCTTGCGAGGAAGCCGGGACGCGGAAAGCGCTACGCGAGCGGGACCGGCAGGATGTTTTCGATCCTGCCGTGGCCCAGGCGGACGATACCGGCTTTGATCGGCAGATCGGGAAAGGTCGCGCGGCACCAGGCGGCGGAGCGGCGCACGTGCGCGCGGAGCTCCCGATCCTGGTGCTCGGCGCTGTCGAAGGCTTCGTCGCCGTCGAACGCGCCGCAGTCGGTGTGGCAGGTCAGCACCAGCTCGGAGAGCTTGCCGTTCTTCCGCAGCATCGTCAGCTGGCGCTCCACTGGAATGTGACGCGCCGGCTTGGTGCCGTCGAGGAACTTGGCGGCGCCGGCCATGGCGAAGATGCCGGGGCGGGCGGAGAGGCCGAGGGCTTCCTTGAGCTTGTCGGCCAGGCCGTCGTCGTGCTGACGGAAGTCCATGCAGCTCACCGCCACGACCTCGCTCGATTCCGGCGCGGGCGTTCCCCGCAGATCGAAACCGTAGAAGTCGAGCGGTCTCACGGCCTGGAAGATCGGATGCACCCGCAGCGCGTGGACGATCGAGGTCGGGTCGCCGTAGTGCGCGACCAGGACCTGTTCGCCGTTGTGGAGATCGATCGCCATGGCGATGTCGTTCGCCAGCTGGTTCAAGACCGGCACGTTGTAGGACAGGAGCCGCAACTCGGGCAAGGTCAGCAAGTCGAAGCGTCCATCCCTTCCCCCGGTCCGGATGTGCTGCGCAAGCCTCTCAGCTCGCGTCGCGTGCGCATCGAGGTCTCCGACGACGACCGTTTGGCAGTCGTTCGCCAGGCGTTCTTGCGCGGACGGCTTCTTGGAAAGTGCACCCTTTTTTTCAGTCGTCGGTGTCGTCATCGATGATTCCCCCCATGTGATGACTGGACGATGATAAAGACATTCGCCCGTTCAGTCAAGCCAGCTCAAAAAAACGAAACCCGCGTGCGAGGACGCGGGCGAACGGTCTTGAGGCGGTTTCAGCCGATGTCGGGCGGATGCGCGATCTTGTCTTCGGTCGCTTCGCGCCGAAGCTCTTCGGTCGCGCCGAGGTCGTCGGCGGGATAAGCGCCGGAACGATCGATCGAACCGATCATCATGCCCAGGATCAGGAAGGCGACGGACGGTCCCCAGTGCTGTCCGATCGCGCAACAGAGCGCGAGGAACAGCAGGCAGAACGTGACGGCGGCCAGGTCGGACTTGAGCCAGGTTTCCGGCGTGTTCTTCACGAGCGGTCCTCCTTGAGCCAGCGTTGCAGGCTCGCCTTGGTGTTGGTCGCGCAGACGACGGCCAGGATCAGCGGGATCAGGCCCGCGATGCCGCAGGTGAAGGCGGCGCCGGAGGCGTGATCCACGAATCCGTGGACGGCGGCCATGGCGAAGAGGTACAGGGCGATGACCCCGAAGGTCACGGTCCCGAGCCAGAGATCGGATTTCCAAAGGATCTGCTTCATCGAATTCCCCCTTTTCGATGCGCCAAGGATAGCAGAAAAAGGCCTTTTTGTCAATGCGCCCCGACAAATGAAAAGCCCCTGACGATTCAGGGGCACTCCTCCTGCACGAAGCGGATGCAGCGTTCTTTGAATTTCTCTTCCGTTTCGTTGTCCTTCTGCTGGAGGACCTCGACGATTTTGACATCCCCGTCCGTTTGCGGGCCGTGCTTGCTGATCCGCACGCGATACGTGCCGTTCGGCAGCCTGATGATGGTTCCCGTCAGCATGGTCCTCCTGGCTGAAAAGGTGCGTGCGTCGAGCGTAGCAGATGCGTGAGAAAACACCAACGCGCCTCTTGACCTCGAATTGATTTTCTGGTGTCGTGCGCCCAGGAGGTTCCGTGAGCACCACGTCCTTTGCTCTGCCCGACGAAGGCGACATCCTCGCCCGCATCATCGAAGTGATCCCCTCGTCCTGGGCCTGGATCGACGGCCACCTCGACGCGTCATCGGCGCTGGTCGCCTCCGGCCAGGTTGCGGAGAAAAGCGGTTTCGATATCTCGCGATGGCACTCGATCCGCCCGACCATCGGAGGTCCTTGGAATCACGAGAAAAACTGCGCGGACCGGCCGGATCTGGCCGAGATCCTGATCGAACGCAAGCTGCCTCGTTTCATCCGTTTCACCGAAGCGGGATTCCAGGAACACACGGCCTCGTTTCTCCTGGCCCAGAAAGTCGCCGTGCATTTTCTGCGCCGCGCCTACCGCGGCTGGTTCTCGATCAGCGCCGGCTGTTACGACAACAACAAGCACGAGAATCCGGCTTACCTCGAAATGCGCTGCTCGCGGACCACGCTCTCGACACTCTTTCGCTCGAATTGGAGCCTCGAGGTCGGCCTGCACTCGCGCTTCGGCGGCAAACCCGAAATGATCGGGCCGATCATCGCCGCTTGTCAAACACTCGGGCTCCAGCCGCTGCCCGCTCAGGCCGAACAAAATCCCCCGCCGTGAAGCGAGGGATCTTTTTTATTCTTGTCCGCGATCGAGATGCGGCATGCCGCGCTTGGAGTGATGCTTGCGGGCCACGTGCAGGCGGGCCAGCTCGCGCGCCAGGCCGGTTTCGGCTTCGGCCTGCCGCTCCTCGTCGTCGAATTTTTCTTTGAGAAGTTCTTCGGCGCGATGCTTGGCCTCCTCGATCGCTTTGAGATCGAGTTCTTCGGCGCGTTCGGCGCTGTCGGCCAAAATCGCCAGGTGGTTGCCGGGATGGATCGTGACGAAGCCGCCCGAGACGGCCAGCGACGTGTGCATACCGTCTTCGTGCACAACTCGAAGCTCGCCCGCGCGGATCGGGGCAACGAGCGGCACGTGGTCGGGCAGGACGGTGATCTCGCCTTCGGTCGTCGGGACCGAAACCTGGCGGATCTTTTCCCGCACGACGACGCGTTCCGGTGTCGTGAGTTCGAAGTCGAGCAGTTTCATGTTAGGCGGTCACTTCATCAATCGAACCCTTCATGTAGAAAGCCTGTTCCGGCTTGTCGTCGTGCTTGCCTTCGAGGATTTCCTTGAAGCCGCGAATCGTGTCCTTCAGAGGCACATAACGTCCGGGCTGGTTCGAGAAGACTTCGGCCACGAAGAACGGCTGCGACAAGAAGCGCTGGATGCGGCGGGCGCGGCCGACGAGCTTCTTGTCTTCTTCCGGCAATTCTTCCATGCCGAGAATCGCGATGATGTCCTGGAGTTCCTTGTAGCGCTGGAGCACCTTCTGGACGGCGCGAGCGGTGTCGTAATGTTCCTGGCCGACGATCTGCGGATCGAGAATCGTCGAGGACGAGTCGAGCGGATCGACGGCGGGATAGATGCCGATTTCGGTCAGCGCGCGGTTCAAGACGACCGTCGAGTCGAGGTGGCCGAAGGTCGTGGCCGGAG
>CAYOJH010000012.1:0-30216 GCA_964404275.1 uncultured Gammaproteobacteria bacterium | reverse complement strand
TGCGGTGGACGTCCATCTTCTTCTTGACCGCGTTGCCTTCGCCGGCGGCGGCGGAAACGATCTCGTTGCCGAGCTTGTCGGCCATCGAGCGTCCCTTCACGGCGTTGGCGGCGTCGATGATCCAGCGGAACCCGAGCGAGATGCGGCGTTCGCCGCGGACCGGAGTCGGGATCTGGTAGTTGGCGCCGCCGACGCGGCGGGATTTGACTTCGACCTGCGGCATGACGTTCTTGAGCGCTTCGTCGAAGACTTCGATCGGATCTTTCTTCGTCTTTTCGGAGACGATTTCAAGAGCGCCGTAGACGATTTTCTGGGCGGTCGACTTCTTGCCGTCGCGCATCACGTAGTTGACGAGCTTGGCGACGGTTTCGGAATGATATTTCGCGTCCGGCTTGATCAGACGCTTGGGGGCTTGTTTGCCGCGCATAGGAAGTGAATCTCAACGTCTGATTAAGACTTGACCTTCGGACGCTTGTTGCCGTAGAGCGAGCGGCCGCGGCGGCGATCGGCGACGCCCTGCGTGTCATAGACGCCGCGGACGATGTGGTAGCGGACACCCGGAAGGTCTTTGACGCGGCCTCCGCGGATCATGACGATCGAGTGTTCCTGGAGGTTGTGGCCGACGCCCGGAATGTAGGCGGTGACTTCCATGCCGTTCGAAAGGCGGACGCGGGCGATCTTGCGAAGCGCCGAGTTCGGCTTTTTCGGGGTCATGGTCGTGACCTTCACGCAGACGCCGCGCTTGAACGGAGAGCCTTTCGGCATGAACTTGCGACGGCGCTTGAGCGTGTTGTTGACGGACTGCATCGCCGGCGACTTCGACTTGGTCTTGGCCGGGCGGCGCGGATTCTTGATCAATTGATGGATGGTAGGCATGAGAATGGTTACAAAACGCAACTCACGAAATCCGCGAGGATCTCGTGTTTCGTATCGCGTCCTCCGCAGCTATGCGGGATCGGCGACCATATTCACTACATCATCCGAGCTCTCGCTCGGAGAGTAATTCGACTTCGTGAAGGTAACATTCCGAGTTCAAACCGTCAAGCGGAGTGTCATCCCGAGCGCAGCCGAGGGATCCCTCCGAATTCGGAGCGATTCCTCCGCTCGCTTCGCTCGGTCGGAATGACATGAAAAAAATGACCGGCAGAGCCGGTCAGTTATCGGATCTCGATGGTGCGAACGAACTTCGGCTCACCACGCTCGACGGGCCAGTAGACCCGCAAGTTGATGACGGCCACATCGTTCTCCTCGCCCTTCTTGGAAGCGACCCAGTCGCGCATCTGATCGCGCAACTCGGTGAAGATGTCGTGGAAGTCGTTCTCCGCGTGTTCCTTGGTGGTGAATCCGGGCCGGATGCCGATCGAAAGATCGACCCTGCGATGCTCGCGCCGGTAAGCCGGTCTGAACTCGCTGATCACGTCCCGCTTCAACTTCAAAGAGGCCCGCAGTTCGCGCATCGCCTCATGCATCTTCAGGGAAATTTTCGCGGCTTCAGCCACTGCCTGGATCATTGGCCCGGTGTCCGTATCACGCGACCAGGAAGGTCCGAGGCTGCTGAGCGGGAGATACTGCAGGATCGCGCCGAGCGCTTGCACTTCCCTCGTTTCGAAGGTTCGCATCATGGCGTTCCAGAGGGTGAAGGCCGCGCTCTTGCCGGGAGGATCGATCGCGCCGTTGCCTTCGAGTAGTTTGAGAATGCCTCGCATCGTGCGCTGGCGGTGCGCGTGATGCTCTTTCGCGTCGCGCATCGCGTTGGCGAGCAGATCTTCCGCGCCCGGATCTTTCCGACGCAGGATCTCCTCCAGGCGGGCAAAGAGCGTCGCGGCTTCTTCTTCCGAATTCGTTTCGCGCCAGCGCCCAACAATGGTCGCGATAAGACGGAGCTTGTAGGCAAGCAGCGTCGGCTCCTTCGTGTTACCGCTCTCATACGTCTCGCGGTCATGCCAGCGTCCGACGCGATGCTCCGGCGTCAGGCGCCAGAGAGCGACGGCGTAGGAGGCCTGTTCGACCTTAGTGACTTCTTCGCACTGACGCTGCCGCTCGGTCATTTTTTCGCGCGGAGGATCCTCTTTGCGCAGGGTGTCCGCGCGGACATCCTCGATGGCCAGGAGCAGGCATTCGAACAGGCGGATCGCGCCCTCATCGTCGCGCTTCTTCGCGGCGCGCTCGCACATGTACGCGAGCAGATCGGGACGTTCGGCGATCGTGTGATGCTCGAACAAGATGAGCGTGTCCCACTGCTGCGCGTCTTCCAGTTTCTTCAAGAGCTTCTCGTTCATCGGTCTCTCCTTGCCCGACGCATCGGGCCTGCATGTTCTCCCGCGGGAGAATCAAAGAACGCGGACCACAGTCCGCGTTCTTTTCTTAGCAAGAATACGGCGTTTGATCAATCCTCAAAGCCCGATCAGGCGGAACGCCAGGTTCGAAAGTCCGCCGACGAGCGTGCCGAAGATCGCGCCGTTCAGAAGCAGCGTGTCGAGAAGGATCGCGAAGATGAGCGCGGTCGGGCCGCGCGTTTCGAGCCAGAGCCGGGTGCGCGCGTACTTCGGATGCTGCAGGAACAAGAGGAGCACCTTCGAGCCGTCGAGCGGCGGGAGCGGGAGCAGGTTGAAGGCGAAGAGCACGACGTTGATCTGCATCAGCGCGCCGAGAAAGGTGGTCAGCGGACTTGCGTCGGTGATCACGCCGACCGCGATGAGCCCTCTGAACAGCAGTCCGACGATCACGAACAGCACCAGGTTGGAGAGCGGCCCCGCCGCCGCGACGGCGACCGGCCCCCATTTTTGGTTGCGAAGATTGTACGGGTTGTACGGCACGGGCTTGGCCCAGCCGAAGCCGGCCGTGAGCGCCGCGAGCAGGCCAATCGGATCGATGTGCGGGATCGGGTTCAGGGTCAGGCGACCCATCCGTTCGGCCGTATCATCGCCCAACATCTTGGCGGCCAAACCGTGGCAGAATTCATGGAACGTCAGCGCCGAGATAAACGCGACGACCCACCCGATCGCCATCCAGGGATTCGAAAGCAGAGTGAAGATCATACGGATTCAGCTTACGCCAGGAAAAAGAAAAAGAGTAGCCGGGGCTACTCGATGCGCAGGATGGAAACCGTGTAGGAATCGACCACACACGTGCACGCTGCGTTACTCGTCAGCGTGGCTTGCGTGCAAGAGAAGCGCACGTACGGGTTGCGCATGCAACCGGCCCGGAACATTTCCACTTGCTTCTGCCAATAGGCTGATTGGGCGCGCTTGACCGCCATCAAGCCGAAAGCGAAGGCGTAGCCCACGCAGATCAGCAGGCCGAACAGCGCGAAACGCGCCAACGGTTTCTTCATGCCTTTCAGCGCACGACCGATCATGAAGCGCTTCGTGAGCACTTTCGCAATCGGCAGTTCAGTTCCTGGACGCGCCATGTGTTCCTCCTGCTCCTTCCCTACCGCATTTTCCCAGCCTTGTCAATCTCCCGGCAATTGAAAAAGAAAACCGCCGCAGGGGCGGTGGTGTTTCGGTCGTTACTGACAGGTGGATTGTGGGCAGTTCATCGCCCGCGGGTCGCACGTCGCGCACATCGTGGTGTCGAAGCTTCCCGTCAGGCGGCCATCGGGGAACGTCATGTCGAATGTTCCCTTGATGCCGCTGGGCGAGACGTCCGTGATCGTCACCGTCCCGTCGCCTTCGCGAGAGGGCGTTTCGAACTCGCACGTGGCCATGGTGTGCTCCTCGTAGGCGATGTTGCGGTTCGAGGTTCCGGATGACGCGACCTGGAAAGTGCCCGGCCGACCCGCATAGTTGTAGACCTGGATGCGGAGGTAGTCGACGTTCGCCCGACGCATGCCGTTCATGACGTTGCACATGCCCGTGAAGTCCTGCGCCAGGTCGATCTCGATTCCTTGATTGTTGGAACCGACGGTGGCGGTCTGATCCGTGAACATCGATGATCCGCCCCCGTCCGGGGGCCCGCTGCCGGAATCCGGCGCGCCCGGCTCGGAAGAGCTCGTGCAGGCCGCGAGGCTGGCTACCACAACGAAGAAGATCGCGCGTTTGGAGGTCATCTGAAACCAACCTTTCTTTCCTTTAAACCTGTAACCCCCGATCGGGGGCAGTCAATGATCTCTCGTAGTACCCTTGGTACACGAAAAAATGGATTTTGTCAAGTGTCGTCCTTGCCGTTGCGATCGCCCGTTTGAGCGGCGGGGACGGCGGTCTTGCCAGGTTGACGGCGCCGTGATATGCTCGTCCCGCACTAAAAAACGACCCCATCTTATGGCACGCCGCTGTGACGCCTGCGAGCGCGGTCCCCTCACGGGAAACACCCGCTCCCATTCCAAAATCGCGAGCAAGACCCGCCGCATGATCAACCTTCAAACGAAGACGATCAACGGCGTGAAGATGAAGGTCTGCACCCGCTGCCTTCGCACCCTCGCTCCGAAAGAAAAAACCGCCGCGTAATCGCGACGGTTTTTTCATTGCGGCTTCCTGGCGACCAAGTGGATCCGATGCTGGAAAATTTCTTGTCCGCTGACCAGCGGCCACGGTCCTTTATATTCGTTGAGCGAGATGATCTCCCAGCCGTCCCAGAGTTTTTTGAATTCCTCGAGCGTCCAGAAGCTCATGTCCATGCGCTTGGCCCAGGCGTGCTTCGGTCCGTAGACGGCGATCACGACCGCGCCGCCGGGCTTGAGCGAACCCTGGACGGCCTTGAGCAGGACGTGGCATTCGTCTTTCTGCACGAACGGAAGCGAGTTGATGGCGACGGCGATCGCGTAGTAATTCGGCCGCAGATTGAAGTCGCGGAAATCGCCCTGGATCGGGTCGACGGTCAGACCCTTGCAACGGTCCGTCGTGTAGCCGATGGCGGCGTCGCTCTTGTCGATCGCGTCGACCATGAAGCCGTTCTTGGCCAGGAATTCGGCTTCGGCCCCGGAACCGCAGCCCAAATCGAGCGCGATGCCGCCGCGCGCGTCGAGACGCGGAAACCAGTCCGTCAAAAACCGCGCGGGCGGTCGCTGGCGGATGCGTTGCATCAAATCTGCGGCGGCTTCGGTCATGCCTGAAGTATAGCAAAAATGGCGAAGAAAAAGAAAAACATCCGATTTCGACGGATGCTCTTCATGGTCGGGCTGACAGGAATTGAACCTGCTGCCTTTCCCACCCCAAGGGAACGCGCTGCCGATGCGCCACAGCCCGATTCGGCGTTGTTTGCGGATACAAAGACCCCACGGAGAAGGGAAAATTTTGGCGAGAGATTCAGGTGGGCATACCCGAGTGATCGGGAGCTTTGGAAGGCGGGGTCACGAGAGCCTCTTCTGAGACGCCCGTGAGTCGTCCTCCGCTGCATGCTGCCGCGGAAGCCATCGTCCCCGTCGCCACGGCGGCGGAAGAACCCGGCTTCTCTGCCAAAAGTTTGTCCCAAAATTCGTCCTTCTCGCGTGGAGCACTTGAACCGTAGCACGAAACGCAAATCGTTTCAAGTCGGGCTCAATCGCCCGCCGCCTATTTCTTGATCGTGAACTTGGTGTACGACGGATCGTGCGCGACCAGCTCTTCCGGCTTGAACCAGACGCCGATCTCGACTTCCGCTTCTTCGGGCGAGCCGGAGGCGTGGATCAGGTTGAAGACGCCGATCTGCTTTTCGTCCGCGTACTTGAACGAGACGTGGGCGAAGTCGCCGCGGATCGTGCCGGGCGCGGCGCTCTTCGGTTCGGTGGCGCCGATCATCTTGCGGACGACTTCGACGATCTCGATGCCTTCGAGCGCGACCGCGACGATCGGGCCGGAAGTCAGCATCTCGACCATCAGCTGGCGGACTTTTTCGCCGCGGCGCTGGGCGAGATCGTCCGTGTAGTGCTTCATGGCGGTGTCCTTTTCGGACACGAGCATCTTGAGGCCGACGAGCTTGGCGCCGACGCGTTCGAAACGCGTGACGATTTCGCCGACGATGCCGCGGTCGAGCGCGTCGGGTTTGAGGAGAACGAGAGAGCGTTGGATCATAGTTGGTGAGGTTCAATGGCGGCAGCATAACGGATGGCCCCCTTCCTGACAAGACAGGGACGTGGTAAGCAGAATACGGAAGGAGATCACCATGGTCCGTCCCGCCGTCACGCTCCCGCTCACCTATCCGACCCAGCTGGTCGAACAGATGGAGGCCGATATCGCGAGATCTCTCCGCGAACACGGCACGCACTTGAAGACGATCTTTCGGAAAGTGGAGGCGCTCTGGATGGCCGGAAGCGAGTACCAGGGCGCCCTCGGCTTCGTCGCCGATCGAACCCTCATGGCGCAGCACCGCGAAGTCATCGACTTCCTGTTCTGCGAGCTCTTTCCCGAACACCTCGAGCGCTGTACCGATTTCCTGAACGACCGGGGCCAGCAACTCAACGAGTTCCTGACCGCCGAACAGCTCCGCCGCTGCGAACACGCGATGTTCTGCGTGATGGTGATCGCCACCGCCCTCCGCAGGGATTGTCCGGAAGGCGTGACCTGCCCCGTGTCCTGGAACGCGATTCTCGAGTTCGCCCGCGCCCTGGCCGCTCAGACCTATGTCCTGGCCGCGCCCGCGCCTTCTCACTGAGGCGCGTTTTTTATTCGTGGATCGCGTACGCGCGCGAAATTTTCCGCCGCCAGCGCAAGAGCAGGACGATCGCAACCGTTTCCACGGCGACAAGAACGGCGAACGCGGCCGGACCGGAAATCGAGGCCGCGCGCCACGAAGCCATCGTCCAGATGATCGCGAGCGGCGTCGCGAAAAAAAGATTTCCGAAGGCGGCCAAGGCGCGCGCGAGCGGCATCGAAATGAAACCGACCGTCATCACGAACGCGCCGCCGGCCATGAGCGGCGGAATGAAGGCGGCCACGGCCAGGTTGGCGGGCAAGGTCACCAAAGAATATGTCCCGGCCATCCAGGCGATGAGCGGCGCGGTCGCGACCGAGGCGGCCAGCGTCTGACAGATCCAGCCCGCGAGCGTCTTGGGCATGCGTTTCGGTATCAAGGACGCAAAAACCGGCGAGAGCGTCACGAGGCCGAACGACGAAAGGATGGAAAGCTGCAGTCCGCGATCGGCGACAAGGCTGGCCGGCGAAAAAAGCCCGATGATCGCGGCGGCGAGCAACAGCGCGCGCAGCGGCTTGACCGGACGCCCGAGATGCCGCCCCGCTTCGACCGCGGCGATCATGAAGGCCGAGCGCAGCACCGAACCCGGCGCGCCGGTCAAAAGCACGAAGCCCGCCACGCACCCAAGCGCAAAAAACGAACGCAGACGGCGGCTGATCGGCAAACGGAGCAGCAGGAATTGCATCCCGTTCAGCACGACGCCGACGTTGTAGCCGGAGACGGCCGTGAGATGGCTCGTGCCCGTGCGCTTGAACGCTTTTTTCCAATCGCGCGAAAAACCCTGGTCCGCGCCGAGCAGAAGCCCCGCCACCCAGGCCGAAACGGGCGGATCGAAAATCGCGTCTGCGCGCGCGACAAGCGCCTTCCGCCAGCGCCCGAACGGCCCGCCCATCGGCGCGAAATATTTTTTCGATTCGAGCGCGCCGATCACACAAAGCGCCGCGATCAAAATCGCGACGGCAAGCTCGAACAGCATCGACCGCTTCGGCAAATCGTTTTTGATCTCTCCAAAACGCATAACGACCTCCTACGGGAGGCCGTTACCACGTGTCAATGCGCCACAATATTCACCAAGCGTTTTTTGACCACGATCACCTGCTCGATCGTCTTGCCTTCAAGCGCGGCTTTGATTTTTTCATTCTGCAGCGCGAGGCGTTCGAGTTCTTTGTCATCCGCGTCGGCCGGAACCAGGATGCGATCCTTGACTTTGCCGGTGACCTGGAGCGCGATTTCGATTTCGCTGTCGATCGTGAGCGCGGGATCATACGTCGGCCAGGCCGCGCGCGCGATGAAGTCTATCTGTCCCATAGCTTCCCACAATTCTTCCGTCATGTGCGGCGCGAACGGCGCGAGAAGTTTCAGGAAGGCTTCGTGATCGTTTTTCGAAAGCGTTGCGCCTTCGCATGCGTTGATGAAGATCATCATCGCGCTGATGGCGGTGTTGAATTTGAAGGCTTCGATGTCTTCCGTGACTTTTTTGATCGTCTTGTGCAGCAGCGCGCGCAGCTTGGCGGACGTTTCGCCGCCCGTCTGCAATTTCCACACGCGCTCCAAAAAGCGGCGCTGGCCGATGATGCCGGTCGTGCTCCAGGGCTTCACGTGTTCGAAGTCGCCCATGAACATCTCGTAAAGGCGGAAGGCGTCCGCGCCGTGTTCGGCGATGACGTCGTCGGGATTGACGACGTTACCGCGCGACTTGGACATTTTTTCGCCGTCCTCGCCGAGGATCAGGCCCTGATTCTTGAGCTTGGTGAACGGCTCGCCGAACTTCACGTAGCCCGTATCGAAGAGCACCTTCGTGAAGAAGCGCGCGTAGAGCAGGTGCAGCACGGCATGCTCCGCGCCGCCCACGTATGTGTCGACCGGGCACCAGTAATCGATTTTTTCCTTGGCCGCGAAGGCGCTTTCGTTTTTCGGATCGGCGTAGCGCAGGAAGTACCACGAAGAATCGACGAAGGTGTCCATCGTGTCGGATTCGCGGCGGGCGGCCTTGCCGCACGTGGGGCACTTCGCGTCATGAAAGGATTTCGAACGCGCGAGCGGCGACTCCCCCGTCGGGCGGAAGTCGACGTCATTCGGCAGCGTGACCGGCAATTGGTCCTCCGGCACAGGCTGTTCGCCGTGCTCTTCGCAATAGATGATCGGAATCGGCGCGCCCCAATAGCGCTGGCGCGAGACGAGCCAATCGCGGAGATGGTAATTGACCTGCTTCCGGCCTTTGCCTTTCGCCTCGAGTTCGGCCGTGATCTGTTTCCTCGCGGCCTCGGACGGAAGACCGTCGAAACCGCCGGAACCGGTCAGCACGCCGTCGCCGGTGTAGGGACGATCGAAAGCGAACTTCTGGAGCACGTAGGCGTGGAGCGGGTCGGAAATTTTCGTCGCGGCTTCGTCGCGGGCGAGCCATTCGACGGTGAATTTGCCCTGCTCATCCGCTTCAAGCGCGGTCGTTTCGCGCGCGTCGCTCTTCAGGCGGAAATGCAGGCCGATCGCGTCGATGGCGCGGCCGACGTTTTTGGAGTGCGCGAAGTAGCGGTGATGGATCGTTTCGGAAATGCCGAGAAGCTCGAGATCGGCGTAGCCGGTTTCTTCAAGAATCTCGCGGCGCGCGCAGGCTTCCGGATCTTCATCCTTGTCGCGGCCTCCCCCGACGAGCAGATGCCCGCCCATCGCAGAGCCCCAGTTGATCGAAAGGATTTTTCCGGCCGCGTCTTCGACCAGCGCCACGATGCTGCGGCGATGCTCGGGTTTTTCTTGCGGCGTGCCGGTGACCGGTTCGATGACCGTCGTGGCGCGCAGGCCGTACGTCTTGGCGAAAGCGAAATCGCGCTCGTCGTGCGCCGGCACGACCATGACCGCGCCCGTGCCGTATTGCGGCAGGACGTAATCGGCGACGTAGACCGGCACGTCCTCCTCCGTGAATGGGTGTTTGGCGTACGCGCCGGTAAAGACGCCCGTCTTGGCTTGATCGGTGCCGGTGCGTTCCAATTCGGATTTCTTTTTGGTGGCTTCGATGTACGCGGCGACATTCCCCCTTTCGGCTTCCGCCGTGATCTTCTCGACGATCGGATGTTCCGGCGCGACGACGACCGCCGAAACGCCGAAGAGCGTATCGGGTCGCGTGGTGAAAACCGTCAGATCGAATTCGCCGCCGTCTTCAAGACGTCCGCGAAAATCGATCTCCGCGCCTTCGCTCCGTCCGATCCAGTTGCGCTGCATGGCCTTGATCTTCTCCGGCCAGTCGAGACCGTCGAGATCGTTCAGCAAACGGTCGGCGAAATCGGTGATCTTGAAAAACCACTGCGAGAGTTCCTTCTGAATGACGGGATTCTTGCAGCGCTCGCACTTGCCGTCGATGACCTGCTCGTTGGCCAGCACGGTCTGATCGAATTCGCACCAATTGACCGGCGCCAAGCGCTTGTAGGCCAAGCCGTTCTTATAGAGAAGCAGGAACATCCACTGCGTCCATTTGTAATAGGAGGGCAGACTGGTGTTGATTTCGCGTTCCCAGTCGTACGAAAAGCCGATCAGCTTGAGTTGGCGGATGTAGTTCGCGACGCTTTGCTGGGTGATGTCATGCGGATGGCCGCCGATCTTGATCGCGTAGTTTTCGGCCGGCAAGCCGAAAGCGTCCCAGCCCATCGGATGCAGGACGTTCTTGCCGTCCATGCGCCGCTTGCGCGAGAGGATATCCGTCGCGATGTAGCCGATCGGGTGTCCCACGTGCAACCCGTTCGAGGACGGGTACGGGAACATGTCGAGGATGTAGCACTTGTCTTTTGCCGCGTCCTCTTTCGCCGAAAAAACGCCTTCGGCGTCCCAGCGGTCACGCCATTTCTTTTCGATCGCTTTGGGATCGTATTTCTGCATAGCGAAAAAACGGTAACACGCCCGTCCTTGAAGAGCAACGGCGGCTTATTCGAAGACTTTGCGGTAGGCGTAGCGCCCCAGCTCGATCACGAGCCCGAGGCCGAAGCAGGTGACGTAGAGTTGGACGAAGGCGATGAAGGGCAGCAGGTTGGCCGCCTGACCGATCTTGCTCAGGATCAGGAAGAGATACATGGCCTCGCCCAGGAAAAGTCCCGTCAGGCTGAACCAAAACAGGATGCGCAATTGCAGGCGGCCGACGGCGAACGGCAGGAAGGCCGCCACCAGGAACGTGCCGAGGACCAGCCGCGACTGCCAGAGCAGAGGCAAGCTGAGCCCGGCTTGCGCGTGATAGACGAGCGAAACCCACAAAATAAGCTTGGCGATGGCGAGCGCGAGTCCGTATCGCCACCAGTCGCTCTCGAGGAATTTCTTTTCGACCACCAGCACCATAGACACCCAGTATACCATGCTGTACCGAACCCTGAAAAAAGCTCATGATGGTTCCAGGAGGTGCCCATGCGGCGACCGATCCTCGCGCTCTGCGTCCTTTCCCTTTTGGTTTCGACTCGCCGTACCGCCGAAGCCGATACGCCGGAATTCGCGGACGATCCGAGGTTCTCGCTGACGCTGCATGGCGGAATTCTCCGCACGCAAGACGATCAGTTCAAGGCCACCTGGATGCGGCCGTTCGCGCTTCGCGCGGGCGTCTGGCTCCTGCGCTCCAAGCGCCATTGGCTGAACGGTCTCCAAGTCTACGGCGGCTTGAATCTTGAAAACTTGTCCATCTCGTACCGCGAAGGCGCGCCGCTGCCGAAAGGACTCTACGGCATCGGCAACGCCGACCTGTCGGTTCCGCTCAGCCCGGTCGCCGAGATCGGCCTGCGTCTGTCGCTGTATGACAACGGACGCTGGCGGCTGGCCGCTTTCGGCGACGCGGATCTGCCGATCACGGAGCCCGAAGCGCATTTCGACCGGCTGGAGATCGACGACAACGGCAATCTGCTGACGCTGACGACGCTCGTGCGCGATCACTCGCACATGACGCTCTCGGGCAGGATGCTCCGCGCGGGACTGACCGGCGCGCTGCGTTTCGCCCACGGCTCCTGGCAGATCATGCCCTACGTGACGATCGGCTGGATGCAATATCGCGCCCAGCTCCATCTCACGCCTGATCGGACGCTCTCGGACCTGATCACGACGCTCGGCCTCGATCCCTCCACGGTGACGAGCATCAGCGCCGACGCGTCATCCCCGTTCTGCGCGCCCGGCATCCGCATGGACATCACGCGCAATTGGAGCCTCGATGCCCAGGCGCTGGTCGGACGCTATGACGGCACCAACGTCCTGGCCGTCCAAGCCGGCCTGACCTGGCGCTTCGGCCGCTGACTAACCCCGTTTGACCCCGGGGTTTTTTCATGCCATGGTGGAGGCAGCTCTTCACAACCCCGCACCGGAGGTTTCAATGCGGAACCGGCATGGCGCAGCCTTTCTTTCCCTTATCTTCGCTGTTGTTCTGGGAGAATCGGCCGCTCAAGCGGACCGCATCCATCTGCCGTGCGACCCGGACATCGCCGTCTCGCTCGGCACCGGGATCTTCACCGGCCGCACCGACACGCAGGACATCGGCAACATCCACTTCGAGCGGATTCAGCCGGGCTACCTGCGCCTCGAGGCGTCGGTGTTCCAAAACTGCGACGACATCGACGGCGATCACGGCAAGGTGACGCGGCACTGGCTCGGGCGCCTGAACTTCTACGGTTCGATCGCGCCCGAAGACACGACGCTCAGCTTTACGCATGATCCGAAGACCGTGCCCGTCCTGGACGACGCAGGCATGCAGAAGTACGACAGCATGGGCAATCCGCTCACCAAGACGGAGAACACGCTGGTCAAGGCCGATCTCGACGCCGGGCTGGACTTCTCCGGCGGCTTCGGCGCCAGGCTCTCGCTGTTCGACGGCGAGCACTTCCACGTGGAAACGTTCGCCGAATACGCCACCAGCTTCGGCTGGAATCCGGCGCACGCCAACACGGTCGTGGCGCACGCGCTCGAGAACGATCTCGACGTGACCCGCCTCGTGCAGGATCACACGTCGCTCCGCTATCGCTGGCACATGATCAACACCGGCGTCACGATCGGCGTGCCGCTCCGGCCGAATACGTTCGCCAAGAACCGCCTGACGCCGTTCGTCTCGATCGGCTACACCTGGTTCAAGGCGGACATCGACCTCTCGCTGGACGAGAACGTGACGCGCAGTCTCGAAGCGCTGAACGTCAACGTCGACTCGATCACCAAGCGGCGCACGATCGCCAAGGATTCGGTGACGTTCCTCGGCGGCGCGCGGCTGGACTTCAACAACGACTTCTCGCTGGAGAGCTCGATGATGTTCGGCAAGACCTCGTACACCACGGTGTACTGGGTCTCCCTCTCGGCGATCGTCCGTTTCGACTACGACGACGTCGCGCACGCGCTGGGCAAGATCTTTTGAAAACAAAGCGCCACGAGCCTTCCGGCCCGAGGCGTTTTTTTCATGGGACGTTCTTCTTTTACGCGGAGGCGCCGAACGCTCGGTGCGTGAGCAAGCGTTCCGCTTCAAGCGCGGCCATGCAGCCGGTGCCGGCGGCGGTGACAGCTTGGCGATATTTCTTGTCCATGACGTCGCCGCAGGCGAAGACGCCTTCGATTTTCGTTTTCACGTCGCCCGGACCTGCCGTGACGAGGTAGCCGAGCTGATCGAGATCGAGCTGGCCTTTGAAGAGATCCGTGTTCGGCACGTGGCCGATCGCGGCGAAGAGGCCGTCGAGTTTCATTTCCGATTCCTCGTTCGTAAGGACGTTCTTGATCTTGATGCCGGTCACGTGCCCGGCTTCGACGCCGAGGACTTCCGTGACCTGCGCGTTTTCGACGAAGGAAATTTTCGGATTGTTGCGGGCGCGGTCGAGCAGGGGCTTCGAGGCTTTGAATTTGTCGGAGCGGTTCAGGATCGTGACCTTGGAAGCGAACTTGGTCAGGAAGGTCGCTTCTTCCATGGCGGAATCTCCCCCGCCGACGACCGCGACTTCCTTGTTCTTGAAGAAGAAACCGTCGCAGGTCGCGCAGGCCGAAACGCCCTTGCCGAAGAGCGCCGTTTCCGACGGCAGGCCGAGGCGGCGGGCGGAGGCGCCGGTCGCGATGATCACGGTTTCCGTTTCGTACGCGCCCTTGTCCGTCACCACTTTGTACGGCTTCGACGAAAAATCGACGGCGGTCACCGTTTCTTCGGAAACGCGCGTGCCGAATTTTTCCGCCTGCGCGCGCAATTTCAAAACGAGCTCAGGACCCATCACGCCCTTGTCTTCTCCCGGCCAGTTCTCGACTTCGGTCGTGGTGGTAAGTTGCCCGCCCGGTTGCGGTCCCGCGAAGAGCAGCGGTTTCAAATCGGCGCGCGAGGCGTAGAGGCCGGCGGTATAGCCGGCCGGACCGGCGCCGATGATGATGACGTGTTCTTTCACAGCAGCGCCGAAAGTTTTTCGATCAGCTTGTCCTTGGCCTGCACGCCGACCATCTGGTCGACGGCTTGCCCGCCCTTGAAGATCATCAGGGTCGGGATGCTCATGATGCCGTACTTCGGCGGCGTCTCCTGGCTTTCATCGACGTTCATCTTGGCGATCTTGATCGGCTTGCCTTCCATGGCCTTGGCGACCTCTTCGACGATCGGTCCCATGATCTTGCACGGTCCGCACCAGGGCGCCCAAAAATCAACGAGCACCGGCACCTCGGACTTCAAGACTTCGGCTTCGAAATTGGAATCATTCAAAACGCTTTCCATATGTAATGCATTTTACATGACATCAAAAGCCCAACTGCTTTTCCCTCTTCTCTTCGGAGTATACCTCAAGGATGTCCCCGAGCTGAATCGGCTGGCCTTTGCCTTCGAAGCGGATGCCGCATTCCTGGCCGCCGAAGACTTCTTTGACGGACTGCTTCTGGCTTTGGAGATCGGAGATCTTGCCGGTCGAGATCGGCTCGCCCGCGCGGAAGACCTGCGCCATCGCGCCCTTTTCGACTTTGCCGTCGGTGACGATGCCGCCGACGATCTGACCGTCCTTGCCGGACTTGAAGACGCCGCGGATTTCGAGTTTGCCGAGATCGGTGCGGATGACTTCCGCCTTGAGTTTGGATTTGAGTTCCGCCTTCACGTCGTTCAAGAGGTCGTAGATGACCTTGTACTGGCGGATCGGGATGCTCTTTTCGTTGGCCAGGCTGGCGGCCGAAGTGGTCGGCGCAACGTGAAAGCCAAGGACCATCGCGCCGTTCGATTCGGCGCTCAGGATGTCCGCGTCGGTCACGTTGCCGAGGCCTTTGCCGACGACTTTCACGCCGACTTCGGGATGCGTCATGCGCTCGAGCGCGCCCAGGATCGCTTCGAGCGAACCGAGCACGTCGGCGCGGATGATGACGTTCGTCCACTGCTTCTCGGCGCTGCCTTCTTCGGACGACGAAGACGCTTGCGAAGACGAAACGGTCGACTGCGTGGTGTTCTGCGCGTGCTTGATGGTTTTCCAATCGGTCAGGTCTTTGACGCGTTCCGGCACTTCCATCACGTCGCCGACGGTCGGCGCAAGCTTGAAGCCGAGAATCTTGACCGGCATGCCCGGCGGCGCTTCCTCGACGGTTTCGCCGATGAAATTCTTCATCGCGCGGACGCGGCCGTAATTCACGCCGCCGATGCCGGCGACGTCGTTCTTGTGCAGCGTGCCGCCCTGGATCAAAACCGTCGCGACCGGGCCTTCGCCCTTGTCGACGTGCGATTCGATGATCGTGCCGATCGCGCGGCGTTCCGGGTTGGCGCGGATCTTGTCCTTTTCCAAATCGGCGACGAGCAAGATCGTCTCGAGCAGTTCATCGATGCCTTTCTTGGATTTCGCGGAAATCGGGACCATGACGGTCTTGCCGCCCCAGTCCTCCGGCACCATGCCGAGGTCCGAGAGCTGGCGCTTGACCTGGTCCGGGTTGGCGTCGGCTTTGTCCATCTTGTTGATGGCGACGACGTACGGCAACTTGGCCGCTTCGATGATGCGGACGACTTCCACCGTCTGCGGCTGAACGCCGTCGTCGGCGGCCACGACCAGGATGGCGATGTCGGCCACGCGGGCGCCGCGCGAGCGCATCATGGTGAAGGCTTCGTGGCCCGGCGTGTCGATGAAGGTGATCTTGCGGCCGTTCTTTTCGGCCTGGTAGGCGCCGATGTGCTGCGTGATGCCGCCGGATTCGCCCTTGGCGACGGCCGAGGCGCGGATCGTGTCGAGCAGCGTCGTCTTGCCGTGGTCGACGTGACCCATGACGACGACGACCGGCGGACGCGGCTGCAAGCTGCCTTCATCTTCATTCAAGACGGACTCCTTCAAGGAGTCGAGCGCGTTCGAAACGGTTTCCTCTTTCTGCGTGTCGGATTCCTTGATGGCCTGATAGCCCAAATCTTCGGCGGTGACGGCGGCCGTGTCGAAGTCGATGCGCTCGTTGATGGAGGCCAAAATGCCGCCCTTCATCAATTCGCGGATGACGTCGGTGGCGGGGCGCTGGAGCTTGTCGGCCAGCTCGCGGATGGTGATCGACGGCGGCAGCGAGATCTTGCGGTCGGGCGTGACTTCGCCGGCCTGGATCTTGCGGCGCAGCTCCATCTTGTTCTTTTCGTCGGCGAGCTGCTTCTGGCGCCAGGCGAATTCCTGCCAGCGGCGGATGATGCGTTCACCTTCGCGCTGGTCGACTTTGATCGCCTTGCGGCCGATGTCAAAACCCAGAACCGGGAGCTTCTGACGGAGTTCTTCTGGGGTGACGCGCAAGCGGCGCGCGAGTTCGGTGATGTTCATGTATTGCGGAGCGTACGCTTAAAACATCGGGCTGTCAATAAAAAAGACCCGTACCGGATGGTGCGGGCTCATTCGTCGGAATCGGGTTCGGGCTTAGGCTTGGACGGGTTCGCGCGGATGAACGCGTCGACGGCGGGTCCATGCTCGGGTTCGAGCCTGGCGAGATCACGGTCGATCTGCTGTACGTGCACTTCCCGGTTGGCCATGACCGCCTCGCGATCCTTCTCGAGCTGTTTCGGCAGCTCGCGGCGGATCAGCGTTTCCTGCGTCATCGGCAGCCAGTCGAGCGATGGCTGGAGCTTGTCCCCGTCCTGAAACGGATCCATCTCCTCGATGCGTTCGTTGAAAGCCGCCATGGCCTTGAGCTTCCCCTTGGTTCCCTTGAGTTCGGAAACGTACAGGTCCTCGAGCGCCAACAGGGCCTGCGTCAGCCTGGGGCGGAACCAGCGGATCAAGTACAGCAACTCATTGGCCGCCTTGTCTTCTTCCTCGGTCCGCTCCAGCGTCTGCAGCGTCTGCACAATGGCGAGGTGGCGGATGTTGTAACCCTTGAGGCAGTGCACCAAGCGCCAAGAATGCCGCACCCACAAGTTCTGGAATTCTTCGACGCGCGGGACCTTGTCGACCCGCACGGCCGAGGAATTTGCCGACAGGCTGGCGGCGAGATGCAGCATGAACATGCGCACTTCGCGGACGGCTTGATTGTCGGAGGCGTGGTTGTTGCGGCGGAGCCGGATCGTTTCGACCAGGCTGCGCCAGACGAAGGCCAAGCCGCCGGCGGCGGCGCCGAGAAGAAGGTGGCCTGAGGCCATTCCGGCGCCGATGGCGGTGCCGGCCGTGGCCGCGTCCGGCAGGCGGTCCCTGAGACCGTGCCGTCGGACGTTGCTCGCGAAGGCGGAGAGCAGATGGCGGTGCTGCTCGCGGATGATCGCTTCGAGCAGCTCGTAGCCGAGCTGCACGTGGCTGCTTTGCCACTCGAACGGCATTTCCATTTCTGGCTGCTCGGCCGGCTGCTCGTTCAACACTTGCGGCTGCCCCTCGTTCCCGAGGGGCTTTCCATCCCTCTTAGAACTCATGGCAACCTCCTGTTGTCCAAAGGACGTTTTCGGGCTAGGCTCACCGTAGCATTTACGGCCGCTTTGTCAATATGGACGCCTCAAGTCCCTCGCCCTCCGGATTCCTGCTGATTGATAAGCCCGTCGGACCGACCTCGCACGACGTGGTCGATACGGTCCGGCGCGTTTTGCATACGCGGAAAGTCGGTCACGCCGGCACGCTCGATCCGTTCGCCTCGGGCCTCCTGATCCTGGCCGTCGGCACGATGACCAAGCAGCTCTCGAAGTTCGTCGGCCTCGACAAGTCCTACGTCGCGACGCTCCGCTTCGGCGCGACGAGCGATACAATGGATCGCACGGGCAAAATTTCACCTGCTACTTTGGTACCTGATACCAAAGTAGCAGGTACCGCGGTACCAGGTACCAAAGAGCTCGAATCCGTGCTTGAAACATTCCGCGGTGAGATCGATCAGGTGCCGCCGATGTATTCCGCCAAAAAGATTGGCGGCAAGAAACTCTACGAGCTGGCCCGCGCGGGCGAAGTCGTCGAGCGCAAACCGGTGCGCGTGACGATTCACGAACTGGAGCTCCTCTCTTTTTCTTGGCCGACGGCCGTCATCCGCACGCGCGTTTCAAGCGGCACCTACGTCCGCGCCCTGGCCGACGACATCGGCAAGCGCCTCGGCTGCGGCGCATATCTGGAAGAATTGCGCCGCACGATGATCGGTTCTTATAAAGTAGAGAGTGCGGTCATGCCGAAGGACGTCGTATTGACGTCTTTGCGTTCTTCCTTATAACGTTCCGATAAGGAGCGTGAGATGAGCGAGAAGAACAAAGGGGGCAGGCCGCCCGATCCGAATACGTACAGTCCGGCCGAGGCTCGCGTCTATCACGAGGACCTGAAAAAGTGGCAAGCCGCGCAAGTCGCGCAAGGCCTGCCCACGACGCCGCGACCGGAAGCGCGGAAGTACAGCCAGGCCGAAATCATCAACGGTGTGCTTCGGAAAGATCAGGCGGCTTGGGATAAAGCCGCGAACGACCTCAAGAAGAAGTAGCGGACCCGTCCAAACGGCGGGTCTTTTTCATTGACGCTCGCGACGCGCGCTGATACGTTTCTCGCATCGTTCTTCCCAAGGAGTCTGCGGTGAAGAAAAACAAGCTACCGAGCGCCGCTCCGATGACCGTCCGCGGCATGTTCGACCGCAAGCGCGAGCTGACCAAGCAGCGCCGCGAGAAGTTCGATCTCCTGTTCAACGGAGCGTCCAAAGCGGTGCAGGACGAGTATCGCCGCTGCAGCGCGAAGATCAAGCGGTTTCTCGACGAAAAGAAGGGCAAGCCCTTCGAAGGCTTCGAGAAGCCGCTCTATCCCCCGCGCCGCGGCCCTTTGACCGAAACTGACGTCGTGCGCCTGCACGAACTCCTGACCATCGACGGCTGGAACGTCGTGCAGACAGCGCCGCTGAAATGGCGCGGCAAGGGTCCGCGTCCGATCGGCCTCGTGTTCCGCTACCGATCCGGAAAGCCGGCCTAGCGGATCCTCCACACTTCCGCCTCGGAATCCTGATAGACCCGTTCAACCGACGGGTCTTTTTCTATGATTGGTCGGAGCGCGTCTCTTTCGCGCCGCACGAAAATGTACTGCGCATCAAAATTGTTCTTGATGAGTGCCGAGGGATTCCGCCGGCGGCCGTCGCCGATGTCGCGCCAGAGCCAGTAGCGGGCGGGATCCTTGCGATACAGGAACAGCGGATCCATGCCGGCGACGTAGCGCGCGTCGGGATCGCGATAGAACAGGTAGGGAAAATCGTCCCAAGCCGAGTGGAAAACCGTCTCCCCCGCCGGGACGTGCGTTTGCATCCAGGCTCCAGCGGCGGCAAAACGCGAAAACGGCAGGCGTCCGGCGTAGAGCTTGTGCGCGTACCACACGCCGTGGAGACACAGCAGCGTGACACAGGCGGTGACAAGCGCCAGGAGCGCTTTGCTCCATCGGCCGAGCTTGGCGCGAACGCGATCGAATGTTTCCCGCGCGTCGAGCTGCAGCGCGTCGCCGAGCAGCGCGGCGAAAAAGAGGACGAACGGCAGGAAATATTCCTTCTGCCGCGCCTGGCGGAGCGTCAGGCAGAGGAACAGGCAGCTGAGCGCGGCGGCGAAGGCGATCTCCCGCTGGCGGGCCTCGGACACCTCCGGCGCTTTTTCTTGGCGATAGATGAGCGAGATGAGCTGGGCGAAAGCCGCGCCGGCTGCCAAGAAAATGACGGCGTTCTCGGCCAGCAGCCAGCCGATGTCGACCGGCCCCCATTCGTTGCCGACCAAGACGCCCGGATCGCGATGCCCGAGGACGGCAATTTGCACGATCTGTTCCCAATTGAAGGCGAAGTTGGAAGGAAAGAACGGATTGACGACGAGTCCGGCCAAAAGGCCCGCCGCGACCACGAGCGGCGTTTTCCAATCGCGATGCGCGAGCGCGTAAATAAAAACGACGACGCCGAGAATCGGCCAGCCGGCGTGCAGCCAGACGTAGGCGAAGGAGATCAGGAAGAGCGCGGCGCGATTTTTCTTTTTGAGGAATCCCAAGAAGAGGAAGAGCGCGACGAGCGCGAGCCCGGTCGCTTTGGTCAGAAGCAGGCGGAACAGGAAGCCCGTCGAGACCAAGAGCGGCAGCGTCCAGAGCCACGGCCGGCGGAGGCCGTACGCGCCGAGCATCCAAGCGAACGCCGCCATCGCCAAGGCGGCGAATAGCACCGTCGCGATCTTGAGACCGAAGAAATCGCCGAAGAGATTCAAAAACGGGATCAGCGCGAGGTGATAGAGAAAGTGCTGATCAGCGTAATGATCCGCCAGCGTCGTGAACGGCAGCCAGGCGAAAACCCGCACCGGCCCGGCGGCAGCCGTCAGCTTGGCCATTTCCAGATGATAGTACGCGTCGGGATCGCCAAAGCCGGGGCAGGCCTGAATCGCGCCAAAAATCCCCAAGGCTAGCAGAAAGACGATCCAATGCCCGTATTTCTTCATGCGCCGAGTATACACCCCTGACCCGTGACGCGAAGCGTTTTACGGGTCTTGCCGGGTCAATCCCCGCGTGGTAAGGTCAAAACAGCTCAACATTATCCCACCGACCTTCCTGTACCGGTTGAGTACGAACGTTGCGCCTCCCTGCTATGCGATTTTGGAACGAGAATCCGGTTGAAACGACAGAATCCGCGCGCCTCGTGAGGAAAGCGTAAGCTTTCCCGTTTTTCGTACGCACAACCAACGGTCCCGGATGGCGGCATCCTCTTATGCCCGTCACCCTTTTGCTGCTCGCCTTGCCCACGCTCGCCGTCGGTCTCGGCGCCGGTTATTTCATCCAGAAGAAGCTCTCGGCCGACAAGATCGCGTCCGCCAACGCCAAAGCGGAAGCGATGATCCAGCAGGCCAAAGCCAAAGCGCAGGAACTCGAGCTGCAGGCCAAGAAGAAATCGGTCCAGATGCTCGACGAGGCCAAGCGCGACGAAGCCGAGCGTCGCAAGGAAATGAACGCCTTCCAGCAGCGCCTCGAGAAGCGCGAATCGCTCTTCGACCGGCAGCTGCTCGATCTCCAGGAGAAGAACAAGAAAGTCGACGATCAAGCCAAAGAGCTTGAGAACGACAAGCTCGGCCTCGACCAGCTGAAAATTTCCGTCCGCGAGCGTCTCGAGAAGGTCGCCGATTTGTCGCGCGACGCCGCCAAGGAACAATTGCTGGCCGCGGTGGAAGAAGAGGCTAAAGACGAAATCCTGTCGCGCATCCGCAAGATCGAGCGCGAAGGCACGGAAGAATACGAGCGCAAGGGCCGCAATATTTTGTCGACCGTCATCGCTCGCGTCGCCTCCTCGCACTGCGCCGAAACCACCACCACGCAAGTCCAGCTGCCGAGCGATGACATGAAAGGCCGCATCATCGGCAAGGAAGGCCGCAACATCAAGTCGCTCGAAACCCTGACCGGCACCGAAATCATCGTCGACGACACGCCGAACATCATCACGGTTTCGGGCTTCTCCCCCATCCGGCGCCAAGTCGCGCGCCTGGCGCTCGAGTCGCTCATCAAGGACGGCCGCATCCAGCCGACCAAGATCGAAGAAGCGATCGAAGAAGCCAAGCGCACGCTCGCGCTCGACATCAAGAAAGCCGGCGAAGACGCCATGATGGAATGCGGCATCTCGATCGCCTCGGTCGATCCGAAGCTGATCTCGATCCTCGGCCGCTTGAAGTACCGCACCTCGTACGGCCAGAACGTGCTGCGCCATTCGATCGAGGTCGCCATGCTCGGCAACTTCCTGGCCAAGGAGATCGGCGCCAACGCGCAGGAACTTTTGAAGGGCGGCCTGTTCCACGACATCGGCAAAGCCGTCGATCACGACGTCCCCGGCGCGCACCCGGAGATCGGCTATAACATCATGAAGAAGTTCGGCTTCCCCGAAGAAGTCGCCTACCACTCGCTCTCGCATCACGAAGACAAGCCGCGCAACATCGAGGGCTACATCTGCAAAGCCGCCGACGCGATTTCCGGCTCCCGCCCGGGCGCCCGCAAGGACACGCTCGAGAACTACGTCCGCCGTCTTGAAGATCTCGAAAAGTGCGCGACCTCCTTCCCCGCCGTCGAGCACGCCTACGCCATCCAGGCCGGACGCGAAATCCGCGTCTTCGTCTCGCCCCAGAAAATCGACGACCTGGGCGCCTGGCAGCTGGCCAAGGACATCGCCAAAAAGTGCGAGCAGGAATTGCAGTACCCGGGCGAAATCAAAATTAACGTCATCCGCGAGATGCGCGCGATCGAGTACGCCCGGTAAAGTTCCGGCCCTCTCCGCGTCTTGCAAGATAGAGATCTTATGCCAACCTTCCTGCTTTTCGGCGACGTCGTTGGCAAAATCGGCCGGAACGCCGTCCTGAAAGCCCTGCCGGAATTAAAGGAGCGCTACCGGCCCGATCTCACCATCTTGAATGCCGAAAACCTGGCCCACGGCAAAGGTCTGACCAAGCCGATCCTGGCCGAGCTCAAGGAAGGCGGCGTCGACTTCTTCACCTCGGGCAACCACATCTTCGCCAACCCCAAAGGGCCGCATGACGTCTGGGAAGATCCCATCCTGAAAAACCTGCTCATCCGTCCCGCCAATTTTCCCGCGGGCACGGCCGGCGAAGGCGAAAAAGTGCTGGATCTTGGCGGCAAAAAAGTGCTGGTGGTAAACTTGATCTGCCAGATCTTCATGAGGGAGCCGTACGGCAATCCTTTCGAAGCGATGGAGGCGATCCTTCGCAAGCACGCGCACGAGAAATTCGACGCGATCCTGGTGGATCTCCACGGCGAGGCCAGCTCCGAGCGCATCGCCTTCGGCTTCCACTTCGACGGACGCGTCTCCTCCGTGACCGGCACGCACACCCACGTCCCGACCGCCGACGCGCGGATCCTGCCGAAGGGCACCGCCTACCTGACGGACATCGGCATGACGGGCGCGCGACACTCCGTGCTCGGCGTCGCGCCGGAAGGTCCGATCAGCCGATTCGTCGAGGGCGAGGCCGTGCCCTTCGAGATTCCGGAAAAGGGTCCCGTCGATCTCAACGCGGTCGTGGTGCAGGTCGAAAATTTCAAAGCCGTGAAGATCGAACAGATTCACAAGATCATCGAGTAATCCTTCTTATGAACAAAGCCGAATTGGCGGTGAAGCTGTCTGAAAAGACGGACCTGCCGAAAAAACGCTGCGAAGAGTTCATCGAGACCCTGACCGACCTGATCATCCAGGAGCTCAAGGCCGACGGCGAAGTCACGATCGCGGGCTTCGGCGCCTTCTCCGCCCGCGTCCGCGCCGCGCGCATGGGCGTGAACCCGCAGAACCCCAAAGAAAAAATCACGATCCCCGAAGTCAAAGTGCCGAAATTCAAAGCCGGCAAGACGCTCAAGGATTCGCTGAAAGGCAAAGCGTAAAAGAAAATCTCCGCCGGAAAGGGCGGAGATTTTGTTTCAGGCTTTGAGCCAGGCGAGCGTTTTTTCGTTGAGCGCATCGAGCGCGACGGACTGGGCTTCGGTCGAGGCGCGTGCTTTCCATTCGACGCCGCCGGCCGCCAGAGATTTTTCCGAGACGACGAGGCGGAGCGGGATGCCGATCAGGTCGGCGTCGGCGAATTTTTCGCCGGCCATGAGATCGCGGTCGTCGACGAGGACGTCGACGCCGGCGGACGCCAGTTCGGATTCGATCCTGGCGACAGCTTCGTTGATGCCGCGCTGGGCGTCGGGGTTCTTGGCTTTGAGCGGGACGACGTGCACATGGTAGGGCGCGACGGACTTGGGCCAGATCATGCCCTTGTCGTCATGAGAGGACTCGACGATCGCGCCGACCAAGCGCGACGTGCCGATGCCGTAGCAGCCCATCAGGATGCGGCGCCGCTGGCCCTGCTCGTCCGTGAAGTCGGAGCCGAATGCGTCCGTGTATTTGGTGCCGAGGTCGAAGATGTTGCCGACTTCGATGCCCTTGGCTTTCATGAGCGGTTTGCCGCAATTCGGGCAGGCGTCGCCTTCCTTGACCGTGGCGATCTCGCTGTTCTGGCCGAAGTCGCAATGGCCGCAGGCGATGAGCGTGTCTTCTCCGGCGTCCGTCAGCGCCTGGAATTCATGGGAGATCTTTTCGGTGAAAATGCCGCCGGAGGCTTGCACGACTTTCACGTCGAGGCCGCAGCGCTTGAAGGCGTTGACGTAGGCCCGCTTGGCCTTGGCGTAGAATCCGTCGAGGTCTTCCTGCGTCGTATGGAAGCTGTACATGTCCTTCATGCGGAACTCGCGGCCGCGCAAGACGCCGGACTTGGCGCGCAGCTCGTCGCGGAACTTGGTGTTGATCTGGTAGACCGCGAAGGGCAGGTCCTTGTAGGACTGCGTGAACTTGGTGGCGAGCGGAGTGACGACTTCTTCATGCGTGCAGCCGAGCGCGTACTCCTTGTCGGTCTGCGATTTCAGCTTGAACAGGATGTCGACGCCTTCCCAGCGCTTCGTCTTCTCCCAGTATTCCTTCGGCTGCAGCGAGGGCATGAAAATCTCCTGCGCGCCGAGGGCGTTCATCTCTTCGCGCACGATCTGTTCGACCTTGCGCAAGACCGCCAGGCCGAGCGGCAGCCAGGTGTAAACGCCGGCCATCACATGGTCGACGAAACCGGCCTGCTCGAGCAGGCGGGCGTTGGGCGAATCGGCATCGGAAGGCGCGGACTTGCTGGTTTTTCCGAACAACTGGGAATAGCGCATATCGGGGACAGCGTATCTTCCGCGAAGGCCGCGGTCAAGGCAAAAGAAAAGATCCGGCTGGGGCCGGATCAGTCTCGGGCGAGTTCGGCTTGGGCGGCGGCGTAAGGAACTTCGATCACGATCCTGAAGTCGCCTTTGTCGGCGCGCTTGTGCGTGTAGAACTCGATCCTCGGCCTGAGGTCCAGCGCTTCGCAGGCGCGATACACCAGCCAAGCGGTATTGCGCAGGTTGTGCGGCGTGGGCCTGATCGAGGCTTCGGCCGTGTCATGCAAGCCCGGCATGTTCACGAGGTCTTTCTTGGAATGGATGTCGTAGACGTCCGCCGTCAGCTGATTCGCCTGAGCGGCCGCCTCGCAAATGAACGGGAGGCATCCGAGAATGATCTTGGCCCGCACGATCGCCTCGGCGGTCTGACGATCTTCCTCGCATGACGATCGCTCGAGCGTCTTCTGTTCCCAAGCGCCTTTCGCCACCCGTGCCAGCACGTCGCGGCGCAGGGCTTCGGGATCGAATCCCAGCTCAGGTGGGGGCTTCCAGCCGGCAGCCGGCGCGGGGGGCTCCGCTTTCACCACGTGAAGGACAGGGCGGCGTTCTTCGTGATCGCAGTCATATTTTGGCACGGAGAATTTCTCCTTGAGGGCAAAGGGCGAACCGAACAGGCCATTTCAAACGAAAACGGCGCGGCCGTCAAGTCGCGCCGTCCATCTCATGTGTACTTGCCGCTCTTGCGCTTCCGTTCAGTGCTGTTCAGGTAGGTCTTGCGGATGCGGATGTTTTTCGGCGTGATCTCGACGAGTTCGTCTTCGCCGATGTACTCGATCGCGTCTTCGAGGCCCATGACGTGCGCGACGTCGAGCGCTTCGGCCACGCCGTCGCCTTTCGAACGCATGTTCGAGAGCTGTTTCAGCTTGCAGATGTTGACCTCAAGGTCTTCCGGCTTGGCGGTCTCGCCGACGACCTGGCCTTCGTAGACTTCGACGGCCGGGCCGAGGAAAAGCTGTCCGCGTTCCTGGGCGCCGAGCAGTCCGTAGTTGGTGGTCGTGCCGGTCTCGAAGGCGATCAGCGATCCATGCGGGCGGCCTTCGAATTCGCCGCGGTAATCTTCATAGCCCAGAAGCAGGCTGTTCATCAGGCCGAGGCCGCGCGTGTCGGTCATGAACTCGTTGCGATAGCCGATCAACCCGCGCGTCGGGATGACGAACTCGAGGAAGGCGGTCGGGCCTTCGACCTTCATGTCTTTCATTTCACCGCGGCGCAGGCCGAGTTTCTGGATGACGGTGCCGGCCAGGTTTTCGGGGCACTCAATGGCGAGCTGCTCGATCGGCTCGAGCTTCTTTCCGCCGTCTTCCTTGAAGATGACTTGCGGGCGCGAGACTTCCAATTCGAAACCTTCGCGACGCATCTTTTCGATGAGGATGGCGAGGTGGAGTTCGCCGCGGCCGGAAGCGACCCAGCGGCTTTCGACGTCGGTCGAGTCGATCTTGAGCGCGACGTCGGTTTCAAGTTCGCGGTCGAGGCGCTCCTTGATCTGGCGCGAAGTGGTGAACTGGCCTTCCTTGCCGGCGAACGGACTGGTGTTCACGCCGAAGGTCATTTTGACGGTCGGCTCTTCGATGTCGATGGTCGGCAGCGGGCGCGGATCGTTGATGTCGGTGATGGTTTCGCCGATCGAAACGTTGTCGATGCCCGAGATGGCGCAGATGTCGCCGGCTTCGCACGATTCGATGTCGACGCGGTTCATGCCGACGTACCCCATCAAGCTGACGATGCGCGTCTTCTTGCGGTTGCCGTTGCGGTCGATGTGCAGCACGTCCATGTTCTTCTTGAGCGTGCCCGAATACAGGCGGCCGATCGCGATCTTGCCCTTGAAGTTGTCGTAGGCGAGGCTGATCGTCAGGAACTGGAGCGGAGCGGCCTCGTCGATCTTCGGCGCGGGGATGGTCTCCAAAATCTTTTCGAAGAGCGGCTCGACGTCCTTCATGTCCTCGAGCTTTTCGGTCAGGCCGGCTTTGCCCTGGACGCCCGACGCGTAGATGATCGGGAAATCCAGCTGGCTGTCGCTCGCGCCGAGTTCGACGAACAGGTCGAAGGCCTTGTTGAGCGCCCATTCCGGACGCGCGCCGGGCTTGTCGATCTTGTTGATGACCAGGATCGCCTTGTGGCCGGCCTGGATGGCCTTGCGCAGCACGAACTTGGTTTGCGGCATCGGGCCTTCTTTGGCGTCGACGACCAACAGCACGCCATCGACCATGCGCATGATGCGCTCCACCTCGCCGCCGAAGTCGGCGTGGCCGGGGGTGTCGATGATGTTGATTTTGGCGTCCTTATAATTGACCGAGGCGTTCTTCGAGAAGATCGTGATGCCGCGTTCGCGCTCGAGATCGTTCGAGTCCATCATCAACTCCGTGTTGGCGTCGGATTTTTGCTTGAAATTCAAAGATTGCTTCAGCAAAGCGTCCACCAGCGTGGTTTTGCCGTGGTCGACGTGAGCAATGATGGCGATGTTGCGGATGTTCATACAAAATACCCGACGACGTCGGGAATGATTGGTCGCATGACTCTACCCTTTTGAGCCCGGATTGTCAAGAAAAAACCGGAAAGCTCACTTTCCGGTGGATCCGTAGCGGGTTTCGCCGCGCGCCGTTTCCGGCAGCGCTTCGACTTCGACGACTTCGGGCACGATCAGCGGGTAGAGCACGAGCTGGGCGAGCGAGGCGCCGGCAGGAATCACGACGGGTTCCGGCCCGAGATTGCGGAACCGCGGACCGAGCGGGCCGGTGTAGCCGTTATCAATCGGCGCGGAGCAGAGCACCAGGCTCGGGAACAGGCCGTGCATGCTGCTGCGCGCTTTGATCTCGGCATGAAAGCCCGGGGGCAGCTTCACGCGGATACCGGTCGGCACGTCGGTCGGCGCGATCAAGCCCGGCGGAATGATCGTCTTCTTGACGCAGACGAGATTGAATCCCGCGTCGCCCGGTTTCGAGACCTGCAGCAAGGCGTAGCGTTTCGCGCGCTTGTCGCGCTGGACCTGGAGGAAACGCTCCAGGTCCGAGGCTTTCTCGGACGAGGACATGCGAACCTCCTGGTGGAATGAGCGGCACAATCTTAGCACAGGAGAAAAGGGCGATATCCACAGTCAAAAAATTCCCCACCCGCGAGAGTGAGGAATTTTTGGTGCGACGGCTGGGGTTCGAACCCAGGACCTTAGGCTTAAGAGGCCTCTGCTCTACCAGCTGAGCTACCGTCGCGGGCGATTTCTACAGACAGGATGCTACACGGGCAGCGCTCAGGAATCAAGGCCCGCCACCCGAAGCCTTGGCGAAGGGTGGTGCGGGCGAAGGGAATCGAACCCCTATCACCGGTTCCGAAGACCGGCGCTCTATCCGTTGAGCTACGCCCGCAACGTCGCTCGCGAGCGACGTTGCCCGCAAGCACGCGCAGAATAGCCGATCGGGCCGCAAATTTCAAGGCGGTTACTTGCCGTCGCTCGAAGACACGAGATACGCCGCGGCCGTTTCCTCCGTGATGAGTCCTTCTTTGACCATGCGCTTCAAGTCCTGGGTGTACGAAACCATGCCGATCGAGGCGCTGGTCTGGATGACGTTCTTGATCTGCTCCACCTTGTTTTCGCGGATCAGGTTCGAGCAGGCCGGCGTGTTGACCAGGATCTCGCGGGTGGCGACCAGGCCTCCGCCGATGCGGGGCAGGAGCTGCTGGGAGATGACGCCGCGGAGCGTCATGGCGAGCTGGAGGCGGATCTGCGTTTGCTGATGCGGCGGGAAGACGTCGATGATGCGCGAGACGGTCTGCGGCGCGCTGAAGGTGTGCAGCGTGGCGAAAACGAGGTGGCCGGTTTCGGCCATCGTGAGGGTGGTGGCGATCGTGTCGAGATCGCGCATTTCGCCGACCATGACGACGTCCGGATCCTGGCGCAGCACGTGCTTCAAGCCCTCGGCGAACGAGACCATGTCGGATTCGAGCTGGCGCTGGCGGATGACCGAGCGTTTCGCCTCGAACAAAAACTCGATCGGATCCTCGAGCGTGATGATGTTGAGGCGGCGCTTCGTGTTGATGTCGTCGATCATCGCCGCGAGCGCGGTCGATTTGCCGGCGCTGGTCGGACCGGTCACCAGGATCAAGCCGTTCGTGAGTTCGGTGAAGCCCTGCACGACCGGCGGGAGGCTGAGCTGCTCCATCGTCGGAATCACTTGGGGAATGGTGCGAGCCGCCAAGCTCATGTGGTTTTTTTCCCACAGCAAATTGACGCGGAAGCGATTGCCGTCGTCGCCGAAAGCGAGGTCCAGCTCCTTTTCGATGCGGAAGCGTTCGAACTGCTCCGGCGTGACGACCTGGCGGACGATCTTTTCGATCGAAGCGTCGGTCAGCGCGTCTTCGCCGTCGAGATCGTACAGATCGCCCGCGATGCGCAAGACCGGCCGGCAACCGACGACCAGGTGCAGGTCGGACGCGCCTTTTTCGGCCGCGGCTCCGAAGAGCGATGAAGCAGTCAGCATAGTTCCTCCATTCTAGCACTTACCACCCCTTGGCTTCCAACGCTTTCCTGGCGGCTTCGATTTGGGCGTCCTGTTTCGAGGAGCCTTTGCCCGTCGCGACGTGCTCCGATCCGAGGAAGACGCCGACTTCGAATTCTTTGGCGTGATCGGGTCCGGTCTCGGAAAGCACCTTGTAGTTCGGCGTGACGCCGGCGGTTTCCTGGGCGGCTTCCTGGAAACGGCTCTTCGGATCGACGTAGAGCTTGTGCTCGAGGATGTAGTCGAGCTTCGAGAGCACGAAGCGCTGGATGAATCCGCTCACGACCTGCCAGCCCTGATCGAGATAGATCGAGCCGATCAGCGCTTCGATCGCGTTGGCCAGGATGTATTGGCGCGCTTTCGAACCGGCGTCCTTGGCTTCGCCGCGCGAGAGGTACAGGTATTCCTCCATGCCGAGATCCTCGTGCGCGATGACGGCCAGCGTGTTGGCGTTGACCAAAGCCGCGCGCCAGTTGGTCAGCTCGCCCTCGGGATTGGGATAGGTGTTGTAGAGATATTCGGTCACCACCAATTCGATGACGGCATCGCCCAAAAATTCCAGGCGCTCGTTGTGGCCGAGGCGGAAATCGGGATGCTCGTTCAGATACGAGCGGTGGACGAACGCTTGGACGAGAAGATCTTGGTTGCTGAAATGCACCCCGATCTTCTCCTCGAACTTCGAGAAGTCTTTCATGCTGCGCGTGCAGGCCTTTCCGTCGCGACATGCCCCGTCGAGTTCGACAGGCACGTGTCGCGGCAGAAACGCGTGAATTAGACGTGTTTCTCCCCTTCCTTTTCTTTCTCTTCCTTCTTCTTGGGCTCCTGCTTGTCGACGTCCTTGATCTTGCCGGCGGCCAAGGCGTCCTTGAAGATCGCGCCGAGCACGCCGTTCACGAACTTGCCCGACGATTCGCCGCCGTAGGTCTTGGCGAGCTCGATCGCTTCGTTGATCGCGACCTTCGAAGGCACGTTGTCGGAATGCTGGAGTTCGAAAACGCCGATCCGAAGGATATTCCGATCGACGATCGTGATCTGCGGCAGCGGCCACGCAGGCGCGTACT
>CAYOJH010000011.1:14367-32271 GCA_964404275.1 uncultured Gammaproteobacteria bacterium | reverse complement strand
GGCGTGATGGGCATGGTCGTCGACAAGCGCGGCATTTATCAGACGATGGAATACCTGACCGGCACGGAGACGACCAACGTCGACGACGTGGTCGGCGCGCGCGTCATCATGCATTTCCAGGCCCCGCTCTCGGCGATCCTGGTCGACTTTTACGACAAGCTGAAGAGCGTCTCTTCGGGCTACGCCTCGCTCAACTACGAATTCATCGACTACCGGCCCGCCGACGTCGTGAAGATGACGATCCTGGTGGCCGAGCAGCCGGTCGAGGCGCTCTCGATGATGGTCTACGAAGACGAGGCGACGCGCATCGGACGCCGCGTCTGCGAAATTTTGAAAGAAGAGATCGAGCAGACGCAGTTCGAGATCAAGATCCAAGCCGCGATCGGCGGCACGATCGTGGCTTCGGAACGCATCAAGCCGTTCCGCAAGGACGTGACGGGCTACCTCTACGGCGGCGACGTCACGCGCAAGAAAAAATTGCTCGAGAAGCAGAAAAAAGGTAAAAAGAAGATGATGGGCCTGGCCTCCGGCGGTGTCGACATCCCACCCGAAGCCTTCATCGCCGTCTTAAAACGCCGCGACAGCGAATAGTATGGGCAAGAAGAAATTCCGCAGGAAGCACATCGTAAAAATCGCGCTCATTTCGCTCTACGCGCTGATGGTCGCCTCGATGCTGATCGGCTGGTCGTTGAAAGGCATCTGAGCCTTTCGAGTTTCCGGGTATCGATTGATCGGCTTCTGCCGGTCTTTTTCGTTCGCCTCGGTGACGCAAATTCTGACGGCCGTCAGTTTTTGCGTCGCGCGGTTTTTTATCAACAGTCCGCTGTCTTGCGGTGATGACCCGGGTGGGGATACATGGAAGCATGAGTAAGCGCTGGAAGATGGCGGAAACGGTCCCGGCCGAGGCTTTTCAAGCTCTTTCGGAGCAGCCTCGGCTTTTGGCGTCGCTTCTGTGGCGGCGCGGCATCCGTACGGCCGACGATGCGGAACGTTTCCTGAACCCGTCTTGGGAACGCGACGTGCATGATCCGTTCCTGTTCAACGATATGCGCAAAGCGGTTGATCGTTTGATGCGCGCGATCGCGGAGCGCGAGAAGATCGTTGTCCACGGCGATTACGACGCCGACGGCGTGTCCGGTTCCGTCATTCTGCACGCGACGTTGAAGATGCTCGGCGCGGACGTCTCGGTCTATTTGCCGCATCGCGAGAAGGACGGTTACGGCATGAACGCGCCGGCGGTCGAAAAGATGGCGGCGGACGGCGCGAAGGTGATCGTGACGTGCGACTGCGGCATTTCGAGCGGCAAGGAAATCACGCTGGCAAAATCGCTGGGCATCGACACGATCATCACCGATCACCACACGCTTCCGTCGGAGCTTCCGCCCGCGCATGCGATCCTGCATCCGCTGCGCGAGGGCGAGCACTATCCGTTCCGCTGGCTGACGGGCGGCGGCGTGGCCTTCAAGCTTTGCCAAGCGCTCTGGAAGGAAGGAAACTTGCCGGCCGGCCACGAGAAGTGGCTGCTCGACATGGTCTCGATTTCGACGGTCGCCGACATGGGAAAATTGGTGGGGGAGAACCGCGCGCTGGTGCATTACGGTTTGCGCGTGCTCAATAAAACCAAACGCCTCGGACTCAAGACGCTGATCGACGGCGTGCGCCGCGGCGAAGAAGCGCTCGACGCGCAGTCGATCGGTTTCCGCATCGCGCCCAGGATCAACGCGGCGGGACGGATGGAGCACGCGGACGCGGCTTTCGCGCTCCTGACCGCCGAAACGGATGAAGACGCCGCGTTCAAAGCCGAAGTGCTGCATGGTCACAACAAAGATCGCCAAGGCGCGACCGAAAAGATCGTCGTCGAGGCGCGGCTTCTGGCGGATGCGCAATCGTCCAACGCGGCGATCGTCGTCGCCGGCGACGGCTGGCCGGCCGCTTTGTGCGGCCTGGTCGCTTCGCGTTTGGTCGATGATCATTATCGCCCGGTCATCGCGCTCGGAAAGAATGAAGAGGGAAAATATGTCGGTTCGGGACGCAGCATTCCTGGTTTCGACGTGACGGGCGCTTTGCGCGCCTGCGCCGAACACATCGTGAAATTCGGCGGGCATCCGGCGGCGTGCGGCTTGACGATCCAAGGAGAAGAGCAGTTCGACGCGTTCAAAAAAGCGTTCGTCGCGCATGCCGACGCGACGTTGAAAGATGCGGACCTCACGCCCTCGATCGAGATCGAAGAAGAAGCGGCGGTGCACGAGATCTCCCGCAAGCTCGTCGAGGAATTGCGGAGACTTGAACCCTACGGCGAAGGCAATCCGCGTCCGCGTTTTCTTCTGCGCGGCGCGCGCGTGGCGACGTCGCGTCTGGTTGGCGCCGATGGACGGCATCTTCAAATGACGGTGGCCTCCGAGCAAGGAGGCCGCTTGAAGCTGATCGGTTTCGGTTTTGGCGATCGCGCGGCGGAATGCCTGCCGGGCCATGCCATTCAAGCCGTGATCGAACTCGATCTTAACGAATGGAACGGCCGCGTGGAGCCACAGGGCCGAATTGTCGATCTGAAGACGGAATCCTGATACACTGCCGCTGCATGAAATACCCGCATCTTATTTCGTATACCGACGGCGGCTCGCGCGGGAATCCCGGGCCGGCGGCCTTCGGCTACGTCATCAAGACGCCGGACGGCGAGACGATCGCGGGCCACGGCGAATACATTGGCGAAACCACCAATAACCAAGCGGAATACAAAGCGATCCTGGCGGCCATCCGCAAAGCGCGCGAGCTTGGCGCCGAGACGCTCGAGATGCGCATGGATTCCGAACTCGCCATGAAACAGCTGACGGGGGAGTATAAGGTAAAGGATCAAGGCCTCGCCTCGATCTACATGCTGATCCACAATGAGGAACTGGCTTTCAAAAAAGTGACCTTCAAGCACGTGCGACGCGAGTTCAACACGGAAGCCGACGCGCAGGTCAATAAAGCGCTCGATCGGCACACGAAGAAATGACGCGGCATGAAGGCGATCGATGAAGTGAAAAAAATGAACCTCCCTCTCGGGGAGTACCTCGTGTGTGGCAGCGGCATTCTAAGCGCCCGCGGGATTCGCAAGTGTGAGGATATCGATCTGCTCGTTACGCCGCGCCTGTTTGAAGATCTCAAAAAGCGCGGATGGGAAGAGCGCGACGTCACGATTGATGGCCGGCCACGCAAACAGCTTTCTTTCGGGACTGCGGAAGCGTATACGGATCTCTGGTATGGACTCGTGCGCGTGGACGCTGCCGACTTGATCAGACGTGCTGAGATCATTGCCGGTGTGCCATTTCAACCCATCGCTGAGCTGCTCAAGATGAAGCGGGCCATGCATCGGGAGAAAGATCGTCTGGACGTCGCTTTAATTGAGCGATACTTGGCGGAACATGGCGAATAAAAATCCCGACCTCGGTCGGGATTTTGCTTACAGTTTTTTCGCCAGCTTCTCCGCTTCACTCACGAGCGCGCCCAGGCTGTTTTTCAAGCCTTCGCTCCAGAAGTCCGGCTTGCGCGGGTCGAGGCCGAAGGGCTTCATCAGGCCGACGGCGTCTTTGGTCGAACCGGCGCGCAGGAGATCGAGGTAGAGCGGCTCGAACTTCTTGCCGTACGCGTCCTTGCGGGCGTAGAGGCTCTGCGTCAGGAGCTCGCCGAAGGCGTAGCTGTAGACGTAGAACGGGCGATGGAAGTGCCCGATGTAGGCCCAGAGATGTTCCATGTCGCCGTAGACGAAGACCTCGCCGTCCTTGCCGTAGAACTCGCGCGTGACGTCCATCCAGATCGCGTCGAGATCGTCCGGCGACAATTTCTTGCCGGCGCCGTGCAGCTTGCGTTCGAAGTTCGAGAAGCTGATCTGGCGGACGACGGTGTTCAGCATGTCGTCGATCTTGCCGGCCACGAGCGCGAGCCGCTCTTCGACCGTTCCGGATTTCGCCAGGCGTTCCTGCAAGAAGCGGAAGGTCGTCATCTCGCCGAAGACGGAAGCGGTTTCCGCATAGGCCATCGGCGCGTGCATTTGGAGCGCGCCTTGCGATACCCCGGCCAGCAGGCCGTGCACGGCGTGGCCTTCTTCGTGCGCGATCGTCATGACATCCCGCTTCGATCCCATGTAGTTCAGGAAGTTGAGCGAGATCGGCGTGCCGTCTGGCATCACGAAGGACATGCAGTAGGCGCCGCTTTCGCGGTTCGGTCCGGCCGGCGCGTCGATGCGCTTTTTCCCGACCAATTCTTCGCGGATGAGCCCCGCGAGCGTCGGACTGAAGCTTTCGTAAGCCGGCAGGACGATCTCGTGCTGCGCGACTTCGAACGGCACGATCGAGCGGTCTTCGAACGGCAAGTGCGCGTTGCGATCGCTCCAGCGGAGCGTCTTGAGTCCGAGCAGCTTGGCTTTCAGCGTGTACCAGCGGCGGGCCAGCGGGCCGCCGATGTCTGTCACGGCCTCGTGCAGCGCTTCGACGACCTTGTCCGGCACGCGGTTCGACATGTTGCGCGACTGCATCGGATGCGCGTAGCCGCGTTCTTTGTCTTCGAGCGCGCCCGAACCGGCCGTTTGCCAGAGCGTCTGCGCCGAGTACTTGGCGAAACCGCCGCCCAGGCCGGCGTTCAATGCCTTGAGGGCGCGAGCGCGTTTCTCGCGGCCACCGTCGTCGCTCATGACGTGCAGGATTTCCGTCAGCGTCAGGTTCTTGCCGTCGAGCGGGAAGCGAAGATCGGCCTCGACTTCGTCGTAGAAGTCGCTCCAGGCGCCGGGACCGAAGGGGGAGCGTTTGGCCAGCGCGCCTTCGACCGGCTCCGAGAGCAGATGCGGCTTGAAGCGGCGGACCTGCTCGATCCACGGCATGTGCTTCGTCAGGAAGGCGTCCTTCTTGGCTTGGCGGCGGATCTCTCGATCCGTCAACGCCACGAGCTCGTGCTCGAAGAAGACGAGATGCTCGCCCGAGGCCTGGCTCAGCGCGAGCGAGACGTCGGCGCGCTTGGCGTTGAGCTTCTGGTTCTCGACGTCGGTGCTGTGCGCGAGGTGAAGATAGACGCCGATCTTGTCGATGCGCGCGGAAAGATCCGCATAGGCGCGCATGGCGGCGCCGAGCTTCCGCTTGAGGCCTCCTTTGAACTGTTTTTTGAAGGTTCCGCAGCGTCGCAACGCATCCTTAAGATCGCGATCCAGGCCCGGATCATCGATGCCGGCGTACAGAAAAGAGAGATCCCAGCGGACCGGTTCCGCGCCTGTCGAAGGTTGTTTCGGCATAGGTTTCCTTTCCAGTGAATGAACAATGTCCACAGTGTGCGATCCGCCTGAAAGCCTGTCAATTTGCTACACTGAAGGCATATGGGGATGTCTCGGCGATTCGCCGGATTCACCACCCTCGTTTTCGGCGTGGGCTTCTTCCTTTTGCTGTCCGGAGCGCGCCCGGTTTTGGCCGCGGCGCATAACGTCAGCGGCTGGGCCTGGTCCGGCACGACCGGCTGGATCTCGACCAACTGCAACACGGATCCCAGCAACTGCGCGGCGGGGGACTACGGCCTCGACATGGACGCGAGCGGCAACCTGAGCGGCTGGGCCTGGTCGTCCCAGGTCGGCTGGGTCTGCTTCGGCGTGACCTGCAATGGCGCCCCGGGTGTGCCGGCGGGCGGAACGCCATCGAGTCCGGCCGCTTCCGCCGACCACTATTGTCCCGGCTTCGTGCCCTGCGCGCGCTATGATGCGAACGACGGCCAGCTGCACGGCTGGGCGTACGTGATCAGCCAGACCGACGGTCCGAACAATCGCGGCTGGATTTCGTTGAACTGCACCGACGTCGGATCGAACACCGCTTCGCCCCATTCGTGCCCGTCAGGCGACTATGGCGTTTCGTTCGACGAAGCTGCGACGCAGGCGGCGGGAGAATTTTACGGCTACGCCTGGAACGGCAATGGCGACGCGACCGGCAACGGCTGGCTCCAGTTCGGCTGCGGCCATCCGGAAAGCTCGTGCAGCGGCGGTTCGGGCGCTTGGGGCGTGACGAGTGGCTGGGTGAAGACCGGCTGGGCAAGCGCCGTGCCGATCGAGGGCGTCTATTCCCCTTGGGTCGCTTCCGGCACCGGCACGCGCCTCACGGACATTCCGATCTCCTTCACGCAATTCTCGGCCCCGACGGGCGCGACCCTGCATTGCTCGTTCCGCATGTCCAACAACACCTATCGCGACCTGCTCTATCCGCTCGCGAGCCGCATGGCGGACGTGAGCTATACGCAGTACTACACGATTTCTTCCACGGCCGGCGACACGACGCTCGACACTTCCGGCAATCCGGTCTTGTGGTCGTTCAGTTCGCAGCCGCCCGCCGCGCCGTGGGGCTGCGAAATCCAAGGCATGCCGGCCGCGCAGAAAGCGATTTCGAACCGCATCGCGGTCCATCCGGAAGCCTGGACCTTCAGCGGAGGCGGCGGCGCCAACGGCGTCGATTCGGTGCGCGCCAAATACTGTCTCGACGGCAACACGCTGACGGATCCCTCGCGCGCATATTTCCTGAACAGCGACGCGAACGGCAATACCGTCCAGTGCGACACGGAGGGCGACCTGGCCTTCACGCTGCTCAAAGCGCGCGGCGTGCCGGTTGAAGTCAAGTGCTACGACAACATCGATAACGATGTGAACCTTCAGAAAGATTGCGCGGGCGGCACGCCGGCGACCACGCCCGACCGCAATTGCCGAGGCGTGACCTATCTGTGCATTCCGCACCCTCAGGCTTCGGCGCCCCAACCCCCGCGGCCATGAAGAAACGCCTGCTGCTCGCCGCCGCGCTCGCCGTCGTCTTGTGTTTCTGGCGCGGCGCGCGTCCCGCCGAAGCGCTGACCAACACGAGCTGCGCCGGCAACGTCTGCACCGGCACGGCCACGGTCGGCGGCCAAGTCATCGCCTACGCCTGGACGCAGAACCACGGCACGACCGATTCGAGCTTGCGGGTGAAGTTCACGAGCGGACCGTACGCGGCGAGCGCCAATCCGGTGCGCTTCAAGATCACCGTCAGCACGCCATTTTCGCTGAACAGCTCGCTCAAGAATCCGAGTCCCACGACGTCGATTCCGCCCGACCAGACGATCAACCTCGGCAATACGATCATCGAGCGCTCCTCGACCTCGAGCGCGGCCGGGACGACCTACGACTTCGTCCAAGAGCTGCGCTTCGCCACGCCCTCTCCCGGCACGTTCGCCGTCACGCTTGAATTCGCCCAGTACGGCGCGACGCAGATCGTCGGGCCCTTCAACGTGTATGTCGATGCGGTTTCACCGAACAACCGCAACGAAGGCGCCTCGCTTTCGGCGCTCTACGGAGCTTCGTACAAGCAGTGCTATGACGCCACCGACAATGATCTCGATTACCGCCAGGATTGCGCCGACAGCGATTGTCTCGGTCAGGGCATCGGCGGCGGTTCGGTCTGCGAATCTCCGGAAACGACCTGCAATGACGGTTTGGATAACGACGGCAACGCCAAGACGGACTGCGCGGATCCGCTCTGCAACGGCAAGGCCGGCAACCTGGCGGGAACGAAGTTCTGCGGTCCCGAGAACGGCGGCGCGAATCACGCGAATTGCGCGGACGGTTTCGACAACGACGGCAACGGCAAGACGGACTGCACCGACGACGCGTTCAGTTCCGGCTGCTGGAAGACCGGTTTTCAGGATTGCGCGAAAACGGAAACGTCCTGCATCGACAACATCGACAATGACCGCGACCAGGATTATTCGAACGCCATCGACGCGAACGCGGGCACGGGCGTCGATTGCCGCGACTACGATTGCAAGGGCCAGGGGAACTGCACGACCAACGAACGGCTGCGCTGGGATCAGGCCACGAGCACGTTCATCGACACCCCCGCGCAATGTTTCGACGGCATCGACAACGACTTGGACGCTCTGAAGGATTGCGCCGATCCGGATTGCTTGGGCGCGACGTTCGGCGCTCAGCATTGCTCCGGCCATGAAGCGTACCTGCCGCCGAGCGCGCTCGATCCGACGGGCGTTTCGACGCCGGCCTTCTATTTCAATTATTGCAACGACGGTCTCGATAACGACGGCGACGGGCTGGTCGACGGCGCCGATCCGGACTGCAAGAACGTCTTCGGCGAGTGCGCGCCGCCGGGCACGGTCGGCTTGGCGGCGACCGAAAACATCAGCTTCCTGTCGTGCGCGGACGCGATCGACAATGACGCGAACGGATCGACCGACTGCGCCGACAACGCCTGTCGGACCAACGGCAAGCTCGGACGCGGCGGCTGCTTGAACGCGTCCTGCGGCGCGCCGGCCAAATACGACCCCTTGCAGACCGACGCGGCGGCCTGCGCTTCCACCGAAAATTCCGCGAACCTCTGCGGCGACGGCCTCGACAACAACGGCAACGGCCAGGCGGATTGCGCCGACGCGGGCTGCAGCGGCGTGCGGCACGGCCCGACGATCGGCTCGTCCGGGACCACGCCGTACACGTGCGGAACGGAATCCGGCGTGAGCGCCTGCCACGACGGCGCCGACAACAATTCGAACGGCAACACCGATTGCTTTGACGCGGCGTGCCAGGATGGAACGCAGTGCGCCAGGCGTCCCGGTGCCGGCGGTTGGACCTTGGCGCCGACCTGCCTTGTCATTCCCGACATGACGCCGCTCACGGCCATCGTTTCGGGCGGTTTCGTCAACGTCTCGCACGAAGATCGCCTGTACGTGAACACGCCCTACGCGATCCGCTTCACCGGCGCGGGCAGCTTCACGTCGCTGACGGTCGTGATCGGCGACGCCGTGAACCCCGCTAACGCCTTTCCGTTCAACGCCTCGACGGGCAATTGCGCGCTCTCCGGCACGGGCGCGGCGCAGATGCGCTACGCGAGTCCGTCTTCCTCGGTCGGCGTGATCACGGAAAACGGCGGCGCGACGATCAACGGCTTCGACGTCACGCTGACCTGCGCCGTCTCTTCGGCGGTGCCGCTCGGTCCCAAGACCTTCAAAGTCGCGGTGGTGGCGAACCATGCCGGCACCGTCGAGTTCGGCGACATGGCGCTGACGACGCAGGTCTATGAAAACACGCCGCCGACCCTGCCGAGTCCGGCCACGGAAGTCGAAGCGATCGTCGGCGGCAAGGTCAACGTGCCGGTCGGCGGCTCGATCCGCTTCCAGGCCGTGCCGAACACGGATCCGTCCGGCATCTGCCGCTGCGATTTCAGCCTCGGCGGCGTTTCGTCGAGTTCTCCCGACGGCAATTGCGTCGCGACGGCCGGCCCCTTCGCCAACGATAACGCGGCTTTTCAAGTCTCGTCAGCGGCGGTCGACGGCGCGTCGAACAAGAGCGCGACCTCCACGCAGACGATTGCGATCAACGTCGTGCCTTCCGTCGTGCAGGATCTGACGCTCGGCGTCGACGCGAACGGCGCAACCGTCACGACCTATCGCAGCAGCGACGCGGTCAATCTTTCGACCAAATTCCAGACGGACACGCTCAGCACGTTCCCGATCGCCTCGACCTGCCGCGTCTTCGTCTATGACCCGAACTGGGTCGGCGGGCAAGCCGCGACCGTTTCGATGACGCCGACCGCGATCGGCAACACGCTGATCTGCCAGGGCGTTTACAACGTTCCGGCGGCCTTGGCGGCCGGGCGCTATTGGATTTTCGTGGAAGCGACCGACTCGAGCGGCGACGTCGTTCGTTCGAACGCGCAGTCCTTCCTCAAATGCGACAACGCGGATGTCGGCACGGGCGCCTGCAAAGACGCTGACTTCGACCATGACGGCACGCCGGAGGGCCGCTACACGCCAGGCGCCTTCCCCTCGCCGCCGACGCCGACGTATTTCGGCGCGCCGCAGCCGCACGCCTGCGACAACTGCATCAATTTCTACAACCCGAATCAGAAAGACCTGAACGCCAACGGCGTCGGCGATTCCTGCGAAGCCAGCGCGGTCGGCCGCTGCAAATACAAATACTGCGGCAGCGCGCCGAACGATCCGACGCCGGGCGGGTCTTGCTCGACCGATGCCGACTGCACGGCGGGCGATCGCTGCATCGTCGTCGACCAGCCGATGTGCACCGTGAACTGCGCGGTCGACGCCGATTGCCAGCCGCCTAACACGGCGGTCGTCGGAAGCTGCAGCCTGGACTGGGGCCAATGCGCGGGCGGGGCCGATCAAGGCAACTGCTGCTTCTCGAACGACGACTGCCTTTCGGGCATCTGCAAGGCGCTGGTCCAGCCGTTCCTGCAGACGGTTTCCGGACAGGTCTACTCGGCCGGCGATCTTCAGGCGTCCGAAACGCCGCCGGTCTTTAACGCGACGTATTGCCTGCAATCGAGCGGCGCGATCACCAACTTCACGAGCGAGCACGGCTGCGCGCTCTCAGGCAGCCCGGCCTACACGATTCCGAAAAAAGAAACGAACTACGTCGGCTCGTTCGGCGCGATCGACGTGGCCGGCATCCTGAACGGCAAGTACGGAGCGCCCACGACGCCGTCCTCCGTGCCGAACCAGCTGAACGGCGGGATCTATTACTTCCCGTCCGGCCTGACGATCGCGGCGCCGCTCACGTTCCAGGATTCGAGCGGCTCGGCGCGGGCCAACGGCCTCGTGGTCGTCAAAGGCGACTTGACGATCAACGCGGCGCTGGCCTACCAGAACCAAAACGAGAGCGACTTGAAGAACCTGGCCTCGGTCGGCTGGCTCGTGCTGAAGAACGACGACGGCACCGGCGGCAACGTCTTCATCAACGGATCGATCACGTCGGTCGTCGGCGCCTTCTTCGCCGAGAGCACGATCGATACCGGCGACGGCACCTCGCAGCTCGACGCGACCGGGGCGTTCGTGGCCAAGAACTTCGCCCTCAAGCGGCAGTTCGCCTCGCGCACCGGCGGTTCCGAAAAAGTGACGTTCGACGCGCGCCTGATCCTGAACCCGCCGCCGGGGCTGTCCGACGCCGCCCGCTCGTTGCCGGGCTTCCGCGCCGTGCCCGGACAATAATAAGGCGGGATAAGGCGGAGCGCGGACTGTGGTATACTGAATAGGAATCATTCACACGAGGAGGTATGGCGCTGTTCGGTCAATCCAAACCCAGCTATCTCGGCATCGACTTCGGCGCGGGCGGTATCAAGCTCGTCGAATTGATGAACGAAAAGGGCCGCGCGCGCCTCGTGACGTACGCTTTTGTTGAGCGTCCGGTCGGGGAGACGGGACAGAACTACCTCGACAACCCGTCGAGCACCGTCGACCTGCTGAAAAAAATGCTCAAGAAAGCCAAGACGACCACGCGCAAAGCGGTCTCGGCGCTGCCGATCGCCTCGGTCTTCAGCTCGATCCTGAGCATCCAGAAAACCGCCAAGCGCGAGGAGCTCGAAGAGGCGGTGCGCTGGCAGGCCAAGAAGCTGATCCCGCTGCCGCTCGAAGAAATGACGATCGATTGGAAACCGATCGCGGCGCCCGGCGCGCAGAACCCGGACGAAAAATATCTGCAGGTGCTTTTGACCGGCGCCGCCAAGACGCTCATCAAGAAATACGTCGACGTCTTCAGCGCGGCGGGCCTCGAATTATTGAGTCTCGAAACGGAAGCGCTGGCGATGATCCGTTCGCTGATCGGTCGCGATCGCTCGCCGACCTTGCTGCTCGACATCGGCACGGTGCGCACCAATATCATGATCGTCGAGAACGGCATCCCGCTGGTCAGCCGCAGCGTGGCTCAGGGCGGCGTGCACGTCACCAAAGAAATGGCGACGGCCCTGGCGATGCCGGAGGACCAGGCCGAAAGCATGAAGATCGACGCGGCGGCGATGGCCTCGATGTACAACGCGGGCTTCCCCAAGCTTTTCGAGAAAGCCATGGCGCCGATCCTGAGCGAGCTCGCCTATTCGACGAACCTGTTCCTCGGACAGAAATCCAATCAGGACAAGCGCATCGACAAGATCATCCTGACCGGCGGCGGCGCGCTCCTGCCGCAGCTCTCGGAGCATCTTTCCAAAGCCATGAGCCTGCGCGCGTACGTGGGCGACCCGTGGGCCCGCGTCGTCTATCCCGAAGCGCTGCGGCCCGTGCTGAACCAGATCGGTCCGCGTTTCGGCGCGGCGATCGGCCTCGCGATGCGCGACATCGACTGATATGGACGACATCAACCTGCTGTCATCCGCCGCCAAGGACGAAAAAGACGACGACGCCAAAAAAATCCGTCAGGACGATTTGACGTTGCATGTGCCGAAGGTCGAGCCGGCGGAAAAGCCGTCCGCAGCGGGCGGAAATTTCCTGTCGCAGTTGATCGATGCGGAAAAGGCCGCTGCCGTCACACCGGAGAAGCTCTTCAGCCAGAAGATCGAGCCGATCCCGTCCGCGCCGCCGAAACCCGCGCCCAAGCCGGTCGAAATCGCGCCGCTGCGCGTGCCGCCCCCGGCGCCGCGTGCTGCTTCGGCGCCGCCGACGCCCCCGCCTCCCAAAACGCCTCCGCCTCCTCCCAAACCCGGGCCCGAAGAAAAGGGGAGCGGAACGCTGCGCGTGAGCCTCATCACCGCGAACGGCGGCGCGGGGCTTTCGGATCTCGTGCTGCGCCGAAAATTGCGGATCTTCGGTTTGATCGTCTGCCTGGGCTTGGCCGGCAACGCGTTCTTGTACGGAGGACTGGCTTTCGCCAAAGCCGCCGTGCAGAAGCGCAATGACGCCGCCGAAAAAGCCGTGCAGGACATCGACGCGAAAATCGCCGCCCGCGAAGCCGAGCTTCAGCCGGTCCGCGATTTCCAGTCCCTCAGCAAAGCCGCCGCGCGCGTGCTCGACGCGCACGCGCATTGGACCGAAGTCTTAAAGCTGCTCGAAGAGCGCGCGCTGCCCGACGTCCAGTTCGGCAGCCTGGCCGGAGCCGAAACCGGAACGCTGAGCTTCGAAATCATCGCTCGCGACTACACGACGTTGGCGAAACAGATCGTCGCCTTCCGCCAGGATCCCCGCGTCAAAAGCGTGACGGTCGGCACGGCTTCGGCCGACGCCGATGAGAACGGCCTTCTGAAAGGCGTCCACTCGACGATGTCGATCCTCATCGACCCGTCCATTTTCCGCTTCAACCCGAAAACCGCGGCTGCGGTTTCCAGCGCGAGCGCGACCTGACGCTATGTTTATTTCCCGCAGCAAACCCGCCGTCTGGATCGCCCGCCACTTGCTGGCGGCCAGCTTGATGACGGTCGGCGCGCTGCTGGCGCTCGGCTACGCCTTCATTTTCCGCGGCCAGCTCATCGAGCTGAGGCAAGCCGATCGCGTGGCGCGGCTCGGCCAAGAGCGCCAAGCGAAGGAAGACTACCTGAAGCAGCTCGACGCCCTGAGCGCCGAATACGCCGGCTTCGACGCGGAGGACGTGGCGCGCACGCGCGAGATGATTCCGAATGAAGACGACGTGCCCGGCATTCTGGCGATGCTCGAAGCGGCTTCGCTTTCGAGCGACGTGCAGCTGACGGCCGTGAATTTCGCGGCGGGGGATTCGACCGGCCTCGATCTGCCGGACGTGGGCGCGCTCTCGATTTCGCTCTCGCTCGAGCACGGCGACTATCAGCGCTTCAAGCTGTTCCTCGAAGCGCTCCAGGATAATCTGCGCCTGTTCGACGTGCGCAGCGCGAATGTCAACCCGGCGGACGCGAACTACACGCTGACCTTGCGCGCCTACGTCTGGAAAAAAACCTCCGCCTGATATGGCCAAGCTGACCAAAAGCCAGAAAGAGCTGATCCTGCTCGGTCTCGTCCTCGCGACGATCGTGATCGTGCTTTCGGTCTACATTTTCAAGCCCGCTCCGCCGGCGGAAGAAGAGGTCTACGCGCCGAAAACGGTCGACACGCGGATCCCCAAGGACCTGCTCGAGCAGCCCGAGTACCACCGGCTTCGTCTGCCCGTCGAGCTGCCGATCGTGCCGGGCCGGATGGGACGCGACAACCCTTTTGCCCCTTATTGATTTCCCATGGCCGTCGGCCTGATGACCTCGAAAGGCCTGCTGGAGCTTCTGGCGGGCCAAGGCAAGATCGACAAAGAGCGCTTCGTGGCGCTCTCTTCGGAGTTCGGGAAGAAAGGCGTCGAACTGCTTGAAGGCGCGCTGCTCGAGCGCAAGATCGCGACGGAAGAGGACATCGCGCGCGCCAAGGCGGAGGCACTCGACATGGAGTACGTGGAACTGCTCGGCTTGCAGATCGATCCCGACGTCCTGAACGTCATCCCGCGTTCCGTCGCCGAGACGTATCAGGTGCTGGCCTACGCGCAGGAAGGCACCAAGCTGCGCGTGGCCTATGTCGATCCGTTGAACGCCGCCGCCGTCGAAGCGATCGGCTTCCTGATGGCCGAACGCAACTTGCAGACGCTGTCGGCCGTGACGACCCTGGCCTCGTTCCAGATCGCGCTCAAGCAATACGGCACGCTCAAGAAGGAAGTCGCGACGGCGCTTGAATCGGCCGAAGAGGAAATGCAGCCGGAAGAGGATCGTCCCGGCGAGGAGGCGAAAATTGAGGAAGTCATCAAGGGCGCGCCGGTTTCGCGCATCGTTTCGGTCATCATGCGCTACGCGGTCGACGCCAAAGCCTCGGACATCCACATCGAGCCGAAAGGCAAAGAAACGCGCGTGCGCTACCGCGTGGACGGCGTGCTGCATACGCTCCTGACCCTGCCCAGCTACCTGCACTCCTCCGTCATCTCCCGCGTGAAAGTGCTGGCCAATTTGAAGCTCGACGAAACGCGCGTTCCCCAGGACGGGCGCATCACGCAGGTCATCAACGGCAAGGCGATCGATTTCCGCGTCTCGACCCTGCCCGTCGTCGACAACGAGAAGGTCGTGATGCGCGTGCTCGACACGTCGACGGGCGTGCCGACGCTCGACCAGCTCGGCTTCCGTTCGCAGTATCGCGACGTGCTGGCGCAGGAAGTCAAAAAGCCGCACGGCATGATCCTGATCACCGGCCCGACCGGTTCCGGCAAATCGACGACGCTTTTGACGATGCTCAGCATGATCAACGACGAAGGCGTCAACATCTCGACGCTCGAGGATCCCGTCGAGTATTTCCTGCCGGGCGTAAACCAGTCGCAGATCCGTCCCGAGATCAACTTCAGCTTCGCCAACGGCCTGCGCGCGCTCTTGCGCCAGGATCCGAACGTCATCATGGTCGGCGAAATCCGCGACCAGGAAACCGGCGAGCTGGCGGTGCACGCCGCCCTGACCGGCCATTTGATCCTCTCGACGATTCACACCAACGACGCGATCGGCGTCGTGCCGCGCTTGATCGACCTCGGCGTCGAGCCGTTCTTGCTGTCGGCCACGCTGAACGTGCTGATCGCCCAGCGCCTGGCCCGCAAGATCTGCGAGCACTGCAAGACGGACGCGGACGTGCCGGAGAATCTCCAGCAGATGATCCGCGAAAGCTTGAAAGACATCCCCGCTTCGTACTATCCGCCGGGCGTCACGCTCGACGGCCCGCTCCAGTTCCACAAAGGCGCCGGCTGCCCGCGCTGCAGCGACACGGGCTATCTCGGACGCACCGTCATCGCGGAACTCATCGCCGTCACGCCCGAAATCGCCCGCTTGATGAACAGCGGGTATCCGATCGAACAAGTCAAGGCGGAAGTGAAGCATCAGGGCTGGATCACCATGCGCCAGGACGCCGTCTTGAAGGTGCTCGAAGGCGCCACGACCGTCGACGAGGTGCTGCGTCTCGCCCGCGAATAACCCGTATGTCATCAGACTTGAAACGTGTGAAAATCCTGCTGATCGAAGACGACGCCTTTTTGGCCAGCGTCTACGCGACCAAATTCGAGCTGGAGGGCTTTACGGTGCTGACGGCCGCGGACGGGGAGCAGGGCCTGAAGATGGCGGAGACGCACGTCCCCAACATCGTCTTGCTCGACATCCTCATGCCGAAGATGGACGGATTCGAAGTGCTTCATCGCCTGCAGCTCGATCCGAAATTGGCGAAAGTGCCGGTCGTGATGCTCACGAACCTGAGCCAGAAGGAAGACGTCGAGCGCTGCCTGAAAGAGGGCGCGACCGACTACCTGATCAAGGCCCATTTCGTGCCGAGCGACGCGGTCCGCAAGATCAAAAAAATCCTGAGCCTGCCGTAAATGCCGATTTTTAATTACAAAGTCAACGATTCCCGCGGGGCGGCGCTCGAAGGCGCCGTCGAAGCCGAAAGCGAAGCGCAGGCCATCGAGGTGCTGCGCGAGCACGGCTATCAGGTGATTTCCGTGACGGAGCGGGAAGAAATCGGCTTCGCGGAGCGCAACTTCACGTTCCTCCAGCGCGTGACGCCGAAAGACGTCGTGGTCTTTTCCCGGCAGCTGTCGGTCATGATCAGCGCTTCGGTCTCGATCGTGCGCGCGCTTCGGACCGCTTCGCGCCAAACCTCGAACAGCAAGCTGCGGGCCATGGTCCTCGACGTCGCCAACGAAGTCGAAGGCGGCGTGCGCCTCTCGGACGCGCTCAACAAGTATCCGAACGTCTTCGGCACCTTCTACGTGAACTTGATCCGTTCCGGCGAGACCTCCGGCAAGCTCGACGAGGTGCTTCAATATCTGGCCGATCAGGAAGAGAAAGATTACGACCTCCGCCAGCGGGTGATGGGCGCCATGACGTATCCGATCTTCGTGCTCTCGATGCTCGTCTTGGTCGGCACGGTCATGATGATCTTCGTGATCCCTAAGCTGACCGACGTCCTGAAGGAAAGCGGCGTGGAGCTGCCGGTCACGACGCGCATGCTGATCGCCACCAGCGATTTCTTCGTGCATTTCTGGTATCTCGTGATCGGCGGCATCCTCGGCATCGTCTTCGGCACGCGCGCCGCCTATCGCACCCCGGTCGGCAAGCGCTTGATGGATGGCCTCCTCCTGAACATTCCGGTCTTCGGCCAGCTCTTCCGCAAGATCTACGTCACGCGCATCACGCACAGCTTGGCGACGCTGATCGAAGGTGGCGTCGACATGGTCACCAGCCTGAAAGTCGTGACCGGCATCGTCGGAAACGAGATCTATCGAGAAGGCTTGGTGAAGACCGTGCAGGAAGTCGCGGCCGGCAATTCGATAACGACCGTTTGGAAAACCCGCAAGGAAATTCCGGACATGGTCACTCAAATGGTCTCGGTCGGCGAAGAGACGGGCAGGCTTCAGCAGGTACTGGTGCGCCTGACCGACTTCTACACCCGCGAAATCAACGCGCTGGTCGCCAACCTGTCGACCGCCGTCGAGCCGATCATCATGGTTCTGATGGGCATCGCGGTCGGCGGCTTGGTGGCCGCGGTCATCCTGCCGATGTACACCCTAGCCCAGCAAATGTGACAAAAAAAGGCCTGACGCTCGTGGAAGGCTTGCTCGCCGGCGCCGTCATCTTGATCTTGGCCGTGCCGATGCTCTTGGGCGTGCTCGATACGCGCCGCCGCGCGCGCGACGCGATGCGCGTTTCGGAAGTTCGGCAGGCCCAGGCCGCGCTCGAGGCCTACCGTTCCAAGAACGGCTCGTATCCTCCCGCCGCCGCGGAACTCGACAGCGATGACGCCGCCCTAGCCCAAAATCTCGGGTACGTCCCGTCGCCGGATGGATGCGGCGCCGGCGGAGCGGGCGATTGCCGCGACTACCTTCTGCGCTTCAGGCTGGAAGGCGCGCTCGGCGCGCTGCCGGGCGGCGCTTGCACGGCCGGATCCTCAGGCCTCTCGTGCTCGCGCTGAAAACATGCTAGACTGTGGATAATCGATTTGAAAAAACCTTATTTAGGTCTCATCATATGAGCATGTCACCGCGCCGCCGCCCCGGCTTTACTCTCATTGAGCTCCTGGTGGTCATCGCGATCATCGGCATCCTCTCCACGCTCGCCGTGGTTGCCCTGAACAGCGCCCGTCAGCGCTCCCGCGACGCGAAGCGCGTCTCGGACATCCGCCAGGTCCAGACCGCGC
>CAYOJH010000011.1:0-14267 GCA_964404275.1 uncultured Gammaproteobacteria bacterium | reverse complement strand
TCCGGCGCGAACTGCGCCAACCAGAACGGCATCCAGGCCGGCAGCAGCTGCTAAGTCCCTTTCCTAACTATGAGCATGTCATCGCGAAGCCGCCCCGGCTTTACCCTCATCGAGCTCCTGGTGGTCATCGCGATCATCGGCATCCTCTCCACGCTCGCCGTCGTCGCGCTCAACAGCGCCCGCCAGCGCTCGCGCGACGCCAAGCGCGTCTCCGACATCCGCCAGATCCAGACCGCGCTCGAGCTCGGCAATTCGGAAACCGGTACGTATCCGACCGCTTCGAATGCCACCCTCGGCAGCACCAACGACAAAGTGCTTTGCAACGTGAGCGGCGTTTCATCCTTCGTGGCCGCCAGCACGTCCTGCACGGGCACCGTCTACATGGGCCTCGTCCCGGTCAACCCGACCCCGAACGGCGCCGACTACGTGTATAACAGCTCATCAGGCACGGGTACCTACTCGATCACCTTCACGCTTGAAGGCGCGACCGGCCAGCTCGGTTCCGGCGCGAACTGCGCCAACCAGAACGGCATCCAGGCCGGCAGCAGCTGCTAATCCCATTCATTAATAAGTCTTAGAAAATCATCACGTTTCGACTATGAAACGCACGCAATCGGGCTTCACCCTCATCGAGCTCCTGGTGGTCATCGCGATCATCGGCCTGCTCTCCACGCTGGCCGTCGTCGCGCTCAACAGCGCTCGCCAGCGCTCCCGCGACGCGAAGCGCGTCTCGGACATCCGCCAGGTCCAGACCGCGCTCGAGCTCGGTTTCTCGGAAACCAACGGCTACCCGGCCGGCTCCAGCCTGACGCTCGGCAGCGCCAACTACAAGGTGCTGTGCAACGTGAGCGGATCCTCGACGTTCGTCGCGGCCAGCACGAACTGCGGCGCGGGCACGATCTACATGGGCCTTGTCCCGGCCAACCCGACCCCGAACGGCGCCAACTACGTCTATAACAGCACGTCCGGCTCGGGCACCTACTCGATCACCTTCACGCTTGAAGGCGCGACCGGCCAGCTCGGTTCCGGCGCGAACTGCGCCAACCAGAACGGCATCCAGGCCGGCAGCAGCTGCTAAGCCTCGAAGCACACGGCCCTGCACCATACGGTGCAGGGTTTGTGCTATACTGGGGATGTTGTTTATTAGCTTTCTTATGCCGCTTTCTTCCAGGCCGCGCGCCTTTACCCTGATCGAGCTGTTGGTCGTGATCGCGATTATCGGCTTGATCGCCACGATCGGCGTCGCGGCGGTGAATGGCGCCCGCGCCAAGTCGCGCGACACGAAGCGGGTCAGTGATTTCCGGCAGATCCAAAAGGCCTTGGAATTGAGTTTTGAGCCCGGCTCGGGTTATCCCACGGTCGCTTCGGCAATCGTGCTGGGCGGCGCGACGACGAAAGTCCTGTGCGCGAAAGGCGCGGCCGTCTCCTTCGTCGCCGACCAGTCGGCGGCCAACTGCGATGCCGGCAAAGTCTACATGGGCCTCGTCCCGGCCAACCCGACTCCGAACGGCGCCAACTACTCCTATAAGAGCACGGATGGCAACGGCAGTGTCTGCACGACCGCGCCCTGTCTCGGCTACTGCGTCCAGACGAATTTGGAATACGGCGTGGCCGCCAGCGGCTTGGCCGCAGGCACGATCATCGCCGACCAAACCGCCCTCAAGAACGGCACCTGCCCATAAGGCGGTATGATGGCCGTTCTCGTCGCGGCGGTCGGGCTGGCCGTCGGAAGCTTCTTGAATGTCGCGATCGGCCGTCTTCGTTCGGGCGAGACCGGCTTTCGAAGCCGTTCGCGCTGCCCGAAATGCCAGACCGTGCTCCGTCCGCGCGACCTCGTGCCGGTCTTGAGTTTTTTCGCTCTCCGAGGGCGTTGCCGTTCTTGCAAAGAACCGATCTCCTGGCAGTATCCGCTGATCGAGTTCTCGACGATGGCCCTGTTCTTGGCCGCCTACGCGGTTGAGAGAGGGATGGGCGGATTCGTCGAGCAGCCGCTCCGGCTCGCGCGCGACCTGGTCTTCATCGCGGGGTTGACGATCGTCTTCGTCGTCGACCTGAAAGACATGGTCGTCTTCGATTCCGTCACGCTGCCCTTGGCCGCGATCGCCTTCGTCTTGAACCTGGCGCTCGGACGGACCGCGATGAATCTGCTCATGGCGGCGGCGATCGGAGCCGGCTTCTTCCTGCTCCAATACGCGCTTTCCAAAGGACGCTGGATCGGCGGCGGAGATATCCGCATCGGCGCGATGATGGGCGCGATGCTCGGATTCCCCGGCATCCTGCTGGCGCTGCTCGTCGCCTACGTCGCCGGAGCGTCGGTGGCGGTCTTCCTGCTCGCTTCCCGCAAAGCCGCCTGGTCCGGGCAGATCGCTTTCGGCACCTTCTTGAGCGCGGCGACCGTCTTCACCCTCTTTTTCGGCCAACCTCTGATCACCTGGTATGTCTCGCTGGTCGGTCTCTAAAGGCTTCACGCTCGTCGAGATGCTGATCTCGATGGCCATCATCGGCATGATCACCGGCATGATGATGGCGAACTTCCGCGGCGGACAGCAGGTCGCCGAGGTGCGTTTGGCGTCCGATCTCCTGGTCGATCAGATCCGGGCGATGCAGACTTCGTCCTTGTCCGGACGCTTGGTATCCGTCTGCAGCGGGGGATCGAACAACTTGAAAGTTTGCGAACCGAAGAACCCGACGGTTTCCTGCAGCGGCGGCGGCGTATGTCAAAAGCGCGTGCCGACCGGCTACGGGCTTCGTTTCACCACGGCGCCGGCGAATTCCTACCTGCTGTTTTACGACACCGACGGCGACGAGCGCTACGACGCGGGCGAAGAACTCGCGACAATCCCGTATGTCTCGACCAACACGGTCAAGCTGACGGCTTCGAGCGCCGGCATCCCGGTCGATCTCGTCTACGCGCCGCCGTACGGCACGCTCTACGTCAACGGTTCGGCGACCGGTACGGCCACGATCATGCTGACGCTCGGTCACCAGTTCGGCAGCCAGGTTCGGCACGTCAACGTTTTTCGCCTCTCGGGAAAAATCGAGCATGACTAAAAAACGCCCCGGACAATCGATGATCGAGGCGATGGTGGCGATCACGGTGATCGTCACCTCGACCGCCAGCGCGCTCGCGCTGGTGCAGGCTTCGATCACCGCCACGCGCATCGGCGGGGCGCAGATCACGGCGGCCAACCTGGCGCGCGAAGGTTTGGAAGTCGTCCGCGCCGCGCGCGACACGAACTGGCTGAAGAGCCAGAGCTTCCAGGTCGGTCTGGTCGATGCCGGCGGCGACAAGACCGCGCGGCCTCTGCTGGACACCAACAACGGCACCTGGACGATCTCGTTCGCCCCGACCGCGATCGCCAGCGCGAACGCGGCGGTGTATCTGACGGGCGCCGGCGTCTACGTCCAAGCCGATACGCAGCCGGCCGGCAGCGTGATCAGCCCGTTCAATCGCATCGTCTCGCTGCAGCACGTCTGCCGCAACAACGTGACCGGCGCCGAGCGCCTGATCGCCGACGCGACCACCTGCTCCGGCTTCGAGACACTGGTCGGGTTGGCCGTGGCCTCCACCGTCCGCTGGCGCGGCGCGAGCGGCGTCTATCAGAATTTGACCGTTGAAGAACGTCTCTATGATTGGCGATAAGCGCGGCCTCACCCTGATGGAGATCCTGGTCGTGATGGGGATCTTCAGCGTCACCGTCACGATCGCGTCCGGCATTTTCCTGCTGTCCAATCGCGCGCAGCGGCGCGTCTTGGCGATCACGACGGGCCAGGCCGACATGCGTTTCGCGCTCGAAGCGATGGTGCGCGAAGTCCGCGGCGGCCAGATCGATTACGCGACGTACGAAGGCTCCGGCGGCGGCATCCCGACGCCGACCGACCGCCTGATCCTCAAGGATCCGACGGGCGGCAACCTCGTGTTCTACGCGGAAACGAATCCGACCGTCTGTCCTGCCGGCATCGCGAAATGCCTGGCGGTCAAGGTGAACGGCACGCCGCAAAGCCTGACCTCCGCCGGCGTACTGCTCGAGAAGCTCGTCTTTTACGTCACGCCCGCCAACGACCCGTTCTCGATCGACGCCGCCAGCGGCTTATACAAAGCCAACAGCCAGCCGACGGTCACGGTCGCGATTCAGCTCAAGACGCTCGGCCCCAAGCCGGAAGACGTCGTGACGCTGAACGCGCAGACGACGGCGGTTTCACGCGCCTATGCACGCTAAGCCTTCCGGAAACGTGCTGCTCCTCTCGCTCTTGATCATGAGCGGCGTCTTGATCGTGGGCGCTTCGCTCGGCACGATCGCCGTCTTGAACCTCCGCCAGGCGCGCGTCATCGACGATTCGATTTTCGCTTTCGGCGCGGCCGAGTCCGGCGCCGAGCAGACGCTCTACCAGATCCGGCGCGTCGGCACTTCGCTTTCGACGCTGAACGCCAATCCGTCGCACACCTCTTCGACGACGTATTCCGGCGTGCCGATGGGCAACAACTCCGGCTGGACGCGAAGCCTGACCGCCTCCGAATCGACGATTTTCACCACGATTCCGAAAGATCGCTCCTACGAAGTCGTCTTATGGGATCCAGAGACGCCCGCCTCTCCGCTCGGCATCGAATCGATGACGTTTTCTTGGGACGACAATTGCGGCGGCACGTCCGGCCTGGAGGTATTGGCGACCGGCTGGGATCCGGCCGCGGTCGGCGGTTTCAATCCGACGATCGCGTTCCACGGCGACTCGCCGGCGTTGACCTTCCTGCGCGCGACACCGCGCGTGATCGACAACGATTTCACGGCTTCCAAGGCCTATCGCGTGCGTCTCAGGGCCAAGACTTGCGACATTTCCAACCTGGCGATCACGGCGTATAGTGCCGATAACGCAGGCGGCACCCAGGTGCAGATCCCTTCGCGCTTGGCCGTCCAGTCGACGGGTACCTTCGGCACTGCCCGCCAGGCCATGGAGCTGCGCTTGCCGCGCCTCCAGCCGCTTTCCGGCGCGTTCGACTACGTCATATTCAGCCAGTGCTCGCTGCTCAAGGGCGTGACCGGCGCGCCGTGCCCGTAACCCTATGCCCAAAAACCAAGAAGCCGCCGAGCGCGCGAAAAAACTTCGCGCGCTCATCAATGAAGAACGCTACAAGTATCACGTCCTCGACAACAGCGACCTGTCGGAGGGCGCTTTGGATTCCTTGAAGCACGAGCTGTGGGAACTCGAGCAGGCGCATCCCGAGCTCGTCACGCCGGATTCGCCGACGCAGCGCGTGGCCGGCAAAGCGCTGCCGGGCTTCGGAAAGGTGTCGCATGCAACGCCGATGCTTTCGCTCGAGGATGTCTTTGCGCGCGTGGAATTCGAAGCCTGGATCGAGCGCCTGCGACGCCGCGTGCCGCATTTCACGCTCGACCTTTACGCCGAGATCAAGATGGATGGCTTGGCCGTCTCGCTCGAATACGACAAGGGGGCGTTCGTCCGCGGCTCGACCCGCGGTGACGGGCGCGTCGGCGAGAATATCACCCAGAACCTGAAAACCATCGACGCGATCCCGCTCGCGCTCCGCCGCCCGTCGGAAGCGGAATTGAAAACGTTTTTAAAATCATTCGGAGACGGACTCGATCTCGCCAAGCTGGAAAAAATCGTCGAACGTCTGCTCGGCGGACGGCTCGAAGCGCGCGGCGAGGTCTACATGACCAAGAAGACGCTCGAGAAGATCAACGCCGCCGCCAAGAAGAGCGGCGGTCAGGTGTTCGCCAACCCCAGGAACGCGGCGGCCGGTTCGCTGCGCCAACTCGATTCGCGCATCACGGCTTCGCGCAAGCTCGATTTCTTCGCTTATGACCTCGTCACCAACGATGGCCTCGTCACGCACGAGCAATGCCACGAGCTGCTCAAGCTTTTCGGACTCCCGGCCAACCCGTTGAACACGCGCTGCAAGGACACGCAGGACGTCCAGACGCTGTATGATCGCATCCATAAAAAGCGCGAGACGCTGTCGTACTGGATCGACGGCGTGGTCGTCGGCGTGAACGATCTCGCGCTTTTCGCGCGCCTCGGCGTCGTCGGCAAGGCGCCGCGCGGCATGGTCGCCTACAAATTTCCGGCCGAAGCGGTCACGACCGTCGTGCGCGAGGTGCGCTGGCAGACGGGCCGCACGGGCGCGATCACGCCGGTGGCCGTCATGGATCCGGTCCTGGTGGCCGGCACGACCGTGCGCCATGCCACGCTGCACAACCTCGACGAGATCAAGCGTCTCGGCCTTAAGATCGGCGATACGGTCGTCTTGCAAAAAGCCGGCGACGTCATTCCGAAGATCACGCAGGTGCTGCCCAAGCTGCGCACCGGAAAGGAAAAGGGGATTGTCGCGCCGAAGAAATGCCCTGCCTGCGGAAGGCCGCCTGTCCGGCATGAAGGCGAAGTCGCGCTGATGTGCGAAAATCCCGATTGCGAAGCCAAGGATCTCGGCCGCCTGCTCCTTTTCGTGTCGAAGCGCGCTTTCGACATCGATGGTCTCGGCGAAAAGATCATGGAGCAGCTGATGGACGCCGGTCTCGTTTCGGAACCGGCCGATCTCTTCGAGCTCGCGCCCGGCGATCTCGAGTCGCTCGAAGGCTTCGCGGAAAAATCGGCGGCGCAATTGGTCGCGGCCGCCGGCGCGGCGAAGCGCGTGACGTTCGCGCGGTTCGTGCTGGCGCTCGGCATCCGCCATGTCGGCGAAGAGACCGCCGTCGAGCTGGCGGAGGCTTTCGGCACGCTCGAGAAACTGCGAAACGCCTCACTTGAAGAGTTAAAAAACATTCCGCAGATCGGCGATGTCGTGGCGCTAAGCGTCCATGACTACTTCCGTTCGCCGAAACATCAGAAAGAACTCGATCGCCTGCTCGAAGCCGGCGTCGAGATCGAAAAACCGAAACGCGGCGCCGCACAGCCGTTGAAAGGCCTGATCTTCGTGCTGACCGGCACGCTCGAATCGCTTTCGCGCGACGAGGCCAGGGATCGCATCCTCGCGCTCGGCGGGCGCGTGGCTTCTTCCGTCGGCAAAGACACCTCCTACGTGGTGGTCGGGGAAGAGCCCGGCTCCAAAGCGGACAAAGCCAAGAAGCTGGGCCGGCCCGTCTTGAGCGAGAAAGCCTTCCTTGCTATGCTCAAACCCTGATATGAGCCTTTCCCGCCAAGAAATCCTGAAAATCGCCGAGCTGGCGCATTTGAAATTGGCCGAAGACGAGATCGAAAAATTTCGCGCCCAGCTCTCCGGCGTGCTCGACTATGTCGGGCAATTAACGGACGCGGACGTCAAAGGCATCGAACCGGCCGCCCACATCACGGGCGTCAGCAACGTGCTGCGCGATGACGTCGTCCATCCGACGCCCGCCGCCGTGCGCGACGCGCTTTTGGAGGCCGCGCCCGCGCGCGAAGGGGATCTGGTCAAAGTCAAAGCGGTCTTCAACTGATATGGAATTGCATCAGCTGACGATCGTCGAAGCCGCCGAAGGCTTGCGCGCCAAGACATTCACCAGCGTCGCGTTGACCGAGGCCTGCCTCGCGCGGCTTCGCGCCGTCGATCCGCAGGTGCATGCCACGCTTCAGGTGCTCGACGCGCAGGCGCTTGAAGACGCCAAAGCCGCCGATGTCCGTTTCGCCGACGGCAGACCGATCGGTCCGCTCGACGGCGTGCCGGTCGCGGTCAAAGACAACATGCAGCTGCGCGGCAGTCGCACCACGGCCGGCTCCAAGATTTTGGAACACTACGAATCTCCGTTCGATGCGACGGCCATCGCCAAGCTCAAAGCCGCCGGCGCGGTCATTTTGGCCAAGACCAACATGGACGAATTCGCCATGGGTTCTTCGACGGAAACTTCGGCGTACGGCAACACGCACAATCCTTGGAATCTCAGCAAGATCCCGGGTGGATCTTCGGGCGGTTCGGCGGCGGCGCTCTCCTCGGGCATGTGCCTCGGCGCGCTCGGTTCCGATACCGGCGGCTCGATCCGCCAGCCGGCCGCCATGTGCGGCGTGACCGGTTTCAAGCCGACCTACGGCCGCGTTTCGCGCTACGGCCTGCTTTCGATGGCCTCGTCGCTCGATCAGATCGGCACGTTCGGCCGCACGGCCGAGGACGCGGCGCTGTTGCTCGAGGCGATCGAAGGCAAGGACGCGCTGGATTCGACGAGCGCCGAAAACTCGCGCTACGTGGCGAGCAGGCTCGCGGGCAAGGACCTGAAAGGCTTGCGCATCGGCTTGGCCGAAGAATTTTTCGCCGAAGGCATGGACGCGGAGGTCAAAGCCCGCGTGCTCGAAGCGGCCAAGAAATTGGAAGCGATGGGCGCCGAACTCGTCGACGTGAAATTTCCGTCGGCGCGCTTCGGCCTGCCGGTCTATTACGTCATCATGCCGTGCGAAGTCAGCGCCAACCTTTCGCGCTACGACGGCATGCGCTTCGGCTTGTCCGTGCCGGCGCCGACTTTGAAAGAAACCTATTTCGAAACGCGCGGACAAGGCTTCGGCAAGGAGGTCCGCCGCCGCATCATGCTCGGCGCGCACGCCCTCTCCTCCGGATATTACGACGCCTACTATCTTCAAGCGCAGAAAGTCCGCGCGAAGATGAAGCAGGAGTTCGACGCGCTCATGCAAGACGTCGACCTGCTCTTGTCGCCGACCTCGCCTTCGGTGGCCTGGGATCTCGGTGAAAAATTCGACGACCCCATCGCCATGTACCTGACCGACATTTACACCGTCACCGTCAACGTGGTCGGCGCGCCCGCGATTTCCGTGCCGTGCGGGCTCGCGCGCGATCTCCCGGTCGGCCTCCAGCTGATCGGCCGGCCGTTCGAAGACGCGCTGGTGCTTGAAACGGCCAAACGCTATCAGGGTGAGACCGATTGGCACGTGAAGCGGCCGATGCTGTAAGGAAGGTCCCGACGCGACGTCGGGATTCTGCTATACTGACTCTTGAAGATTTTTCCCCTATGCCAAGCAAGATTCCGTTTACGCCGGCCCGAACCGCGAAGAAGAAAACGTCGAGAGGCGCCGTCAATCGCGAGGCCTCCCATTGGTGGGAGCACGCCGGCAAGAAGCTCGCGTCCGCGCAGCTTTGCGAACGCTGCGAGGCCGTCTGGTTCGACGGGCATTGGCACACCGCGCCGGCCATGGCCGCGATGTTGAAGGCCAAGAAAAAAGCATCGGCCAAGAAGGGGAAAGGAACGAAGCCTGTGCTCTGCGAGGAGTGCCGCATCGCCGTGCACGGTCCGGCCGGTGCGAAGGACGCGCAGTATTCCGGACAACTGACGCTTGATGGTCTTGAAGATCCGAAAGAGAAAGCGGAGATCCTTTCGACCGCACGCAACTTCGGCACGAAGCAGACCAAGCGGGATCCCGAAGCGCGGATCATCTCGATCGACGACCGCGGCAAGCGCGTCGTGATCACGACCACGGAAAATCAGATGGCCGTCGGCATGGGCAAAGCCATTGCCGCTTCGCACAAGGGCGGCACGCTGCGCATCGCCTGGTCGAAAGACGACCTGCCGGCGCGCGTCTACTGGATGCATAAGATGTAACGATGTTCACGGTTTCGTTCGACATCATCGGCATCGGAAAATTCGTCTTGGTCGTCATCGGTTTGGCGATCCTGTTCTTGGCGATCCGCGCGATCGCGAAACTGATCCGGCGCCTCTCTGCCGGCGAACGGCTCGAAGGCATGGACCGCAAAGCCATCCAGGCGCGCTGGGCCGAAGTCGAACGCATGGCCGAAGCGGGCGGGGAGATGAACGTGAAGATCGCGGTCATGGAAGCCGACAAGCTGCTCGATCACGCGCTCAAAGCCATGGCCATGCCGGGCAAGACGCTCGGCGATCGCCTGAAATTCGCCGCCTATCGGTATCCGAAAATCCGGAACGTCTGGAACGCGCATCGCCTGCGCAACTCCCTGGCGCACGAGGCGAGCTTCTACCTCGACCCGGGCCTGGCCCGCCGCGCCATCCGCGATTTCAAAGAAGCGCTGCAAACGCTGACCTTGCTGTGATTCCGTATTTCGCTTGGAATGTCGTGCAACTCGGTCCCCTGACGCTGCGGGTCTGGGGTTTTTTTGCCGCGCTCGGCGTGATCCTGGGCGGCGCGTTCGCGCTGCGCGAGGCCAAGCGCCGCGGCCTCGATCCGCTGAAAAGCGAAACGCTGATCCTCTGGACGATCGTCTGGGCTTTCGTCGGTTCGCGTTTGGGCCACGCCCTGTTCTATGAGCCGGCGTATTACGCGGCGCACCCGCTTGAGATTTTTGCGGTGTGGAAAGGCGGCCTGTCCTCGTTCGGAGGGTTCGCCGGCGCGGCGCTTTCGTTTTTTTGGCAGATCAAACGCGATGGTTTGCCGCTTTTGAAAACCGCTGATGTGCTCACGACCGCCTTGCCGCTCGGCCTCGGCTGCGGCCGCATCGGCTGCTTCCTGATCCACGATCATCCGGGCACGCTGGCCTACGCCTTCAAGTGGCTGGCCGTGAAGTATCCGGACGGCCCGCGCTACGACCTCGGGATGCTGCTCGGTATTTTCGATTTCATGTTGTTCGGGATTTTTCTTCTTCTGCTTCGCAAGCCGCGCAAAGACGGTTTCTACTTCGCGCTCTTCATGATCGTCTACGGTCCCGTCCGCTTTCTGCTCGATTTCCTGCGCGTGATCGATGCCCGCTACTACGGACTGACGCCGGCGCAGTATGGATCCGCCCTCTTGTTCTTCGCCGGACTTTTTGTCATGCTGCGTCGCGTCAACGCCACCACCGCACCAAGGAGCGCCTCGAATGGCTGACACGGCGATCAGGCCCGGCATCTACCAGCACTTCAAGGGAAAGACCTACACGGTCTACGGCGTCGCCACCGACGCGACGAATCCCGAACCGGGCGACCTGCCCGGTCCTCCGAAAGTCGTCTACAAGCAGAACTACGAGCCCCACCGACTCTGCTACCGCGCCCTCGGCGACTTCACGGAAGTCGTCGATCGCCCGGAGCACGCGTATCAAGGCCCGCGCTTCGTCTTCATCCGTCCTCTATGACGGATTTTTCATATGCGGTTCTTGACGCGCGGGGTCGATCGCGCTAGCGTCTGCGCCGGAGGGTACGATGCGTTCATTCAAGATGATTCTTCTGCTTTCCTTTTCCGCTTGCGGCCAGGACGCGGTTTCCGCGCCGCCGGATGCGGGCTGGGCGGGCGATCCCGCTCCGGCAGGAACGTACGCGCCGCGCAGCGCGACGTTCATGGAGCTGTGCCAGGACGGTTCGTCCCGGTACCAGACGCTCAGGCCGGCCGTCCGGATCGACGTCCAGCCCAGCACGCTCGCGGCCGGACGGTTCGGAGTCCAGGTGACGGTCAAGGATCAGCAGGGGAATTACGTCGAGGACGAGTCTTGGGGCGAGCTCGCGGTCGCGTCGGACGGGATGTTCGATACGGCCGGCGACAACCGCGCCGCCCATTTCTACGGCCAGTTCGAACGCGAGGGAACGGACACGCGCGTGCGCGGCATGTTCGTCGACACCGTCGTCGAAATCGACTTCGTGCAGTGCGATCGCACGTACGACTTCACGCATCCGTAACGCGCCTCGCGGGCCAACAGGCCCCTTTTTCTTTTTTCATAAGAAAAAGCCCGGACGGTGTCCAGGCTCTTTCTGGCGGAGAGAGAGGGATTCGAACCCTCGATACCTTGCGGTATACTCGCTTTCCAAGCGAGCGCACTCGACCACTATGCGACCTCTCCGCGCATCAGTGGTACGCGGGCAGTCTACCTGAAACGCGGCTTTTGGGCAAGATCTTGCCTGCCGTTACGAAGAAGCATTTTTTGCGATAGGATGGGTGTGGATAACCTATGAGCGAGATCGAAGAAATCAAGCAAAAACTGGACCTGGTCGAGCTGGTCGTGGAGTACGTGCGGCTCCAACCGGCCGGCGGGCAATCCCTGCGCGGGCTCTGCCCCTTTCACGGCGAGAAGACGCCGAGTTTTTACGCGCATCGGGACAAGCAGTTCTGGCATTGTTTCGGTTGCGGCGAAGGCGGCGACGTCTTCACGTTCTATCAGAAGATGGAGAACGTCGATTTCCGCGACGCGTTGAAGGAGCTGGCGCGACGGGCGGGCGTGACGCTGCCGGATTACGATCCGAAGCTGGATTCCGAGCGTGCGGCGGTCCTGGCGGTCTTGGAAGACGCGACGCGGTTTTTCGAGGCGGCCTTGAAGCACGCGCCGACGGGTGATCGGGCCCGCGCGTATTTGGCGAAGCGCGGCATGAAGGACGAAACGCTCGCCGAATTCCGCGTCGGCTACGCGCCATCCAGCTGGGACGCGATGGTCAAGGCATTGATGAGCAAAGGTCATGCGGCCGACAAGCTCGTGGCCGCCGGTTTGGCGATTCCGAGCGACAAGAATCGCAGCCACTACGACCGCTTCCGCGATCGCGTGATGATTCCGCTCTGCGACGAGAAGGGGACGGTCGTCGGTTTCACGGGGCGCATCTTGCCGGACAACCCCGAGGCGGAAAAAACCGGCAAATACGTCAACACGCCGGAAACGATCGTCTACAAAAAACGCCGCGTCGTCTACGCGCTCGATCGCGCCAAGCATCAGATCAAGAAAGCGGATTTCGCGGTGCTGGTCGAGGGCAACATGGACGCGATCTCGTCGCACGAAGCGGGCGTCAAGAATGTCGTGGCGGTTTCCGGCACGGCCTTTTCCGAAGAGCAGATCGACGTGCTCAAGCGCCATTGCTCGCGGATCGCCCTCGCATTCGACGCGGACATCGCCGGCAAGAACGCCGCCGCGCGGGCCTTGCCGCACGCCTGGAAGAGCGGCCTGCAAGTCATGGTCGTGACGCTGCCGGCCGGCTTCAAGGATCCCGACGACGTGATCCGCAAGGATCCGGAACTCTGGCGCAAAGCGATCGCCGCCGCCCGCGACATGATCGAGTTCTCGATCGAAGGCGCGATCGGCAGCGTCGATCTTCGCGATCCTTACGGAAAGCGGAAGGCGCTTCAAGCCCTTAAGCCGATCTTCGCGCTTCTCGAAGACCCGGTCTTGCGCGACCATTGGGTCCACGCCGTCTCACAGCGCCTGGCGTTAAGCGAGGAGACGGTCCGCGAAAGCGTAACGCCTGCCGGTGCCGTTTCGTCAAAGACAGCGGTGGCCTCTCCGCAGCCTCCAAAAATCGACAGCCGCGAGGAACGGCTGGCGACGCGGCTTTTGGCGCTGATGCTCCATGATTCCGGGCTCTTTTCAGCCCACGCCGCGGCCTTGGATGACCGTTTTCCCGAAGGACCGCTCCGGAGCCTAGCCAAGATGCTGGCCACCTATTATACTGAGAACGCTAAAGCCCCCAGCCTTCAAGCGCCTTTTTTCGCCTGGTACGCGACAGCCAGGCAGACCGATCCCACGCTCCCCGCGATCGAACCGATCCTCCTTTTGAAGGATCGCGATATGCCGGAATGGACCGAGGAACAATTGGTCGAAGAGGCCGTCGTCTGCGCGCGGGAACTTCAGAAGTCCGCGGTCAAAAAGACGGAGAAGGAACTCGTTGGGGCCCTCGCCGAGGCTGAACAGCGCGGAGACCGCGCGGCGTCACATCAGATCGCCCAGCGCCTCGAGGCAATCGCCAAACGTCTGCACAATTGAAGTCCGGGGTTATTTTTTGACGTTTCACATGCCGAAAGCACCAGCCAAAAAGAAAAAAGCGGCGCCGAAAGCGCCGTCCCGAGCGAAGTCGAGGGATCTTTCTTCAAAAAAGAAAAAGCCCTCTTCCAAAGCTCCGAAGAAAGCCCCCGAGTTGAAAGCGAAGCGCGTCAAAGTCGAGCCGCCTGCGCAGGGCGCGGTTGAGAATCTCTACAAGAAGGGCCACGCCCGCGGCTTCGTGACCGAGATGGAAATCATGCACGTCTTCGCGGAAGTCGAGGAGTATCTTCCCGTCTACGAAGAATTCCTGAACCGCCTCGACAAGGGCGGCGTACAGATCGTCGAGATGAAGGAAGGCTTGCTCGGCAAAGCCGGCGAACGTGAGACGGCCATGGGCATGATCCGCGTCGTCAACAAGGAAAAGGATCTCAAGAAGGAGGCCAAGAAGAGCGTCCTCGACATGGAGATCTCGACCGACTCGATCCAGATGTACCTGCGCGAAATCGGCAAGATCCCGCTTTTGACCGGCGCCGAGGAAGTCGAGCTGGCCAAGCGCAAGGAACGCAACGAGCGCGAAGCCGAACGCCGCTTGATCGAGGCCAACCTGCGTCTGGTGGTTTCGATCGCCAAGAAATTCGTCGGCAAGTCGCTCTCG
>CAYOJH010000010.1:0-35615 GCA_964404275.1 uncultured Gammaproteobacteria bacterium | reverse complement strand
GAAGTAGCGGATCGGCAGGATGATCGCCAGCGAAATGACGACGATCTCGATCAGCTCGAGGAAGAACCGGCCGACGGCGCCGAAAAACGAAGGGCCGTTCTCGGGAGACGGGGCGGCGACGGCCTGGGCCTCGGCGGGCTGGGGATTCTGGGTGGGGGTAGTCATATGGTGGACGTTGGTGGATTCGAACCACCGACCTCTGTCGTGTGAAGACAGCGCTCTAACCAACTGAGCCAAACGTCCGCAAAAAACCGAGGAAGACGCCGCCTGGACAGGCTGCTCCTTTTCCTTTAGTATACACGGGTAGTCGCCAGTTTAGCAGGCTTTTGGCCCCTGAGCAAGTCCCCCGTAAAGGCAATGAAACCGCCCAAGATCAATCTGCTCGAACCGGGTGCCGCCCAGCGTCGGCGTTTTTCGTTTTGGAAAGGCGCGGCGGTCCTGGTGGGGACCCTGGTCGTGCTCATCCCCTTCTTCTTTTCGATGGCGGCCGGACGCCTGATCGCCGCCGCTTCGAAGCTCAACCCGAACGCGCCGCAGAACCAGAACATTTCGATCCTCGACCAGGTGCGCCGCTTGGTCGGCAATTCGGAGAAACAGCTGCGTGGCGAGGACCGCGACCGCATCAACATCCTGGTGCTCGGCGAAGGCGGCGAAGGGCATGATGGTCCACATCTGACCGACACGCTGCTCTTCGTGACCTTCAAGCCGTCGACCTCTCAAGTCGGCATCTTGTCGCTCCCCCGCGACTTGTGGGTGCCGTTGCCGGACGGCGGCCAGAACAAGATCAACGCGATCAACGCCTACGCCGAGCTCGACAAGCCGGGCTCCGGCGGCGAAGCGACCTCGAAAGCGATTTCCGCGCTGCTCGATCAGCCGATCGATTATTACGTGCGCGTCGACTTCTCGGCCTTCAAGACGCTGGTCGACGACGTCGGCGGCGTGACGATCGACGTCGATCAGGATTTCACCGATTTCGCTTATCCGACCGACAACAGCCTGTACAAGAAAGTCGAGTTCAAGAAAGGCTGGCAGACGATGAACGGCGACACGGCGCTTGAGTACGTGCGCTCGCGCCACGGCAACAACGGCGAAGGTTCCGATTTCGCGCGCAGCCGCCGCCAGCAGAAGCTGATCATGGCGCTCAAGGACAAGCTCGTCTCGTTCGACACGCTGCTCAATCCCTCGCGCGTGGCCAGCGTGCTCGAAACGCTCCAGACGCACGTCATCACCGACATGGAGCTGTGGGAAATCGTGAAGCTCGCCAAGGACATGCGACATGTCGATCCGACGAGCATCGTGCGCCACGTGCTCGACGACAATCCGAACGGCCCGCTCTACGCCACCTCGATCCCCGTTTCGAACGGCGACGCGTACGCGCTGCTGCCGAAGAAGAGCGACTGGAGCGACATCAAGCATCTGGCCGACCACGTGCTCGACGCGCCCGCCGACACGAGCGCGCCCGAAGCGCCGCGCGCGATGCGCGTCGAGATCCAGAACGGCACCAAGCTGCCGGGCCTGGCCAAAAAAACGCAGGACCTGCTGACGAAGGTCGGCTTTCAGATCGTCTCGATCGGCAACGCGAAAAACCAGCTCCAGCGCACGACGGTCTACGACCTGACGAACGGCGGACATCCGGATGAACTCGAAACGCTGAAGAGCCTGCTCGACGCCGACGTCGCGCTGACCTTGCCGGGCTATCTCTCATCGGGCGTCACGCCTTCCAATATCGCCATCTCCAACAGCCAACAGCCGCAGACGCAAGGCGGCGCAGACTTCTTAGTCGTCCTCGGACAGAACGCCGCCAACTAGCTATGCCCGTCAACGCCACCATTCACGCCACGCCTTCGGTCGCGCTCGTCGGACGCAAGAACGTCGGCAAATCCTCGCTCTTCAACCGCTTGATCGAAAAAGACCAAGCGCTCGTTTCGGACATTCCGGGCACGACACGCGACGTCGGCGTCGGCATGGCGCGCTGGCGCGGGCAATTGCTCACGCTGCTCGACACCGGCGGCCTCGACATCGTCAAGCGCGATCAGATCGAAGTGAACGTCCGCAAACAGGCGCTGCGCGCCGCGCACAAATCGCACTTGATCCTGTTCGTCGCCGACGCGCTGACCGGTCCTCTTTCGACGGACATCGTCTTGGCGAAGGAGCTGCGCAAAACCGGCAAGCCGGTCATCTTGGTCGTCAACAAAGCCGAGAGCGCCGCCACGCGCCGCGAGATCGGCAACCAATGGAAGAAGCTCGGCTTCGGCGATCCGGTGGCCGTTTCGGCCGCCAGCGGCACGGGCACGGGCGATTTGCTCGATCGCATTTTCGAAGAACTCGCCAAGATCGAATTGCCGCTCGACGAAATCGTGCCGGACGCGACGATCGCGATGCTCGGCCGCCCGAACGTCGGCAAATCCTCGCTGCTCAACGCAATGATCGGCGAAGATCGCGTGATCGTTTCCGAAGTGCCGCACACCACGCGCGAACCGCAGGACACGCTTCTCTTTTACAAAGACCAGCCGATCCTGGTCGTCGACACGGCCGGCATCCGCAAGCGCGCCGCCGTCGAACGCGGCCTGGAATCCGCGAGCGTCGGCAAGAGCCTGACCGCCATCCAGCAGGCCGACGTCGTCTTCCTGGTGATCGACATCCAGGACGGCATCCTGGCGCAAGACCAGCACCTGGCGGGTTTGGCCGCCGAATCGGGCAAAGGCATCGTCATCGTGCTCAACAAGTGGGACACGCTTTCGGGCAAGACGACCAAGAGCGCCGACGAGGCCAAGGAAGAAATTTTCCTGTCGCTCCCCTTCCTGACCTGGGCGCCGATGGCCTTCGTCTCCGCCAAGACCGGCATGCGCGTGCACACGCTGCTCGACCTCGCCCTCAAAGTGAAGAAGAACCGCGAACGCGAGCTGACGATGGAAGAACTCGACCGCTTCGTCTCCAAGCGCGTCAAGCCGTATCTCGAATCGCGCATCTCCCACAAAAAAACCGCCATGGGCCAGAAGCGCAAACAGACCTACGTCTACGGCATCCGCCAAGTCAGCACGACGCCGCCGAAATTCATCATGATCGTGAAGGACAAGAACTTCACCGATCCAACCATCACCCGCTACGTCGAAAACCGCCTGCGCGAAGAATTCGGCCTCGAAGGCACGCCGGTCACGGTCAGTTATCGCGAGATCGAAAAGTAGGCTCACACGAGCCTACTTTTGCGTATGGATGCATTTCACTTGCGCGTGACGGGCACCGCGGTGTCCTTGTAACCCCAACCGCTGTCTTGAACCCCAAGGCTCACCATGCGATCGTCTCGATTGAAACGCACAATCGGAACATCATATGCCTGGTCGACGTCCTCCGGCGGGGTGACGTCGTAGCCTGCCGCCAAGACATATGGCACGTCGTTCATCGCTTGAATCCACTCTGGGTTGAGCGCGGCGGCAGAGAGAACAGCGGCGTGCGGAAGAGTCTCGACGCTCGTCTCATAACGAACGTTTACAGCATTTTCGCCGCGGTTGGCTCCGAGATCCAGGATTTCAAGCGTGGGGCCGGAGTGATGAGGGGCAGCCTTGGCATGGAGACGGAGATCGCCCGGCGTCACATTTTCATACACGTCGGCAGACTCGCTCTTTTCTTGACCGACGCCCATGAGCTTGCGAAGCGCGGTGAAGGTGCTGAGGTAGCCGGGGGTGCCGTCCTTGTCGGGAAGATAAGGCGTGATGACCGGGATGAGACGCGCGTATTCTTCTTCCCTTGCGGCTTCCGCTTCACGTTCGATTTCCTTGGCGACTTCCCGGTGGGTCGTTTCATCCCGAAGATCGATAGGTTTTTCGGAATAAAGAACCTTGGGGTGCTCGTCGGGAGGAATGAGCGCTTCCAGGTATGCCTCTTCCGCGATTTCCTTGATCCGTTCGCGGATAACGGGGATCTCATTCCGAATGTCGTCAAACTGCCTCTCGGTGAAGTCCCAGCCTGCTGCCAAGTTCCAAGCCTCAACGAGATCAGCCTGTCCATCGAGCGAAAGAAAACCTCTTTCTCGGGCGGGAATCCCTCGAGGCCGCAATTCTTTGTCCTCGGACGTAAATGTGTCGAAAAATTCGCCAATGACCTTCTCCCTTCCATAGAACTCACACAGGAAGCGGGTGAAGGCCTGCCGTTCGGGCCAGGATTTCTTTTGTTCTTCTGTGGTGTCTCCCGCTTCCAGGTAACACATTTTTGAAAGAAGCTTGGGGCGGTTCTCGGGATGATCCATTTTTTCCAGGAAGGTACGATACTCTTCGAAAAGAATCTGATCTTCAGGTGAGAGGGGTTTTGTCCCGTCACCGCCCTGGAGGGCGCGTTGGAGCACATGCTCTCCGTACCGGGAAGAGAAGGCCATGGCCGGCGAACCCCGACGCTGAGCCTCTTCGGCTTCGTCGGGAGTAAGGGCAGCTGCATTCTTATGCACGAGCGCGCGCCTCTCGCTCCTGTCAGTGAACAAAAAGACCTTGGACAACGCGCGGTTCAAGTGGTGAAGATCTTTCTCCAAGAACGGATCGCGCTTTTCACCGGACGGCAGCTTGGGAGTTTCGAAATTCATGTGCAGTTTTAGGCGATTGCGCATTAAGAATACGTGCTGCCTCCTGCCAAAGGCAATAAACGGATGTCAAGAAAACAGGTATACTATCCGCATGATCCTGATCGTCGGCCTCGGCAATCCCGGGCGGAAGTATGAGAAGACGCGGCATAACGTCGGGTTTCGGGTTGCCGATCTTTTGGCGGAGCGCTGGAAGTGCGATCACTACGACAATGCCTTTGAGGGCGAGCTGGCCAAATGTTCCGCGCTCGGAAAGAAGGTGCTGCTGCTCAAGCCGCAGACGTTCATGAATCTGTCCGGCGCCTCGGTCGCCGCTTGCGCCAAGTTCCATAAGATTCCCGCCGCGAGTGTCTGGGTGATCCACGACGACCTCGACTTGCCGCTCGGCAGCTTGCGCCTGCGCGTCGGCGGATCTTCTGGAGGACACAACGGCATGAAATCCATCATTGCACGTCTCGGCAGCCCGGAGTTCGTCCGCTTCCGCCTCGGCATCGGACGGCCGACGACGCCGGTGCCGGTCGAGGACTACGTCGTGCAGCCGTTCGAAGCCGGCGAGCGCGAGGCGGCCGACGCGATGATCCTCCGCGCCGCCGACGCCGTCGAAGCCGCGCTCAAGGACGATCTCGTCCGCGCCATGAATCTCTTCAACCGCTAGAAATCAAAAACGCCCGGTCGGGCGTTTTTGATTTTTGTTTACAGGTTGTTTTGAACGAGGCGCAGGAAGGTCGGAAAATCGATGCGCGTCGGCTGGACGCCGATCGGGCGCACGCCGCCGTTTTGCAACGTCGTGGCGGCCGTGTCGTAGAACCACTCTTCGATGCCCTCGAGATGATTGGGCTTGGCGAGCGCGGCTTCGTCGGCCGGCAGCGTCGCGTTCTTGCGGGCGGCTTCTTCCTTGCGGACCGCCGCGACCAGGTTCTTGAGATCGATCTTGGCCTCTTGGCGCGTGATCACGTTGGTATGCCCGGAGGCGAAACGCTGGACGATCACGTCGGCTTTGGCGTAGGCGCGCAGGAAGCCGGGCAGGCTGACGTTCTCGGATTCGAGTCCGATCACGCGCAGCGCGCGACCGCTCTTCGAGACGGTCATCTCCTTGCCGCGGCCGGAAGCCAAGAGACCCTTCCACTCGGCCGGCATCTCCACCTGGCGGCGGTATTCCTCGAAGACGTGCGCTTCGAAGACGCCGATCACGAATTCAAGCACGGCCTGCGGATGCTCCGCATGGACGCGATTCATCGTCATGACCAAGCCCGACAAGCCGAAGGCGCGATCGAGCGGATCGGTCGAGAGCGTGCCCTTGCCTTCCAAGTCGTCGCGCTTCACGTACTGCAGGAGCTTCCGCAGTTCCGGGCGATCGGAAACGCCGAGCGCCTTGGCGATCAGGCTCGAAGCGCACTCGTCGCGGCGCCCGTGAGCGTCGGTGTGATGATCGAAGCGGGACTTTCCCAAATCGATCAGCAGGACGCCTTCTTTTTCAAAATCTTCGGCGGTCTTGCCGACCGGCAGCGCGGTCATGAATTCGATCTCGGCTTCGGCGATGCCGGGAAACAGCGCCCCGCCGTATTTGCGGAGCAGGAAAATCGCGCAGGCCGTATCGGGCTGGATCTTCGGGAAGATCACGATCTTGTTGATCGGCATTGGCGCGGCCTGGGCCTTGGGCGGCTCCGGCTTTTTCGCTTCGGGCTTCGGCTCGGGTTTCTTTTCTTCCGTCTTTTTTTCTTCCGGCTTTTTTTCCTCGACGAACGCCTTGGAAGCGGCGTCCCAGAAGAAGCGGCGGAAATTCTTGCCGTCGTTGCCGACGAACGTCAAACGGCCCTTCAGCTCGAATGGCTGCTTGAGCGGTCCGCGCTTGGGCTTGTCCTGCGAAAACGGGTCGTGGCCGCCGATCGACAGATGCAAGTCGCGGCAATTTTTGGCGGCGTCATATAGGGAAGACGGCACGAGGCGGGTCTTCAGTTCGACCGCCGCTTTGGCGCCGCCTTCGGTCGGCGAAAAATACGCGTAGGCGCCCTGCGGCGTGTCGATCAAGCCGTAACCGTCGAAAGCCAGCATCGCCTCCGCGAAGGAAGCATCGCGCTCGGCTTCGGCCTTGGCCAGGAATTCGGTCAGCGCTTCAAGCGAAATCGCCTCGAAATACCCCGCGGTGACGTGGTACTCGGGCGCCTTGATGCGTTTTTCGATGCCCTGGCCGCGCAGCGTGCGAACCGCCGGATGCGCTTCGATCGCGTCATACGGCAGGTCGTAGCCGAGCCAAGCTTTGGTGAAGTGCATAGGAAATGCGTGGACGAGGAATGTGTGCGGAAAAATGAGAGAGCGGGCATCGCGGCGCGGAATGCGCGGACGCGATGCCCGCCGCTCTGGGTCAGGAACTCGGCTTGAGCAGGGTGACCGTGCCGTTGACGTCGATGCAATGCTCGACGAAATCCTCCTTGTCCCGGCGGGACGCCTCGCCGATGCCGCTCAGGTCGAGCGGCGCGCGCGTGACGCTGACGCGGAACTCCGGAAACGGATTCGTCGGCGGGTAGAGGTTCAGGTAGACGTAGACCCTGCGGCCGCTGACTTCGCGCTCCTTGATCTCGACGTCGGCCACGAACGCTTCCCCGTTCTTGGGAGGCGCGAGGCCTTCGCGGAGATGGATGTCGACGCCGACGTTGCCGAACAGGCGGGCGTGCCAGTGGGCCGGCTTGTCTTCTTTCGCCTCCTTGAAAGCGAATTCGGCGCCGGACAGGCTCGCGCAGTCGCCCGTGAAACGGGGACGCACGGCCGACTTCTGTACCTGCTTCGGGGTCTGCTGCGGGGTCGGGTTCTGCACGGGAGCCTGCCTTCTGCCGGTCTTTCCGGCAATTTCGGAGGGAAAAGGGCGGGGTATTGCACGCATGGAAGCGTGTGGGCAGGGTACAGGAAAAATGCGTTTTTGTCAATAGTTTATAACAAAAGAAAGAGGGTCTTGCCAGAAAAGGGCCGCTTTTGCTAGGCCCCAGGGACTATGACACACGTGATCATCCGCCCGGGCGATGCGGCCTGGCGCGAGGAGCTGCGGGAAGCCATTCCCCCGCCGGAGCGGCTGTATCTCCGCGGCCGCCTGCCGGGCCTGCAAGGCATCGGCGTGGTCGGCACGCGGCGCATGAGCGCGTACGGGAAAGCCTGCGTCGATCTTCTCGTGCCGGAGATCATCCGCCTCGGCCTGCCGGTCGTGAGCGGACTCGCGCTCGGCATCGACGGCGCGGCGCACGACGCGGCGCTGCAAGCGAACGGGATCACCGTCGCCGTGATCGGCAGCGGTCTTGATGACGATTCGATCTATCCTCGCGCGCACGCGATGCTGGCCAAGCGCATGCTCGAAAACGACGGCGCGCTGCTCAGCGAATACGCGCCCGGCTCGCCGTCGTTTCCGCACCACTTTCCGGAACGGAACCGCCTGATCGCCGCGCTCTCCAAAGCAGTCCTGGTCATCGAGGCGCCCAAGAAATCCGGCGCGATGATCACGGCGCGCCTCGCGCTTGAAATGGGGCGGGACGTGTGGGCCGTGCCGGGTCCGATCACGCATCCGAACGCCGAAGGCCCGAACCTCCTGATCCGCGACGGCGCGACGCCGATCTGCGGGCCAGATGATATCGCCGCGGCGCTCGGTCTGAAACCGCGCCCTGCACCGGCCGGTGCAGGGCCGCGCCAAGCCGTGCTGCCGACGTTCGACGCGTTCAGCCCCGAGGAGCGCCTCGTGCTGGAAAAAATGGCGGCCGGCGCGGAGACGGCCGATGCCTTGGCGCGCTCGCTCGGACGCTCCGTCACGGCGATTTCGACCGTCCTGACCGCGCTCGAGCTCAAGGGCGCGGTCCGCACGGTTGGCGGCGCGCGCTATACCTTCTATACTTGACAATACGACCGACTCACTGTTACGTTCCGCCCCGATATGGCCAAAACCGCAACCGGCATCAAACTCATCATCGTCGAGTCGCCCACCAAAGCGAAGACGATTTCCAAATTCCTGGGCAAGGGCTACAAAGTCCTTTCCTCGTTCGGGCACGTCCGCGACCTGCCCACCTCGACGATGGGCATCGACATCGAGCATGATTTCGCCCCGAAATACGTGATCCCGAAAAAGGCCACGAAGGTCGTGGCGGAACTCCGTGCGGCCGCCAAAGGCGCCGACGAAATCTACTTCGCTACCGATGAAGACCGCGAAGGCGAGGCGATCTCCTGGCATCTGCGCGAGCTCCTGAAAGTGAAGCCCGACAAGGTCAAGCGCATCACCTTCCATGAAATCACCAAGACCGCGATCGACGCCGCGCTGCAGCATCCCCGCGATCTCGACTTGCGCATGGTCGACGCCCAGCAGGCCCGCCGCGTGCTCGACCGCCTGGTCGGCTATGAATTGTCGCCGTTCCTCTGGCGCAAAGTCGCTCGCGGCCTGTCTGCCGGCCGCGTGCAATCCGTCGCGGTCCGCTTGATCGTCGAGCGCGAACGCGAGATCCAGGCCTTCAAAGCCGAAGAATACTGGTCGATCGAAGCCGAATTCGCCAAGCATGGCGAACCGGAAGTTTTCGAAGCGAAACTCAATAGCAAGGACGACAAGACGCTCGACAAGATGGCGATCACGACCGAAAAGGAAGCTTCGGCGATTTTAAAGACGCTGGAGAAGGCGTCGTATTCCATCGAAGGCGTCGAGAAGAAGCTGACGCACCGCTCCCCTTCCGCGCCGTTCACGACCTCGACGCTCCAACAGGATGCCAACAACAAGCTCGGCTACTCGGCCAAGCAGACGATGATGATCGCGCAGCAGCTCTACGAAGGCGTCGAGCTGGGCGATGAAGGCTCGGTCGGTCTCATCACCTACATGCGTACCGACTCGGTCAACCTGGCGGAAAAATTCCGCGAGGACGCCGCCGCGTACATCAAGGCCAATCATCCGAAAGACCTGCCGACGGAACCGCGCGTCTACAAGACGAAGTCCAAAGGCGCACAGGAAGCGCACGAAGCCATCCGCCCGACCGAAGCTTCGCGCACGCCGGAATCGCTCCGCACGCATCTCGACGACCGCCAGCTGAAACTCTACGAGCTGATCTGGCGCCGCGCCGTCGCTTCGCAGATGAAGGATGCCGAAATCGAAACGACCGCCGCGACGATCGCGACCGGCACGGCGTACCGCTTCCGTGCGACCGGTTCGATCATGGTCGCGCCCGGCTTCATGTCCGTCTATCAGACCGACATGAAAGAAAACCTCCTGCCGCATCTGGCCGAAGGCGACAAGCTCGAAGAAAAGAAAATCGAATCCAAGCAGCACTTCACCGAGCCGCCGGCGCGCTATTCCGAAGCCGCCATCGTCAAAGCCATGGAAGAGCGCGGCATCGGCCGCCCGTCGACGTACGCGCCGACGATCTCGACCGTCATCGACCGCGGCTACGTCGAAAAGGACGAGCGCCGCCTCAAGCCGACGGACCTGGCCTTCCTGGTCAACGATCTCCTGATGGAGCATTTCGCGAACGTCGTCGACTACGACTTCACGGCCAACATGGAAAACGCCCTCGACGAAGTCGCGGAGGGTTCCAAGGAATGGGTCCCGGTCATCCGCGATTTCTACAAGCCGTTCCACGAGAACCTCGCGGAGAAAGACAAGGAACTCTCCAAGAAAGACATCACCGAGACCGCCACCGACGAAAAGTGCGAGAAGTGCGGCAAGCCGATGATCATCAAGTTCGGCCGTTTCGGAAAGTTCTACGCCTGCTCCGGCTACCCGGAATGCAAAACGACCAAACCCTACGACGAAAAGGACAAGGCCGCGCAGGACGCGGCTCAAGATCAAGCCGCCGGACAGGTCTGCGAGACCTGCGGCGCGCCGATGATGGTCAAGCGCGGACGATTCGGCGCGTTCCTCTCCTGCTCGAAATATCCCGACTGCAAATTCACCAAGCAGATCCAGAAAAAGACCGGCGCCAAGTGCCCCAAGTGCAAGGAAGGCGACATCATCGAGAAACGCTCCCGCAAGGGCCGCAACTTCTACGCCTGCTCGCGCTATCCGGACTGCGACTTCGCCATGTGGTCGAAGCCGACCGGCGAAAGCTGCCCGACCTGCGGCAACCTCCTGGTCTTCGCCAAAGATCACAAGATCGCCTGCTCCGACAAAGAATGCGGTTTCTCGAAAGAAGCGCCGATGAAAGAGTAAGAAAAAGCCCCGACGCGATGTCGGGGTTTTGCGTTCAGCGCGCCTTGTTCCAATCGTCGATCTTCATGACCTTTGAAGCGCGAACGGTGACGCGCTTGGCGCCCGGCTTGATCTTGCCATTTTCGTCGTCCCAGCACGAGACGACCTCGAAGGTTTTGCCGCGGTCGGCGACCACGCGGCCTTCGCCCACTTTCGCTTCTTCATCGCTGGGTCTGCTGCCGCGGATGACGCGGAACATGTCGCCGACGCCGGGGCGCTGGCGCGGCGGCAACATCCCGAACGTGAAGGCGACGGCGCGCCCGACGGTCCAGGCCTTGAGCGCGACCTCGACGTCCGGAGGATTTTTGGCCGTACGGGCCCGCAGGATGGAAAAGAGCATCGTCTTGAGCCGGTCGTGGTCGAGCGCGGCTTTGGAACCGGCCGGCGGAACGCGGCGCTGGTCGATCTCGTCATCGACGATCCAGTAGGCGCCGTAGCCGTTGCCCGCGCCGCTTTCGTCGATGTAGGTACGGACGAACCGCCGGAAACGTTGCGCGTCGGCTTTGGAGAGAAAACAGAGCGTTTCGTAGCTGTCGTCTTTGCGCACGATCAACGTCGCGTACATGATGCCTCCCGAATGCGCCCGTCCTATCACACGTTCTGACTCCCGTCAACGCCCTTCCCCGAGAAACGCTTTTGGTCTAGGCTGAAGCATTATGGGCTTGCCGCGCTTGCTCGAGACCGTCAAAGAGTATTCGCCGAGAACCGACCTCGAGACGGTCGAGTTGGCGTACGATTTCGCGGCCAAGGCGCACGAGGGCCAAGAGCGCGCTTCGGGCGAACCGTACATCAACCATTCGGTCGAGACGGCCATCACGCTGGCCAAGCTCCGCCTGCCGGAAAACATCATCGTGGCCGGCTTGCTGCACGACGTGCCCGAAGACACGGCGGTCACGCTGAAAGACATCGAGAAGAATTTCGGCGAGGACGTCGCTTCGATGGTCGCCGGCATCACCAAGCTCGGCAAGATCAAATACCGCGGCATGGACCGTTACGTCGAGAACCTCCGCAAGATGTTCGTGGCCATGGCCTCCGACATCCGCGTGATCCTGATCAAGTTCGCCGACCGCTTGCACAATCTCTCGACGCTCGACGCGCTGCCGCCGCGCAAGCGCCTGCGCATCGCGCTCGAGTCGCTCGAAATCTACGCGCCGATCGCCAACCGCCTGGGCGTCGGCTCGATCCAGGGCAAGCTGGAGGATCTGTCCTTCAAGTACGTCGATCCCAAGGATTACGCTTGGGTCGCCGCGCTGGTGAAGGAGCGCTACCGCGCCAAGGAGCGCTATCTCAAAAAAGCCGCGCAGAAGATCGTCGACGAGCTCCGCAAAAACAAAGTCGAGGTGCTCGACATTCACGGGCGCACCAAGCACCTCTACAGCCTGTACAAGAAGCTGGAGAAGTACGATCGCAATCTCGACAAAGTCTACGACCTGGTAGCGCTCCGCGTGATCGTGCCGACGGTCGCCGATTGCTACGCGACGCTCGGCATCATCCATCAGATGTGGAAGCCGCTCAAAGGCCGCATCAAGGACTATATCGCCCAGCCGAAGCCCAACGGCTACCAGTCGCTGCACACGACCGTCTTCTGCGACGGCGGCGAGATCGTCGAGATCCAGATCCGCACCGAGCAGATGCACCAGGAATCCGAATACGGCATCGCCGCCCATTGGCAGTACGCCGAAGCGGGCAAGGAATCTTCGGCCGCCGCCAAGGTGCAGATCGCCTGGGTCAAGGACTTGATCAAGCTGCAGAAGGAGTCGCTGTCGGACTCCAGCAAGCTGATGGAATCCTTTGAGAAGCTCAAGATCGATGTCTTCCAGAAACGCATCTTCGTCTTCACGCCGAAAGGCGACGTGATCGACCTGCCGGAAGACGCGACGCCCGTCGACTTCGCCTACGCGATCCATTCCGACATCGGCGACAAGTGCACGGCAGCGCGCGTCAACAACGAAATGTCCTCGCTCGACGCTCGCCTCTACTCCGGCGACATGTGCGAGATCGTCGTCGACAAGAACCGCAAAGGCCCGAACGCCGACTGGCTCAAGTTCGCCAAGACGCCGCACGCCAAAGAACGCATCAAGACCTACGCCAAGAAAAAACGCCTGCTCTGACGAGCGGGCGTTTTTCTTTCAGTTTCGGAGCCGGTTGATGAGGCCTTTGTATTCCTCGTCGGAGTAGAATTCGATGGTGATCTTGCCGTTGGGGCCTTTTTTCTGGACGGCGACTTTGGTGCCGAGCGCGCGGCGCAGTTCTTCCTCGACGGCCAGGACGTTCGCGTCGCGCAGCGAGCTCTTCGCTCCGCCGCCGTTTTTCTGCTCGCGGACGTGGGTCTCGGCCTGGCGAACGTTGAATTCTCCCGTCAGCATGCGCTCGAACATCGCTTTGCGTTCTTTGACGTCGTCCATGCCGCAGAGGACGCGAGCCATGCTCATCGAGATGCGCCCGTCGGAGAGCGCCATCTGCATTTCGGCCGGCAGGTTCAAGAGGCGCAGGGTGTTGGCCACGACCGAGCGGCTTTTGCCGACGCGGGCGGCCGCCTGCTCCTGCGTCAGATGGAATTCTTCCATCAGCTTGGCGTAGGCGTGCGCCTCTTCGATCGGCGAGAGATCGGCGCGCTGGATGTTTTCGATCAAGGCCAGTTCGAGCTTTTCCTGCTCGGTGGCGGTGCGGACGATGACCGGGACTTTCTTCAAACCGGCTTCGCGGGCCGAGCGCAGGCGGCGTTCGCCGGCGATCAGTTCGAACATGCCGTTGGCCTTTTCGGTGACGACGAGCGGCTGCAAAATGCCGAATTCCTTGACCGAGGCGATCAGTTCTTCCAATTCTTCCGGATGGAATTCGCGGCGCGGCTGGAACGGGTTCGGCACGATGTCCGAAACCGAAACGTGCAGGATGCGTTCGCCGAGCGGGATGACTTCAACGGCGCCGGCCGGAGGACCCGACGGCGCAGGAACGGTTTTTTGCGCGACCGCGGCGGGCGCGAGCGCGTCGGCGGGCTTGCTCGGAATCAGCGAAGACAGGCCCCTTCCCAATCCTCCTTTCATAGTGCGGGTGCTTCGGCGTTTTCAACGGCGGCGATGATTTCTTCGGCCAGGCGTTCGTAGGCTTTGGCGCCTTTCGAGCCCGGGTCGTAGTCGATGATCGATTTCCCGTAGGATGGCGCCTCGGCCAGGCGGACGTTGCGCGGCACGGCCGAGCGGAAAATCTTGTTCGGGAAAAACTTGTAGAGCTCGCCCATGACTTCGTTGGAGAGCTTGTTGCGGCTGTCGAACATGGTGATGACGGCGCCGAGCACCCCGAGCTCCGGCTTGACGTGCTGACGGACGAGATCGATCGTCTGCATGAGTGCGCCGAGACCTTCGAGCGCGAAATATTCCGCTTGAACCGGGATCAGGACCTGGTCGGCGGCGATCAGGCCGTTGATCGTCAGGAGCCCGAGCGACGGCGGCGAGTCGATGATGATGAAATCGTAGTCGTTGCGGACGCTCGAGAGCGCGTCGGACAGCTTGTACTCGCGGCGGTCGGCCGTGACGAGCTCGACGCCCGCGCCGGCCAGGTTCGGCGTGGCGGGCGCGACGCGATAGCCCTCGATGTTCGTGTTCAAGATGATGTCGCGAAAATCGGCGGAGCCGGTGATCGCTTCGTAGACGCCCTTTTCGAGCGTGCGGTGGTCGTGGCCGAGGTTCGAGGTGGCGTTGCACTGCGGATCCAAGTCGACGAGAAGCACGAATTTCCCCAGGCGCGCGAGATACGCGCCGAGGTTCACCGCCGTCGTGGTCTTACCGACTCCCCCTTTCTGATTGACGACCGAGAGGATGAGGGCCATACGCTCCCAGTTTATAGGAGCGCCCCGCGCACGGCAAGGCTGAATTGACAAGGGCTTTCGCCGGGCTTACCATAAGGCAGGATTCCCATGGAAACACCGCGCCACGGTGGCGAAATGGCAGACGCAGGGGACTCAAAATCCCCCGAGGGCAACCTCATGAGGGTTCAAGTCCCTCCCGTGGCACCAAAGAAAACCTCCGGCCTTGATGGTCGGGGGTTTTCTTGACATGCGCTCGGTCTTGCGATTGAATGAACCGCATCGTTCTTCCTCAACCAAGGAGTCGCCCGTGTCCCAACCAGAGCCCGTGTTTGCCAAAGAGCTCGTCGCATCCTCGATGACGCGCGTACCGCTCCCGATCAAGATCTTGCTCGTCGCCGCGCTCGTCATCGCCGCGCTCATGATCAGTCGCATCTGGTCCGCGATCACCTCGGCCGACAGCCGCTACGACGCGCTCCGCGTCGGCGAGTACGGCATGATTCGGAACGCCAGCCGCTGGAGCGATCACGATGTCGTGACCTACCGCGACCTGGAAGCTGACACCGTCGTGGCAGCCGTGCCTCCGCAGCAGCCTGCTGACAGGTTCAATCCGTTGCGGCCCGGCGATCACTGCACCGTGCGCAGTTCGACGTTCGTGCGCATCGAGGCGATGTATCAGCAGGATGTCCTGCTGCAAGTCGACGGCACCGCCGACGCGCGCGTCGTGCCGGAGAACGGCGATTGTCCGATCGGCACGATGTTCGTCGCTAACCAAGACCAAGCCTTGTACATGCTTCGAAGCCTCCAGCTCCTGCGCGACCAGGAACGGCGCGACCGCGTGTTGACGCACGGCCGCCTTCCGCCTGACCGCTCGAACCTCGGCATCGTCACCATCACGTCGCATTGAACCCGCCACGGCGGGTTTTTTCTTTTGAAACGCGTTGACTCGATGCGCGTCACGTGCTAGGAAGAAGCACCGCGCAAGCGGCGTTCTTTGAAAGGAGTTCGTCATGTATCTCTCGATCGGCAAGGAACTCGGCGTGCTTGTTCCGTACACGCCCGAAAAAGCTCCGGAGATCAAGACGGAGTTCGCCGTCTGCGAACTGCTCTTGCGTCGGTTGCCGGTTCCGCAGCGCCCCCTGTCTTCCGATCAGGCGAAAATCATCGCGCTCGGCATCGCGTTGGACGCGCACGTCTACCGTTTTTCCGACGCCGACCAGGCTTCGGAAGCGTGGAAGCGCCTAGCAACCGCGCTTGGCGAACGTCAGTTGCGCGTAATCGCCGTGACCGGCGCCCAGATCGATGGCTCTTCGACGACGCCGATCATGGTCCTGGAAGAGCCTGCGGCCGAACAGCGCTTCATCGGCGAAGACACGGATGGCCTGGTCGCGGCGCATCGCGCCATGATCAGGACGGACATGGAAGTCATGGAGCGCTTCTCGCGGCTGACCGGCCTCTGCGTCCATTACTGCCTGGCGAAGCACGTCGTGCAGCCTCCGATGCCGCACGAGCACGGCGTGCTCAACATCCATGTCGGCGCTCGGCCGCCCGGCCATTACCAGATCTTCAGCCAAGCGGTGAAAAACCTGTTCGGCTGCGACGTCTGGGGTGACGGCGAGGAACGGAAAGTGCACGGGCCGACGAGCTGGCGAGGCCGCCTGGTCTCGGCGGAAGGCGTGCCCATTTTCCAAGTGCTCGGCAACAACGCGTACCAATTCGTGCTCGTGCTCGCGGAGTGCAGCAGCGGCTTGCGTCGCGTCAAGCTCTGGGAAGAGATGCTGTCGTTGCTCGCCCGCGATCTCGCGGAAGCGCATGACGACGCCTTGCCAGAGCCGACGGCCGAGGAGCTGCAGCGCTGCGTGCGTGAAATGGCCGAGAGTCGGAGCGTCGAGATCCGCCAAGGACTCGAAAAGATCGATTACGAACTCGACGATCTCCAGCGGAAGCTCGCCGAAAAACTGCGCCAGCGCCTGACGCAGGTCACGAGCCTGAAAGCGCTCGAACACGAGGCCGTCGCGCTCGCCGAACGGACGGCCGACGACTTCGTCCGGCTGCGATCCATGCCCGATGTCGCGGCGATCCACGCCAACCCGGAAGACGGCCTGATGGTCGAAACGGTCCCGATCGCGCTCGAACGCGACGGCCGCCGCTACGACTTGGGGCCGTTCCGTATCCATGTCGCGCCGGACGGCCAAGTGGCCATCTGGAGCGAGTCGCCGAAGCATCCGGACGGCCATCATCATCCGCACATCGACAAGACCTCGCTCGAATGTTTCGGCAACATCACCTTGGCGGTCGCCAAGTTGGCGACGGCCTATCGCCTCGCCGAAACGGTCGAGATCGTGATCCGCTGGCTCCGGTCGTACCGGCCGGAACTGACGCTCATCCCGCTCGAAGGATTCCCTTCCCAACCGATTGGAGAGCCTCGTGAAGAAAAACGGACTGAACCACTCGCAGCAGCACAAGCTGCTGGATCCGAAAGCCGCTCGTCCGGTGACGCTCCTCGGCGCCGGAGCGGTCGGAAGCCACGTCGCGCTGGCGCTCGCCAAGATGGGCGTGCCGCGGATCGACGTCTGGGACGACGATGACGTCTCGGAACACAACATTCCGATGTCGCTCTATCGTCCCAAGGATCACATGACGCCGAAAGTCGAAGCGCTCCGCGAGATCGTCGAGGAGTTCTCCGGCCTGACGATCGGCATCCATCACGCCAGGTACGAAGGGCAGCTTCCGCTCGCGGGACCGGTCATCGTCTGCGTCGATGCGATGGACGCGCGCCGGAAAATCTGGGAAAGCGTCCGCATGAACCCGAACGTCGACCTCCTGATCGACACGCGCACGGCCGGAAAGCTCCTCTGGGTCTTCTCGGTCTGCCCGTGCGATCCCGACGACGCCGCCTACTACGATCACCACGTCGCCTACGGCACGCGCGAAGCGGCGCCGCACATGTGCGGCCTGCACGGCTTCATGCCGATGTCGCTCATGGCCGCCGCCCACGTCGCCGAAAATTTGACCTCGTGGTGGATGTCGGGTATCAAGGAGCTGCACCGCAAGCAATTGGTGGCCTCTCCGAGCGCCGCCGCCCAGGAGGACGCATGAGCATGAAGATCAAGATCGAGCTGACGGGCACGGACGGCAAGCAGACGAAGACGGTCAAGGTCGCCGAAACCGGCGCTTCGATCGAGGAGATCTGCAAGTCCGGCAAGATCGAGACGAAGGACAAGGACTTCACCGTGAACGGCCAGCCGGCGGACCTGAAGACCCACGTCGGCAAGAACGACGTGCTGGCCGCGCAGAACCGTAAGGCCGCGACCGTCGAGGTCTCCGCTCGTCCGCAAGGATCCTGAACCGGCGCTCTTTCTCGAAACGCCCATCCCCCGCCGCAACGCGACGAGGGATTTTTCTTTTGCCGAAAACCGAATTGACAAGAATCGGGATTTTCCCTTAGATACGCGCAGGCCTTTCTATTCCCTGCTATTCAGGGATGCTTCAAGGCCGCCGGGAGGGCACGATGCGCAAGAGCTCTTATTCGCCGCTGCTTTGCCTCCTTAGCTTTTTCAGCGCTTGCGGCCCCGATCCGCGTCCGCTCAACGACGAGACCTGCGCCGAGGGTTTTCCCGACGGTCAGGGCAAGCTCTGCGACGGCGCCTGCGTCGACATCGGAAGCGATACGCTGAACTGCGGCGGATGCCATTCCGTCTGCGGGACCGGCACGAACGCCTGCGTGGGCGGAGCCTGCGTCTGCAGCAACGGCAGCCGCAGCTCGAAGGCGCCCTGTCCGTATCCGACCGGCTGCGATGAGCGCGACGGCTGGTGCGTCACGCCCGATCCGTTCGGCAAGTCCTGCGATCTGGTCGACGGCGGCGGCTGCAGCGATCCGGCCCAGGTCTGCGTCGCCGGCTATTGCACGACGCCGGACTGCAATCATCCCGAAGTCTGCGACGGCAAGGACAACGACTGCGACGGCCTGATCGACCAGATGGGTTGGAACCAGCCGCTGACGCAGTCGTGCTACGACGGGCCGGCTGGCACGGCCGGCATCGGCATTTGCCAAGCCGGGCAGATGTTCTGCGTCGCCGCCACCTGGGGACCCTGCATGAACCAGGTGCTGCCCGGCACGGAGAGCGGCTTGCTCGACTGCGACGGGTTGGATAACGATTGCAACAACTGCATCGACGACCATCTCGACGCGAGCGGCAACGTGGCCTGCGGTCCGCAGACCATGAAGAAGACCGACGTGACGTTCATGATCGACAACTCGGGCTCGATGTACGACAAGATCATGGCCGTCATCGCGGCGATCGGCAGCTTCAGCAACACGTACCAATCGGCCACCTGGGTCCGCTGGGGCATCGAGCGCATTTCCGAACCGGAGCCGCTCTTGATCGACGTGCCGCGGCCGCTGACGGATTGGTCGACATTCCTGAGCGCGCTGAACGCCTTCCAGGCGCTGGCGGGCGGCGGCGTCGAGCCGACCTACGACGCCGTCTACCTGACGGCCACGGGCAACTCGTCCATGGGCATCAACCTCGACGCGACGCTGATGCCGGACCCTTCGTCCCAGCAGGTCTACATCGTCTTCACCGACGAGACCGCGCAGACGCAGATGGGCATGGACGAGCATACGATGTGCCAAGCGGTGCAGGCCCGAGGCGCGATCCTCGTGGTCTTCACCCTCTCGCAGTTCTACGCCGACTGGGACGAGTGCGCGATCCTCTATCCGCTCTCTTCCGACGCCGCCGACATGACCAGCCATCTCGTCGACACCTTCCAGATGGTCTGCTCGATCTGACCGCCGCCTCGGACATCCGAGGCGTTTTTCTTTGCGCAAAAAAAGAAAAGGCCCATCCGAAGATGGGCCGTTTCTGGTAGCGGGAGAGGGGGTCGAACCCTCGACCTTGGGCTTATGAGTCCCACGCTCTAACCAACTGAGCTACCCCGCCACGGCTTCGCCGTGAAGCAGCATGACAGCGAGCATGCTAGCAAAAACCGCTCAGGCTGGCAAGCTTGACCGATGGGCCGAAACCTGGTATCAAAGAGTATCGCACCTTTCACCCGAACAAGGAGTGTCCCATGGTCCGCGCCACGCTTAAGACCCGCCCTCTCGGCCGTGTCGCCCGCGCCAAGCGGGCCAAGGCCGCTCCCGACATCGCCGTTCACGACGCGTTCGAAAATTCGGAAGTCGACGAAGAGGCGGATCAGGAATCCGACCTGGAAGACGAAGATGGGGGTTCATCGCGCGACGGGATGGGCCACTACTTCCGCACGCTGAGAGACGCCGCCGAACTGCTCACGCCCGAGGAAGAGCTCGCGCTCGCCCGGCGCATGATCGGACGCGTGGTCGCCCTGATCCGCGAGGATCTCGAGGGCTGCGCCGCCGTGCTCGCCAAGGTCAAAGCTCCGGCTTCGCCGCAACGCGCCACCGCCGAAGCCTTCATCCGCCGGTTCAATCCGCGCGGCCTGAAGGATCGGGCGCTCGACGCCTTCCTGCTCGACGCGCTCTACGCGAAGCGTACCAAGAAAATTCGCGGATCCGAGCACGAGAGCGGCAGCGAGGTAGCCGAACGCTACATCGACGAAGATCCGGAGGCCTTCGCCTGCAAGAAGCGGTTCATCGAATCCAACTTGCGCATCGTCATCACGATGGCCAAGCGCCACCGCAGCGATTACCTGCCCTTCGCCGAACTCGTCCAGGAAGGCAACCTCGGCTTGATCCACGCGGTCCCGCGCTACGATTTCCGCCGCGGCTTCCGCTTCTCGACCTACGCGGTCTGGTGGATCCGGCACGCGATCGGACGCGCCATCGCCGACAAGGGCCGCGAGGTCCGGCTGCCGGTCCATCTGATCGAGTTCTCCGGCCTGGTTGCGAGACTGCGGCACGAGCTGACCAGGAACCTCGGTCGACCGCCCAGCGACGAGGAGCTGGCCCGCAAATGCGGCGTCAGCGTCGAGAAGCTCGGGAAGCTCCGGCAGCACTTGCTCTTCCCGACCTCGCTCGACAAGCCGACGCTCTCGGGCGGCGACGATGATCTCCACGAGTATCTGCCGATCGAGGCCGCCGAAGCCGATCCATGGGAAACCATCGTCGACGGACGGGCCTCCGTCCTGATTCGCGAGGCCTGCGGCGCGCTTTCGCCCATCGAACGGGACGTGATCATGCGCCGCTTCGGCTTCACGGACACGAGCGGCGAAGACGGAGAGGCGACGCTGCGCGAAATCGCGACGGACCACGACCTCAGCCGCGAACGCATCCGCCAGATACAAGACGTCGCGCTCAAAAAGCTCAAGAGGCGTCTCGGTTCCCGGCTCAGCCTGTAGGCTCGGCCGGTTTTTCTTATCTCTTGCAAAATCACGTCAAAAAGAGCACCATTTTTGCAGAAAGCATCGTACAGAATAGACATGACCCCTCGCGTCAAAACGCTGATCTTCGGTTCCATGCTCGCGGCAGCGGCTTTTTCGCTTGGTTGGATGTTGCGCGCCAGGAAAGTTGATCCTAACCAAGCGGTCAATCCCCATCCCGTGCGCCAAACGGACAGCGCCTACCAGTTCATTCGGCCCCTGCTCGGCTGCTCCATTTCGGAAAGCAAGCAGTTCGACGAATACATTCCCATGGAAGCAAAGGTCTCTTCCATGATCGAAGATAAGAAGGCCTCCGGCGATCTCGAGACGGCTTCGGTGTATTTTCGCGATCTGAACAGCGGCCGCTGGACCGGGGTGAATGAAGACGCGCAGTATACGCCGGCCAGCATGCTCAAAGTCCCGACGATGATCGCCTTCCTGAAATTGGCCGAAGAACGTCCCGAGATCCTGTCTCAGGAAATCTCGATTCCGGCCAACAGCCCGCCGAGCGCCGCGCAGGTGATCCCGCCCACGCACAGCGTCGAGCCCGGACACAGCTACACGATCGAGCAGCTGATCGAATACATGATCGCCTATTCCGACAACGGCGCGACGATCGCGCTCGACAAGCTCACGACGCTGCTGGGAGCGAATTCGTTCAACGACATCGCGAGCGACCTGAACGTGCATACCAAGGACGACCGCGTCTCGCCCAAACAGTATTCCGTTTTCCTGCGCATCCTCTTCAATTCGACGTATCTCGGACGCGCGATGTCGGAAAAGGCGCTCGGTCTGCTGGCAAAAACCGATTTCAACGACGGCCTGCGCGCCGGCGTCCCGACGAACGTGACGATCGTCCACAAATTCGGTCAGGCCAGCAGCGTCGAAAACGGCGCGCAAACCATGGAGCTGCACGATTGCGGCATCATCTATACGAAGAGTCCGTATGCCCTATGCATCATGACGCGAGGACCACAGCTCAACGGTTTGGAAAAAGCGATCCAGGACATCAGCCGCCTGGTCTATCAGGAACAGACGGGGTCCTGAAACCAGCCCGCGGGACATCTTGACGATCCGGCGCTCGTGTCGTATAGTCCCACCACGACGCGGGATAGAGCAGTTGGCAGCTCGCGAGGCCCATAACCTCGAGGTCGCGGGTTCGAGTCCCGCTCCCGCAACCAAAAGACCCCCACCGAACGGTGAGGGTCTTTTTGTTCAGCTGATTTTGGCGGCTTCTTCGTAGACTTCGAGCGTTTCGCCGGCCGCCTTGTCCCAACGGAATTCCGTCGAACGCTCCAGGCCGCGGCGGCCGAGCTCCACGCGCTTGGCGGAATCTTCGAGCAGGTGCTTCATGGCCAGCGCGAGTTCGGCTTGGCTGTGCGGATCGACGAGCAGCGCGGCCCCGCGGCCGGCGACTTCGGGCAGCGACGAAACATTCGAGGTGATGACCGGTACGGCGTAATTCATGGCCTCCAAAACCGGCAGGCCGAAGCCTTCGTAGAAGCTCGGAAAGACGAAGGCGCGGGCGTGCGCCATGAGCGAAGGCTTGTCGGCTTCGGGCACGTAACCGAGAACGCGGATGCGCGGCTGGCCGAAGACGCGGTTGGCTTTTTCGATGGCCGCGAAGGCCGCTTCCGATTTCCAGCCGCGCTGTCCCGCGATGACCAGTTCGGTTTCGCCGACGATCCTCGGCAGGTGCGCGACCAGGGACGCGTAGGCTTTCACCAGGCCTTCCACGTTTTTGCGCGGTTCGATCGTGCCGAGAAACAGCAGGTACGGCTTCGTGATCGGCGTGGTCCTTTCCCACGCCTCCGGAGGCGGCGGCTCGATGCCTTCATGGACGACCGCGATCTTTTCGGAAGGCACCGCGAAGATGTTCTGCGCGTCGCGCTTGGTGGCTTGCGAAACGGCGATGATTTTGGCGGCGCGGCGCAGGCTGGCCGGCACGACGAAGCGCTTCGAAAAGAATTGCCCGCTCGGGAACCATTCCGGATGCAGGTAGATGGAAAGGTCGTGCGCGGTGATGACGCTGCGCCCGCGATAACCCATCGGCAGGCTGCCGGTCGTGCCGTGATAGACGTCGGCCCCGCAGCGCGCGATCGCCGAAGCCACGAAGCGATGCGAGTACGCGTAGGGAAAGAATCTCTTGAAGCGGGAAAGCGGGAGGACTTTGGCGTCGACATTGCGATGCCCGCCGAGAATCTCGGCGATCGTGGCTTTGGTCGTCCGCTCGTCGAAAAACAGCACGTAGCGGTTCTCCTCGTCGATGCGCAAAAGATGGCGCACCAGGGCGTTCGTGTAGTGACCGATGCCCGTCATCACGCCCCGCTCGGGACTGACGATCGGGCGGCAATCGATGGCAATGCGCATACTCCCCCTATTCTAGCACGTCACCAGGCGAAGGTTTTAAATCCCCAATACAGCAGCGATTTCGCGTCCTGAAAGCGCGCGTCGGACGTCGCGCCGCCGAGCACGACGACGATCATGTCGGCATCGCCCTTTTTCGCGCGGAGCACCAGCGTATAGCCCGCTTCTTCCGTGTAGCCGGTCTTGCCGCCGACGATCTGGAAATCTCCCTGGTTCAGGAAGCTTTGCAAAAGATCGTCGGTCGAGGGCACATGCCGGACGTCGCCGGCGGCCGTCTTCACGTCGACGGAAAGCTTGGTGAGCGCGTCGCGGATTTCGGGACGGGCGAAGGCGGCGGCGGCCAGGCGAGCGAGGTCGAGCGCCGTCGAGCGGTTTTCCGGCTTGTAGCCGGTCGGATCGACGAAGAAGGTGTGGGCCAGGCCCAGTTCGCGCGCCTTGGCGTTCATCCGCTCGACGAACGCTTCGCGGCTGATGCCGAGCGAGCGGGAGAGCGCCATCGCGCAGTTGTTGGCCGAGCCGACCAGCATGACGCTGAAGACGTCGCGCGCCGGCAGCTGATCCCCGACTTTCAGATACTGAATGCCCGCGAGCGCGTTATCTCCCGTTTCGATCGTGACCGGCGCGTTCCAATCCGGCTTGAGATCGAGCAGCACGAGCGACGTCATCAGCTTGGTGACCGAAGCGATCGGTACGACGCGGTCGTCGCCCTGCGCGTAAAGCACTTCGCCGCTCTTCGTGTCGATCAAGGCGGCCGTCGGCGAGGCGAGGGCCACGCCCAAGCTGGCGTCGTCAATTTTGCGCGGCCCCACTTCGCCCTGCGGGCTACGCGGGGCAGGCGGTTCGATCTCGCCCGCGGCTTCCGCTGGCAAGATGAGGGCGGGCGGACGCAGCAAATCGGTCCTCGAGGTCATGCCGGCGAAAACCGTCTTGAGCAGGAGATGGAGCAGGAACGCGGCCATAGCTATTCGGCGGGCGCGTCCGTGGAAGCCGGCGCCGCGGCGTCCAGCAATTTCTGGAGATTCTCGTCGGAATGCAGGCTGTCGAAATCGGGCAACTCGTTCGTCTTGCGAATGCCGAGATAGCGCAGGAAATCGAAGGTCACGCGGTAGGTGGCCGGGGCGGAAGGATCGTCGGTCTTGCCGCCCTCCGTCTCGACCAGGCCGCGGATCAAAAGATTGCGCAGGATCAGGCTGCAATTCACGCCGCGGATCTGTTCGAGTTCCGCTTTGGTCAGCGGACCGCGATAGCCGACGATGGTCAACGTCTCGAGCGCGGGCCGGGTCAGTTCGCCGAAGCTCTCGTCTTTCAGGAAATTCTTGACCATCTCGGCCTGATCCGGGCTCGTGGCCAGCTGCACTTCGTCGCCGTTCTGCAGCACGATCACGCCCGCGTCCTTGCGAGCTTCGTATTCGCTGATCAGCGCGTCGAGTCCTTCCTGGATTTCCTTCTTGTCGCGGCCGGTCGCCTCCGCCAGGCGCTTGACGGAGAGCGGGCGGCTCGAGACGAACAAGAGGCTTTCGATTTCGGATTTGGCGCTCATACTTTCTCAAGATGGATTTCGGCGAAGCTGTTTTCCTGGCTGACGGTCACGTGCCGCTGCTTGACCAGCTCGAGCAGCGCCAGGAAGGAGACAATGATCTCGCTGCGGGTCTCGGCGTTCTTGAGCAAGCTCTGGAAGCTGACCTTGGCGTGCTTGGCGATCAGGTCTTGGATGTGGCGGATCTTTTCGTGGATCGAAACGGTCTTTTCGATCACGCCTTCCGGTGGCTTCACGACCGGCACGAGCCGGCGCAGCACGTCGCGGAAGAGCTCGGCCATCTTCTCCGCGCTGAAGTCCTTGGGCGGAGCGAAGCCCAGCGCGGAGATCGGCGGCTTCTCGCGGACGAAGGTGTGCCGTTTCTTGCCGAGCATGGCCTGCACCTGCTTGGCCGCCTCGACGTACTCCTTGTACATGCGGAGCCGCCGCTCGAGATCGCCCTCCTCTTCATCTTCGCCCCAGTGCAGGAGCGGCAGCAGCATCTTCGATTTGATATAGAGCAGCTTGGCGGCCGTGACCAAGAAGTCGGCGAGCTCTTCGGCGGAGACTTCGGGCAGCTTCTGCAGCTGAGCGATGTATTGATCGGCCACGCGCGCCAGCGAAACTTCGGTGATATCAAGCTCCTCCCGTTCGATCAGCTTGAGCAGGAGGTCGAGAGGCCCTTCGAATTTCTCGATCTTGATCTCGTACACGTTTTTAGCGCTTCTTTTTCTTCAAAGCTTTTTTCGCCGTTTTGACGACCTTCTTCAAAACCTTCTGCAGCTTGAGCTTGGCCTTGTCGCCGAACTGGCCGAGCGTCGCGCCTTCCTTGGCGTGCAGATCTTTGACCCTCACGCGCAGCGCTTCGGTATGCGCGCCGGCCGAAACCAAGGCCTTCTGCGTCTTGAGCAGCGCCTTGTCGAGCAGGATCTCCAGTTTATGATAGCCGCCGAAGGGCGTGATCGCGCCGGGATTGAGCTTCAGCTTCTTGAGCGTCTTTTCCACCGCCATCTCGACCTTCTTGGCCTTGAGATGCTTCTTGATCTTGTTGAAGTTCGCGCGATACGAAGCCGGGATCACCAGGATGTAATGCTTCCCCTTCTTCGAAACGTTCGGCAGCTCGACCTTCACGAGCAGCGTCTTGGCGATGCCGTCCAATTTCTCTCCAAGCGTCTGCGCGAGATCGTAGGCGGTGTAGACCTTCTTGTGCGGCACGATCTCGTATGTGATGTCGGCTTTGTCGAGATACGTGAGGAGAGGTTTGGCGACGGCCATAGGAGGCTATTTTACTTCTTTTTAGGAGCAACTGCCAAAATATGCGCTTCGGCCAACTGCGCTTCGGGCAGGGGCGAAGGGGCGCCCATCATCGGATCACGGGCGTCGCCCGTCTTCGGGAAGGTGATGACTTCGCGGATGTTCGGCTCGCCGGCCAAAAGCATGACGATGCGGTCGATGCCCGGAGCGATGCCGCCGTGCGGAGGCGCGCCGTACTCGAAGGCCTCGAGCATATGGCCGAAGCGTTCCTGGATTTCCGAATCTTCGAGACCGAGGATCTGGAAGATCTGCTTCTGGGTTTCGCGATCATGAATGCGGATCGAACCGCCGCCGATCTCGTAGCCGTTCAGGACGATGTCATACGCTTTGGCGATGACCTTTTCCGGCGCGGTCGCGAGCAGCGCTTTCTGATCGTCGCGCGGCGCGGTGAACGGATGGTGCGCGGAAACGAGGCGGCCTTCGGATTCGGATTTCTCGAAGAGCGGGAAATCGACGACCCAGCAGAAGGCCAGCTCGTTCGGATCATCCTTGTTGACGCGCAGATCCGGCTTGTCGTTGCCGTACTTCTCCATGGCTTCCTTGTACGAAAGGCGCGGGAAGGGTTTCTGCGCTATTTTCTTTTCAGGCGTGACGGTCTCGACCAGCGCGATCAGCATCGCTTCGGTCAGTGAGATGATGTCCTCTTCTTCGATGAAGGACATCTCCAGATCGAGCTGCGTGAACTCCGGCTGGCGGTCGCCACGCTGGTCCTCGTCGCGGAAGCAGCGCGCGATCTGGAAATAGCGTTCCATGCCCGCGACCATCAGGAGCTGCTTGAACTGCTGGGGCGATTGCGGAAGCACGTAGAACTTGCCGGCATGCAAACGCGACGGCACGAGATATTCGCGCGAGCCTTCCGGCGTGCCTTTCGTCAGAATCGGCGTTTCGATTTCCAGGAAATTCTTGGCGCCGAGGAAATCGCGGAGGAATTTGACGATCTTGTAGCGCAGATCGATGTTCTTGCGCATGCGTTCGGAACGCAAGTCGAGGTAGCGGTATTTCAAGCGCAGTTCCTCGTCGACGGCGCGCGTATCCTTATCAAGTTCAAACGGCGTCGTCTTGGCGGCGTTCAAGACCGTGAGTTCCAGCGCTTCGAACTCGACCGCGCCGAGCGGCTGATTCGCCTGCACCTGCTTTTCCGGCCGCGCATTCACCTTGCCGCGGATCGCGACGCAGAATTCCGAACGAAGATCGGCCGCTGCGGCGAGCGCCTCGGGATTCCCCGGATGAAAGACGACTTGAATGATGCCCGTGCGATCGCGCAGCTCGACGAAAATCATCTTGCCCATGTTGCGGCGCACGTGCACCCAGCCTTTCAACAAGACTTCTTCCCCCACCCGGTTCAGCGTTTCCAAAACAAAAATGCGCTTCTGGGATTCCATATGCACGCACTTTACCATGCGTTTTTGACTTGGGCAACTCCGCCATCAATACGAAAAAATGGCTTAGGTAAGCCATTTTTCACTATGGTTTCAGGCGGTTGAGCAGGCGGGCGAACGGGATCGTTTCGCGGACGTGCGGAAGCTTGCAGATCCAGGCGACGGTGCGTTCGAGGCCGATGCCGAAGCCGGAGTGCGGGACGGAACCGTAGCGGCGGAGGTCGAGATACCACGCGAAGGCCTCTTTCGGCAGGCCGTGCGCGGCGATGCGCTCTTCGAGGAGCTTCAGATCGTCGATGCGCTCTGAGCCGCCGATGATTTCGCCGTAGCCTTCCGGCGCGAGCATGTCGTTGTTCAGCACCTGTTTCGGATTTTCCGGATCGGGCTTCATGTAGAAGGCCTTCACTTCGACAGGATAGTGGTGGATGAAAATCGGCTTGTCATATTGCCGCGTCAAAATCGTTTCGTCGTCGGCGCCGAGATCGTCGCCCCATTTCACGTCGCTGCCGAGTTCCTGGAGTTTCTTGATCGCCTCGTCATAATGCACGCGCGGAAAACCGCCGGCCACGACAGCTTCGAGCGGCGCGGCGTCGCGTTCCAACGTCTTCAAATCTTCGCGACGGTTGGCCAGCACTTTTTTGACGACATGCACGACCAAATCTTCCTGCAGCCGCATGTTCTCTGCGTAATCCATGTACGCCGCTTCGGCTTCGAGCATCCAAAACTCGGTCAGGTGGCGACGTGTCTTGGATTTTTCCGAACGGAAGGTCGGGCCGAAGCAGTAGGTGCGGCCGAGAGCGGCAGAAGTCGCTTCGAGGTAGAGCTGCCCGGACTGCGAGAGATAGGCTTTGTCGTCAAAATATTTCACCTCAAAGAGATCCGTCGTGCCTTCGACGGCGTTGGGCGTGAAGATCGGCGAATCGGTCAGGGTGAATCCCCTCTCGTGCATGAACTCGCGCATGGCGAAGGCGATCTCGTCGCGGACGCGCAAGATCGCTTCCTGGCGGGACGAGCGCAGCCACAAATGGCGGATGTCCATCAAGAATTCGACGCCGTGTTCCTTCTTGCCGATCGGGAATTCCTCGGACGGCAGCGCGACGACGCGCACGGTCTTGGCTTGGATTTCAAAACCCGAGGGAGAGCGCGGTTCGGCTTTCACCAGGCCTTCGATCTCGACCGAGGCTTCGATCGACAACGATTGACAAGCGTTCCAGACCTCTTCGGAAACTTCTTTCTTGGAAATGACGGCCTGGAGGCGGCCGGTGCCGTCGCGGAATTGCAGGAAGAAGATCGAACCGGACGAACGAAAATTGAAACACCAGCCCTTCAAGAGGACGTCCTGGCCGGCGTGTTTCGCGATGTCGCGGACGAGCGTCTGTTCCATAGCGCGCTCACCTTAGCCGAAACCTACAAGGTTTTCAAGCTCGCGGCGACCTGAGCAAAGGGCACCCAGGCGGAGTCTTCCCAGAGACTCATGACGTAGACCGCGTCGCCCTGCGTGGAGACGACGCTCTCCGCGGGCGGCGACGGCATTTGGTCTTTGGGATAGCGGCGGATGCGCATGACGGGCAGTTCGCCGCCGTTCGGAGACGGAATGGGCATGACGTCGGCTTCGACGTCCGAATCGGTTTCCGAAATGAAATATCCGGGAGGCAGTTGAAGCGAGAAGCCGAGTCGGGGGCTGGAATATGTTTCCCAGTCGGACGGCGTCTCCGCGGTCGCGCTGGCCGATGCCTCAGGAGGAGGCGTGAAGCTGGCGACGACGGCGTCATAGGGCGGCCAGGCTTTATCCTCCCAGCGCGCCAGCCAATAATTTTTTCCGCCTGAGGAAATCGGCTTGCCGGCGAACTGGCCTTTGGCCGAAACGTCCGCGACGGTCACGCTCATGACCGGCGCCGGCGCGCCGTTGTCGGCCGTCGGATCGGGCAAGACGTAGCCGACCGCGTCGACGCTCGCGCTTTCCGAAAAATGGTATCCCGGCGGAATCTTCATCGCGTAGTTCCAGGTGGCGCTCGAAACCGTCTGCCATGTTCCCGTCGCGCTGGCTTCGAGAGCACCGGCGGGTTGCTGATCGGCGGAAGGCGAAGGCAGCGCCTCGTTTTTCGAAGCTTGGCGCGTGAGATTCAGGTAGAACCAGCCGACCGCCAGGAACAAGAGAAGAAAAAAGGCGGCGGCACCCCAGAGGAGTTTCGATTTCATGTCTGTCCCATGATAACACGGCGCTCTCTGAGCCGGGCGCGGACGAGTGGCAGGCTGGCGAGCGGGCGGTCGAGCTGCGCTTCGAGCAGCGCGAAAGCGGAGCGGATCGTCGCCGGCTGCGCGGGCAACGCCGTGCCGCCGTCCAGGACGGCCCGGATTTCCGCATGCGCGACGCCGTCGAGCGCTTCCGCTCCAACCAGCGCGCGCTCGTCGAGCGGGCAGAATCGGCAAGCGGCTTCGCCGCGCGCAGGCAAGAAGCGCGAGGCTTCGTACTGCAAGTCTTTTCCGCACTCGCAGCATTCGTCGAGCTTCGGCCGGTAGCCGAGATGCGCCATGAGCTTCCAGACGAACAGCGCCAGGCGCGCCGTCAAGCGGCCTTCGGGCAGCACCGCGGCGTCGGCGTACCAGGATTCCGTCAGGCGCCAAAGCTCGTCGTCGCGCTCACCAAGCTTGACGAAAGAGTCGAGCGCTTCGGCGACGAAGGAGGCCGCGAGATAGCGGAGGTCGTCGGCCACGAGCGGTTCGGGCGAGCGCCGCAGGATCGCGCCGCAGATCGTGTCGAGCCTGCGGCCGCGCGCGAGATGCAGGTCGACCAGCGTGAACGGCTCGAGATGAGGTCCGAGTTTCGAAAGCACTTTGCGCGTGCCGCGGCCGATCGCCAGAAGTTTTCCCGTTTCGCGCGTGTAAAACGTATAAAGGCGTGCCGCGTCGCGCCAAGTTTCTCGGCGCAGTACGAGCGCGCGTGCGTGATACGTCGACATTATTTCGCTTTCATCCGGTCCAGATAGGATTGCAGGAACAGCGCCGCCGCCGCGCTGTCGCGGTCGAGGCCGGCCGCTTTCCAGGCTTTATGCCCACCCATCGCTTCCATGTGGGCCTCGATTTCCCGGCTTGAAAAACGCTCGTCTTGGAGCGCGACCGGGATCGTGAGCGCCGCTTCGAGCTTGGCTCCGAAAGCGCGGACGACGTCGGCTTGGGCCGAGGAACCGCCATCCTGCGCGATCGGCAGGCCGAGGACGATCGTGCCGATGTGTTCCGCTTCCACGACCGCCTTGATCTCCTCGATCAGCGCGTCATCATCCATGTTCTCGAGCAGCGAAAGCGGAGCGGCCGCGCCGGCGGTGTCCGATCCGATCGCAAGACCGACGCGCTTCGTGCCGTGATCGATGCCGAGGTAGTTCATATCAGACCGGGAGAGGCGTCAAAATTTCGTAGCCGTCGTCGGTCACGGCCAGCGTGACTTCCCAATGGGCGGCCGGTTTTTTGTCGATCGTCTTGATCGTCCATTGGTCGCGCGCGAGCACGACGTCCCAGGAGCCCTGCGTGACCATCGGCTCGATCGCCAGAACCATCCCCTTCTTGATCAGGATCGTCGGCGCGTCGGGGTCGTCGTAGTTCGGAACGTGCGGATCTTCATGCACCTCATGGCCCACGCCGTGCCCGACGAGCGCGCGCACCACGCCGAAGCCGGCGCGTTCGACGATCGGCTGGACGGCCCGGCCGATGTCGCCGATCTTGGCGCCCGGACGGACGGCGTCGACGCCGGCCATGAGCGAATCTTTCGTGACGCGGATCAATTTCAACAATGACGCGGAGACCTCGCCGACCGGCACCGTGATGGCCATGTCGGTGCAGAGTCCTTTGTAGCGGAGGCCGATGTCGAGCGAAAGCAGCATTCCCTCTTTGAGGACGCGGCCCGGCACGGGCGGGGCATGGACGACTTCGTCGTCGATCGAGGTGCAGACGGTACCGGGAAACGGCACGTTGCCGCCGGCTTTGTAGCCTTTGAAGGAAGGCTCGCCGCCCGCCGCGCGCATGCGCTTTTCGGCGTGCGCGTCGAGTTCCGCGGTCGTCACGCCGGGCTTGGCCATGGCCGCGAGCTCGCCCAAAATCTCGCTGAGGAGCTTGCCGCCCTCGCGCAACTTCGCGACCTCTTCTTCGGTATAGCGTCCGATGGCCATGTTCAAGAATTCAGGATATATCCGGTCAAGGTCAATCCGGCACAGACGGCCAGTAGGGTGAGCGCGAGCGCGAGCGCCCAGAGCCACGAGCGGCGGACTCCGGAATTTTTTTTGCGGAGATCTTCGAGCTTATGCTGGATATCCCGCGCCACGTCGGCGATGCCGTTGCGGGCGTCGATCAGCGCCAGCTTCTTCCGCTTGGCGAACCAGACTTTCAGCGGCTCCGTCACCGCATGGTACTGCTTGAGGCGCTCTTCGACCAGCTCCGGAGTGTCGTCGGCGCGGCGGACGAGCTCGCCTCCGCAGATATCGCAGAAGCCGCGCGGATTCTGCGGCGGCTGGGTGATCAGGTTGTAGTTCGTCCGGCATTTCGAGCAAACGCGCCGGTAGGAAATGCGCCGTTTCGATTCTTCGTCCGGCACTTCCAGGTAGAGCACGGCCTCGGGACGGAAGAAGGCCGCGCAGCTTTCGGCCTGCTCGACCGAACGCGGAAAGCCGTCGACGATCCAGCCCTGGGGATGCTTGTCGACCCATTCCTTGAGCAGCGGCATGATGATCGCGTCGGCCACGAACGAGCCTTTGGCCATGTCGACCTTGGCGGCGCGGCCGCGCTCGGAATCCTCGTTCTGAAGATCGCGCAGCAAGTCGCCGACGGAAACCGCCGGCACGCCCATGGTCACGGAAAGGATGTGCGATTGCGTGCCCTTGCCGGACGCTTGCGTCCCGAGCACGGCGATCTTCATGCGTTTCATGACGGAAGGAAGAGGAGTGAAACGAGGTAGCCGAGCGCCGCGCCGAGCGCGATCGGCGGCAGCGCGGGAAGCGCGGCGCGCTTCGGCTGCGCGTAAAAGAGGGCGGTCATCAGGACGAAACCGAGCGCCGCGCCGCCGAGCGTCGAGACGGCCTGGACCGGGCCGCTCCGCAGCGCGGAGACCGCCAGCATGACCGGCAGGGCCACGTCGCCGGTGCCGAGCGCGACGCCGCGATCGGGCGAAGGCGGCGCGAGGAGCGCGCGAGGCGCGAGCGGCGTCAGCGTGAAGGCGAAAAGCGCGCCGCGCGAAGCGAGAGCGCGGAACATCGTGACCATGTGCCGCGTGCGGTACACGGCCACGATATCGTAGAAGGACAGCACGGTCAAAAGCAGCAGGACCGAGGTCGCGGAGAGTCCCGAAGCGACGCTCGCGGCCAGGCCGGCGATGCCGATCGCCAAGCTCAGATTCGCGCTGAAGACCGTTTTCCATGCGAAACGCAGCAGGATGATCGCCGATCCCGCCAAGAGCGCCAGCCCCGGCGAAAGGTAGATGTCGGCCAGGAACCAGGCGCCGGAGAGCATCGTCAGCGCGAAGATCGCCTCGAAAATTTCCGGCCGCTTGAAAACGCGCAGAACAAATAAGAGGAGCAGCGTCGCGAACAGGAAGATCGCCAGAAAAAACGGCACGGAGACGGCCACGGACGGCACATACCCGCCGCGCACGATCGTCTTCGCTCCCGCCGCCAGCGCAAGCCCGCCGGTCACGATGAAGACCAGGAGGCCGTGGATTAAAATTTGCCGTTGTCGCATCATGCCTTCAGTGTAGCAAATTTCACATTCATCCTCATTCTGTCATACTGCCAATATCTTAATCCCTCAACCGTATGAAGAGCTTGGAGAGACCTGAAAGCGGCGGCCAAGAGCGCGATGATCAGAACGTCCTGAATCAGTTTTCGCTTGAAAATCTCGCGAAGCTCGCGCCGGAAGAGACGGGCCCGCGAATATCGGAGAAGCGTCGCGGCGAAATGACTGCGCGCCTGAATGAACTGAACCAGGAGATTCCCAAAATTGCCGAAGAGCTGAACATCATCGAACACGCAATGGGCGCGGTCGATGTGCCAGAGGATAAAACCATGGACGGAGCGATCGTGGCGATGTCGGCAAACGCTGCCGGCATCGCTGAACCCGAAGTCGACCTTCCGAAACTCTCGCAAGAGGAATTCGAGAAGCTCCGCGAGACTCGCGCTGATCTCCTTCAAAAAATTCAGGCGTTGGAGTACGAACGCCACACCATGGAAAGCGTCCTCTTCCCCGATGACTACCAGGAACTCGAACGCAATCGAAGGGAACTGGGCATCGCCAAGCCGGGGCTGAATCGGTACTTCCGTCATCCCGGCAGAACGGTGGCGGCCCATCCGGCCGCTCCGGAAAAACCCGCCTCCGCCTTGGCCGTGCCGCCGAAAAAGACCGGCCTTATCGCGAAATTGAAAGGATTGTTTGGAGGTTAAAAACACCTGAACGAAAAGAGTCTCGACGTCACGTCGGGACTCTTTTTTGGTACTGGATTCCTGCTTTCGCAGGAATGACATCATTTCACCGTATCGTAATCGTATTCGCGCATGGTCATCTGGGATTCGACTTGGCGGACGACTTCCAGGACGACCGAGACGATGATCAGGAGGCGCGAGCCGCCGACGACCATGTTCTGCGTGCCGGTCAGCAAATGCTGGACGGCCAGCGGGAGCACGGCGATGAGGGCGATCGCGATCGCGCCGGCCAGGGTGATGCGGTTGACCGAGTACATCAGGTAGTCGGCCGTCGGCTTGCCCGGGCGGATGCCGGGGACGTAGCCGCCCTGCTTCTGCAGGTTCTCCGCGACTTGATCGGGCTTGAAGATGATCGCGGTGTAGAAGTAGGTGAAGGCCAGGACCAGGACGAAATAGGAAATGCCGTAGAGCAGCTGGTTCTGCGACAAGGCGATGACCTTGGTGGCCGCGGCGGCGAGCCAGGCGGTCTTCGCGCGGACGAAGAACTGCGCGATCATCGGCGGAAACAGGATGATCGAGATCGCGAAGACGATCGGGATCACGCCGGCCATGTTGACGCGGAGCGGCAGGTGCGTGCTCGAGCCGCCGGCCGTGCCGGTGCCGACCACGCGCTTGGCGTAGGTCACCGGAATGTTGCGCTGCGCCTCCGAAATCACGACGACGCCGGCCACGGTCACGAGCGCGATCAGCAGGAAGGCGGCGTAGACCGGCAGGCGCGAAGCGTCATACGTCAGCAAGGCCTGCTGAATCGCCTTAGGCAAGTCGGTGACGATGCCCGCGAAGATGATGATCGAGATGCCGTTACCGACTTTTTGCTCGTCGATCAGCTCGCCGAGCCACATCAGGAAAATGGTGCCGGCCGTCATGGTCAGCATCGTGACGATGAGGTGCACGGTGTCGAGGCCGGTCACGATGCCCGAAGACTGCTTGAGCAGGCTGATCATCGCGTAGGACTGGAGCAGCGCCAGCGGAACCGTCAGGATGCGCGTCCACTGGTTGATCTTGCGCTGGCCCTGTTCGCCGTCTTTCTGGAGCTCGTCGAGGGCGGGGATGATCATGCCCAGGAGCTGCAGGATGATGGAGGCCGTGATGTACGGGCCGACGCCGAGCGAAACGACCGAGAAGTTATCCAGCGTGCCGCCCGAGAAGACGTTCATCAAACCGAGCAGCTGGTTGGACTGGAAAAACGACCGGAGGTTGGTGAGATTAACGCCCGGGATCGGGATGTGCGCGGCGAGGCGGAAGACGACCAGCAGGCCGAAAACCTTAAGCAGGCTGGTGCGGAGATCTTTCTGTTTCCAGACTTGGGAGAGTTTTGCCCACATACGAATCGAAGTCTACCGCAGTGATCGTTTCTTAAGCAACCGAACCGCCGGCCTTCTCGATCGCGGCTTTGGCGCCGCCCGAGACTTTGAGGCCCTTGAGCGTCAGCTTGCGCGAGAGTTCCGTCGAACCGACGACCTTGAGGGCCGCGCGGGTGTCGTGAATCAGGCCGCGCTTCGCGAGCTCCGAACGCGTGACGATGCCGCCTTGCGGAAACGCCTTCACGAGATCATGCAGCGTGATCGTGCCGTCCTTGCCGTACTGGCTCTTGAAGCCGCGCAGCTTCGGAATGCGGCGGATGATCATCTTCATGCCCATCAGGCGCAGCTTGTTGCGGCCGCCCGTGCGGGC
>CAYOJH010000009.1:23438-41390 GCA_964404275.1 uncultured Gammaproteobacteria bacterium | reverse complement strand
TCGACTCGAAGTTGCCGGACGAGTTGATGATCAGCGTGTTGGTCGAACCGACGATGAGGCGGCTGCCGCCCAGCACCTGGGTCGAGGTCGAGCTGACGGTGAAGAAGCGCGCGCCGTAGTCGCCCGTCGCATTGATGCGGTCTTGAATTTCGAACAAGTTACCAAGACCGACGCCCTTGCCCGCGCCGCCCGTAACCTGATCGCCAATCGTAAGCGCGCCCTGCGTGTTGTTGACGTAGAGTTCGTTGGAAGACGTCGAGTTGTTGAAGGCCTGGAGCAGGTTGACCGTACCCGATGCCGCCACCCACGAGAGCGTGCCCGAGCCGTTGTTCTGCAGGACGGTCGTGGCTCCGCCTTGCGACGACGGCCAGCTGTAAGCAACGTTGCGAATCTTGACCAGGTTGCCGTTAGTGTCGACTTCAAAGGTGCTGGTCGAGCCGACGGTGAAAGTGTTGGCAGGCGCGAGGTTATTGATACCCACCTTATAGGTAAGAGCGCTATTAATCGGATTGATCAGCGTCGAGGTCGAGCTGACGGTGAAGTAGCGTGCCGAATTGGCGGAATTGCTGATCTCGAAAAGCGTTTGCGTCGGTGCAAGCGGACCCCGGAGGGTCAGGAGCGAATCCGGCGTCGTATCGCCGATGCCCACGTTGGGGAGATCGGTGCCCGTGCCGCCCAGGACCATGGCATTGTCCTGACCGACAACGGCGTTGTAGCCGATCGCCGTGCTTCGATTCAGAAGGCCTGTCGATCCGCGGCTGGAGTAGCCGAGGAATGTGTTGTTACTGCCTTCCGTATTGGTATCCAAGCTGTTCAGCGCGGTGTTGCCGCTGCCGATGGTATTGCTGTACAAAGCCGATTCGCCGACGGCGACGTTGGTGCTGCCGGTCGTGTTGGTCCTCATCGCTTCGGCGCCGATGGCCACGTTGCTGGTCGAGAGCGTGCTGTTTGTCATGGCCAGACTGCCGATCGCGACGTTAACGGCGCCGCCCGTGTTGGCGGCCAGAGCGGCCCGGCCGACGGCCACATCCTCATTACCGTACGTCAATGCGCGGCCTGCATCCGTGCCGATCAGTACGTTAAACTGCGTGGCGCGGAAGGCGACTTGGGCCGTGCTCGCGCTGTTATCAAGCAGCAACACTGGATCGGCTTTCGTGATATGCGTGACGCTGACCGAGTCGATCGTTCCGGCCCAGGCCGAATTGGCCGTCAGGCTCAGCGTGTTGCCGGAAGTGGGATTTAAGACCACCTCATAGTTCTTGATTCCCGTCGTCGCCCCGATGGCGCTGATGCTCGCGCCGCCCAATGACGGGGTCAGGGAGCCGGCCGTCGTAGTGTTTACTGTGAAAGTGACGTCATAAATTTCACCCGCCGTCACAGAAATAACCTGGGAAAGCGCCGTGGCATTGCCGGCGGCATGGGAAGCCTGACTGCCGCTGATCGTCCAGCCAGTGCCTTCGGTCCAGCTGGCATCCACATCGAAGCCCCCGTTTGTGACCAGCTCCGAACCGAGCGTCGCAATCGTATTCATGCCGCGCATGATCGTGCTGGTCGAACTGACGGTGAGGTAGCGCTGGGTGTAGCCGCCGCCGCCCGAGGTATTCTGGAGTTCGAAAATGTTGGCGGTCGGCGATGCGTTGCCGTCCGCAATGGTCAGCTGGGCGGCGGGGTCGTTGAGACCGATGCCGACCGGACCGCCATTGAAAATCGCCGCATAGTTGTTGACGCTGCCGCCGCTCACGCCGACGACCAAACCGTAATTGGTTGTGGCTTGGGCGCCATTGTTAATGTATGCCCCGTAGCCAAAGGAAGAAGAGCTCAAGGAAAGGTTGGCCCCGTTTTGCACCAGGATGCCGTAGGCCGTGCTGGACAAAATGCCGCCTGAACCCGCCGAAACGTTCGCGTTATTCTCGAAATCGCCAACCGTCGTGGTAAAGGTGCCGACCCCCAAATTCGTCGCATCGAGCGATGCGTTCACTTCATCACGCGCGCCGGTCAAGCTATAGTCCGCATTTGCCGAGGTGTCGATCGACATGCCCCCGCCCACGAGGCTGCTGGCGCCTACCGCGGTGATGCCGGAACCAGGGTTGGTGATGCCTGACAAATCCACGAAGCTATTCATTCCATAGGGAAACAGCTGATTTCCAGAGGCCAATGCGCCGCTCGGCGAGAGAGAGGTCGTCAGAGCGATCGGCGTCATGAAGCCGCCATTGCTCGGCATGATCGGCGCGTTATTGATAACGGCAGATTGCGGATTATTTTCGCCGACCGAGCTATACTCGAAATGCGTACCGGTCGAGCTGACGGTGAAGTAGCGCTGGGTATAGCCGCCACCGCCCGAAGTGTTTTGGATTTCGAAGATGTTCTGCGACGGGCTGATGCTCGTATCCGCGAGCGTGAGCGCCGCGGCCGGTTCGCTCGTATTGATGCCGATCGCATACGGACCGAATGCGGCCGAATTGATGAGCGTCGACGTGGTGCTGACCGTGAACTCGCCGCCCAAACCGACGGCGAACTCGTTGTTCTGCACCGTCGTGCGGCCGGCGCCGGAATTCGCGCCGATCGTGATGGCCGTGGCGGCGTTGCCGATGTTCAAATTCGTCGGCGTGTCCGCAAAGTCGCCGGTCGACGCGCCGATATCGATCGTGCCGCCGTTCACCGTGAACTTGCCGCCGCCGAACATCGTGATGTCGCCGGTATTTGCCATGATCAGGACCGTCGAACCGTTGCTGCTGAAATCGATCTCGCCGTCCGTCTGGCTGTTGATGCCGGTGTCAGCGTCGTTGACGAAGCTGTACATCGGCGTCGAACCCGTTTCCGGCACGAAAATTGCTTGGTTGGAAATCGTCGCGGTGGAACTGACCGTGAAGAAGCGCGTGCTGTAATCGCCCGCCGCGTTCACGCGGTCCTGCACTTCGAACAAATTGCCGATGCCTTTGCCTTTGCCGAAACCGCCCGTAACTTGATCGGCGATGGTCAATCCGCCTTGCGCGTTGTTGACGAAGATTTCATTGGAGGAGGTCGAGTTGTTGAAGGTCTGCAGCATCGTCTGCGTGCCGAGCGCAGTCGTCCAGGTCAGGTTGCCGGCGCCGTCATTGGTCAACATCTGACCGTTCGCGCCTTGGCTCGCCGGGAAGCGCGCGGTCACGCCGTTGATCGCCTCGAAGTTGCCGGACGAGTTGATGATCAGCGTGTTGGTCGAACCGACGATCAAGCGAGAGCCGGCGCCGATCGACGTCGCCGTGGCCGAGACCGAGAACAGCCGGTCCGTTCCGACATTCTGGATTTCGAACGCGTCATTCGTCTGACCGGCCGCGCCGCGAAACACGAACTGCGCGGTGGACGAAGATGACGTCGCGAGCAGCGAACCGATCAGCGTCGTCGTGCCTTCTTTCGCGATCTGGAAGCGCGCCGCGCCATTGTCGGCGATGCCGAAGAGCGTTTCGCCGCCCGTTGCCGCCGCCGGATTGATGGACACTACGCCATTCGCGACGCCCGCGCCTTGCGGATCGCCGGTCACCGTGAGGTTGCCGTTCGAGGTGGTCGCCACGATATAGGGCGTGGTGCTGCCGGAACTCGTCGAATCGAGATGATCGAGCCGATCGGCATTCATCGCGTATGGGGCCGCGGTGATGCGCTTGCGCGGCGTCATTTCCGAATCCGAGCCGATGGTCACGCCCAGGAAGACGGCGTTGTTGTCGAACAAGGCGTCAGGAATCTCGTTATCGCCGCCATTGGTGTCGCCGAGCTGCGTCGAGAAGACGCCGTTCGTGACGGTGACGGTCTTAGCGGCGGGGGTGCCGCAGGTACCGCGAACGGAATACAGGCAATTCCCGCCGGAGGAGGCGTCGTAAAAGACGAATTTTACGCTCAAACTGCCGTTGGGAACGGACGTGCCGCCGGAATCGGTCACCTTCGCCTGATAATTCAGGATTTTTGGGACGTTATTGGCGGCTTGAGCCGGGAAAAGAAAGCAAAATGTGAAAATGACCAACGAAAAACCGCCAGACAACGCGAAAGTCATCAAGCGGCTTACATGATAACCACTTAACCTAGCCAAAAAATTGTAAAGCTTCCCCCCCATTTGTTTTTGTTTTTCCTCAAGTCTCGGCCGAGACCTGTGGACACGTCATTATTTTACCATTTTTTGGCTTAAAAATCAAGGGTTTTTGCGTGTCCCAGCTTAAAAAACGCGAGTTTCCATAGAAAGAAGAAAAAATGCTACACTGCCTTCATGAGAATCGGCATCGACGCACGCTTTTTTGGACCCGTCGGCAAGGGTCTCGGACGCTACACCGAGAGGCTCATTGAGAACCTGGAGAGACGGGGTGGAAGTCACGAATTCGTGATTTTCTTGAGAAAAGAAAATTTTGGCTACTATCAGCCACAATCCACGAAATTCAGGAAGGTCCTGGCTGACTTTCGTTGGTACTCTTTGACAGAGCAATTACGCTTCCCTTTTCTCATCAAAAAAGAGCGGATCGATCTCATGCATTTTCCGCATTTCAACGTCCCGCTTCTCACGCCCTGCCCGTTCGTCGTGACGATCCATGACCTGATCCTCTTCCGCTACCCGACGCGGCGGGCGACGACGCTCAACGCCGTGACGTACGCGCTCAAGTACGCGGCCTATCTCCTGACGATCCGGTTCGCGGCTCGTCGCGCAAAAAAAATCATCACCGTTTCGGACTACACCAAACAGGACATCGTCCGTTCGCTCGGCATCGCGCCGGAAAAAATCGAGGTGACGTACGAAGCGTCCGACGGCGTCGAGGCGGGGCAGCTGACGATTCCCGGCACGTTCGATCCCGAAGCGAAAGGGATCCGCAAGCCGTATTTCCTCTACGTCGGCAACGCGTATCCGCACAAAAATCTTGAACGCCTGCTCGAAGTGTTTGCGGGACTCCGCAAGGGCGGACTCGACGCGCAGCTCGTCTTGGTCGGCAAGATGGACTCCTTCTACGAGCGGCTGAAAATCGAGGCCGAAAAACTCGGACTTTCCCGCCAAAATCAAACGATTTTCTACGGCTACGCGAGCGAAGCCGAGCTCGCCGAACTCTATCGCCGCGCGCGCGCGTACGTCTTCCCGTCGCTGCTCGAAGGTTTCGGCCTGCCGCCACTCGAGGCGATGCGCTATGGCACGCCGGTCGCCGCTTCCGACTCCTCGTGCTTGCCGGAAGTCCTCGGCGAGGCGGCCACCTACTTCGATCCGGAAAATTCTGAAGCGATGGCCGAAGCGATGCAGCGCGTCTTCGGCGATGAAGCGCTGCGGGCGGCGCTGGCGGAACGCGGGCGAGCGCGCGTCGCGCGTTACAGCTGGAGCCGGTGCGCCGAACAGACGATGCGAATCTATCTTTCTTCTCTCCGACCATGACGGAGCAGGAACGGAACGAATCGACGATCGGACAGGAGGAACGGCAGAAAGACGTGCCGATCCGGTCTTCGGCGTCCCTCTCCCGCCACATCGTCGATCTCACCTCGTTCTCCCGTCGCGCGCCGAAAGGCCCGCGGCCCGCGCTCGATTTCTGGCAGCGCCTCCACGTCTGGCTCTCGCGGTTCCGGCGGGCCAAAGACGATCCGCGCGCGATCGTTCCCTTCCAGCCGGATAAAAAGCCTTTCCGCGCCTCTTTTACGGGCTTTTTGAGCCTCCCCTTCGCAATTTTTTCGCTCGCCTTCAAGCCTCGGGTCCGGCCGGCAAAGGCGCCGAAATCCCCGGCCCCGACATCGCCGGTCGTCATCAAGCTTTCAAAAAAAACGAAGCCGGCCTTTTCCTTTTTTCCTGACGCGAGCTGGAAACGGCACGTCATCGCCTTCGCGGTCATCGCGCTCATCATCACGCTGCCGCTCCAAGCGCTCCTGTCATACAGCGGCCTCTTGAAGCGCGCGGGCGTGATCGCGGCCGACGCGCAGGAAGCCGTCGGCGGATTGAAAGACGCGGGCAAGGACGCGCTCGCGTCGCCGATGACGGCCAAGGCCTCATTCGACCGTTCGGCCGGAGCCTTCGCCGCCACGCGCGACCATGTCGACGATATCGCGGTGCGTTTGGCCGCGCTCCTGACCGGCAACGGCGAAAAGCTTTCGAGCGGAAGCAAGCTGCTCGCGGCCGGCGAAGACATCTCGAAGGCAGGCGCGGAATTGGCCGACGGGCTCGACGCCATGGAAAAATCGCAGGACACGAACGCGAAAAAACTCGCGCGCATGAGCGAGGCGCTCAAGGCCGCGATGCCTCGCCTCGAAGACGGCGTCGCGCAGCTCGATGGCGTTTCTCCGCACAGCTTGCCCGCGTCCTACCGCGCGCCGTTCGAGCAAATCCGCGCGGACGTGAAGAGCGCGTTGGAAGATCTGCGCCGCACGTCCGACGCGTCCGCCACGCTGCTCGACGCGATCGGCGCGAACGGCATGCGCCGCTATCTCGTGGTTTTCGAAAACAGCCGCGAGCTCCGCCCGACCGGCGGCTTCATCGGTTCCTACGCGCTGATGGATCTCGAGGACGGCGCGATCAAGAAAATCGAAATTCCCGCCGGCGGCTCGTACGACTTGCGCGGCGGCTTCAATCAACGCGTGGCGGCGCCGGAGCAGCTCCGGCTCGTCAACACGCGCTGGGAATTTCAGGACGCCAACTGGTTCGCCGATTTTCCGACCTCGGCCAAGTCGCTCATGTGGTTCTACGAAAAGAGCGGCGGCCCGACCGTCGACGGCGTGATCGCCGTCACCTCGAACGTGATGGAAGACCTGCTGCGCGCCGTCGGCCCGATCGACTTGCCGGCGGAAGGCAAGACGATCAGCGCCGACAACTTCATGGACGAAACGCAGAAGACGGTCGAGATCACGTACGACCATGAGACGAATCAGCCCAAGCAGATCATTTCCGACATGGCGCCGAAAGTGCTGCAAAAGTTGGTCGAAAACGGGTCATCCGACCTGCCTGCGCTCTCCGGGGCGCTCGGAAACGCTCTCGCGTCGAAAGACGTCCAGGTCTACTTCAACGACGCGAACGCTCAGGCGTCCGCCCAGGCCTTCGGTTGGACCGGCGAACTGCGCCCGATCGCGAACGCGGATTATCTGGACGTCGTCGACACCAACATCGCCGGCGGAAAAACCGACGGCGTGGTCGACGAGGACATCCGTCACGAAACGAGCGTCGACGCGGACGGCTCCCTGATCGACACCGTTTCCGTCACGCGCAGCCATCACGGAAAAACCGGCGAACTCTTCACCGGCATCAAGAACATCGACTACCAGCGCTTCTATGTTCCGAAGGGCAGCGTGCTCCTGTCCGCGGAAGGATTCGAAGCGCCGGGCGCCGGCTATTTCCAACCCGCGGACGACACGCTGCAGCCTTCCACGCTGCTGGCCGCGGTCGAAGGTGATGGCGCGAAGGATCCGACATCCGGCACCGACATCCACGACGAATCCGAACTGACGGTCTTCGGGAACTGGATCCAAGTCGCGCCGGGAGAAATCAAAACCGTGCGCCTTCGCTATCGCCTGCCGTTCCGCCTGCAGGATCTCGAGAAGCAACCCTCGAGCTGGCTGGACCGCGCGGAAGCGACGCTCGGCCTCTCCGTCCCGACCGCCGAAATGAAGCTCGTCGTGCAGAAACAACCGGGCGCGACGCATCGCACGTTCGAAAGCCGCATCACGCCGCCGGCGGACTGGCAGATCCGCTCGAGCGTGCCGCAAGAAGCGCTGGCGACTCCGGCGGGCCTGACGCTCAAGACGCCGCTCGATCATGACCTCTACGTCGGCCTCGTGCTCGTGAACCATCAATGATGTGCTATGGAGGAGAAGAACAAGAAAGCGAAGCCGCGTGATCTCGACCGCGAGCTGAAGCGGATCTATTCGGATCAGGACGGCGCCCTGCCGGATTTCACGCGGCTCGACGGCAAGCCGAGCAGCCGCCTCCGCTCCCTGCTCTTCGCGATTTTCGGCGGCGGCCTCTTGATCGCCGCGGCGACCTGGGCCGGCATTTTCCTTTTCTCGCGCGCGACCGGTTTCACCGGCGAGGGCGTCGAGCTTTCCGTCCAATCGGACGGCAGCCTGACCTCCGGCTCGGAAGAGCAGCTCGTCATCGCCTATAAGAATCATGAGCGCATCCCGCTCGCGCGCGCCTCGATCCAGTTCAAAGCGCCGGACGGCTTCCAGGTCACGGGCTCGGATCCGGCCACGGCCGCGAGCGGCAGCTGGGACATCGGCTCAATCCCCTCCGGCGGCGAAGGCCAGGTGAAAGTCCGCGGCTACGTCAAGCGCGAGCTGAACGCGGCGCTCACTTTCCAGGCGGAGCTCGACTACAAGCCGGCCGATTTCAATTCCGATTTCCAGAAAGTCGCTTCGCATACCGCCGTCGTGCAGGATGCGGTTCTCTCGCTCTCCGCGACCGGCACCGACGAGATGACGCCGGGCGACGAAGCCTCCTACCTCCTGAGCTACGAGAACCGCTCCGACCAACCGCTCGAACACATGCGCCTGATCGTCGATCCGCTCGACGGCTTACTGCCGGACGGATCCGATCCCAAGCAAGACGCGGACGTCGCGCTGCAATGGACCTTTCCGAAGATCGAGGCGCACGCCAAAGGCACGGTCAAGATCACCGGCACCTTCGCGGCCACGGCGCGCGGGCAGAAGACGCTCCAAGCGCACATGGGCTTCGTCGGCGACAACGGTTTGATCGACATCGCCGATGCCAACACGACGACCAACGTCTTGAAGAGCAATCTCAATCTCACGCTCCTGGTCAACGGCTCCGACAAGCCGCCGATCGTTTCCTTCGGCGACATGCTCTACTTCGCCGTGCGCTACGAGAACGCCGGCGACGTCTCGCTGAAAGACGTGACGCTCTCGGCCGCGCTGCCCTCCGAACCGGACGGCAAGACGCTGCTCGACTGGGTTTCCTTGAAGGATGATTTGAACGGCAAGCGCACGGGCTCGACGATCGTCTGGACCAAGAAAGAGCTGCCGGCGCTGACCGCGCTCTCGCCCGGCGACAAAGGCGAGATCGACTTTTCCGTGCCGCTGATCCGCGCGCCTTTCAGCGACGTCAAGACGTCCGCCTATGTCGTCCACGCGGTCGCCAGCGCCACGATCGGCAAAGCCGGAACCGTTTCCGGCTCGCGCCAGGTCGATACGACTCCGCTCGACGTCACGCTGCAGAGCGACACGTCGTTCGAAGCCTACGGCCGCTACTTCACGGACGACGGCACGCCGGTCGGCTCCGGCCCGATGCCGCCGCAAGTCGGCCAAAAAACGGTCTATCGCATCACCTGGGTCATCCAGAATTCGCTGCACGAGCTGACGGATCTCACCGCCACCACCGTCCTGCCGCAGGGCGTGAAGTGGACGGGCATCGACCGCCAAGTCGATGCCGGCAGCTTGACCTTCGACGAGACCGGACGCAAAGCCACCTGGCGGCTCAACCGGATGCCGACCTCCGTCAAAGCCGTGACCGTGAACTTCGACGTCGAGTTCTCGCCCGAAGCGGAAGACGCCGGCAAGATCGCCGACCTGACCGGCGACAACCGGCTCGAAGCCTTCGACAAGGACGTCGGCACGGTCATCCTGAAAACGGTTCCCGCGATCGGCACGGATCTCCTCGGAGATCAGAACGCCGCGGGCAAAGGCGTGGTCAGAGAGTAGAAAAAACCCTGCACCGTACGGTGCAGGGTTTATTTGGCGATGTAGTCGACGGAAGCGATGCCGTGGAGCGCGGCGAGTTTGGCTTTCGTCTTGTCGGACACGCCATCCTTCAGCACGGCATCGAAGCGATAGAGGCCGTCGAAGCGCGGCGTGAGCGCGACATGCATGCCGGAGAGGGCCGCCTCAAGCGCCGCGTCCGGCGCCTGCGCGAGCGTCACGGAGAGCCGCGTCGCGTCGGCCAGGCTTCCGTCTTTCAAGCGGATGAAGCCGGGCGCGGGATCGCAGGCTTTGCCGCACGTCGCGACCCACAAGCGGCTGTGGCATTCGGTCGGCGCGGAACGGTCTTCCGGCGAGCGCAGCGGACGCGCCTCGCAGCCGGCCGGGCAGAGCGAGCCTTGAGCCGCGGCGACGCTCCGGCATTGGCGGTCTTTCATGTCGAGCGCCCCCGCCATGGACTGCACAAGCGCGTTGCGCACCGGCGAACCGTCCGAAAGCACGCCAAAGCCGGCGACCAGGAGCGTCGCGCCGAGGAGCAGCCGTGCGGAAGCGTTGCGCATATGAAGAAAAGGATACGGGTTTTTCATCTCAAAAGCAAAGACGGCGGATGGACCGCCGTCTTTACATGGTGCGCCCAGGACGATTCGAACGTCCGACCTCTTCCTTCGGAGGGAAGCACTCTATCCAGCTGAGCTATGGGCGCAATTTTCGCACAAGCGCGTAAAGGCTATACCAAAAACGATTGCTGGGCAAGTCGTAGGTGCCCGGATACGCGACGTAGCGGCCGCCGAAACCGCGCTTGAAACGCGTGATGCCGGCCCAGGGATGATCGACGGCACCCTGCCTGCCGGCAGGCAGGTTCTCGGGCGCCACGCCCCAGAAATCATATTCGGTGAAGCCCCAGGCTTTCGCGTCCTGCATCGCTTTCCAATGCAAGAGTTGCGGCGCCATGACTTCGCGTCGCTCGCGGCTGGAGGCGCCATGGAGATACGTCGCGGTCTCGCCGAAATAGACCATCAGGTTGGCGGCGAGAATCCTCCCGTCGTGCTCGGCGAAAACGAGTCGCGCAACCGGTCGCGTCTTTCCATCCGTCGCAGGGTCCCCCGTCAGCATCTCCAGCATCAGGCGATAGTACGCTTTGTCATGCGCGTGGAAGTCGTCGCGCGTCGTCGTCTCTTGCATCAGCCGCCAGAAAATCTCGAAGGCGCTCGGATCGCGCGCTCCGGCCATGAACACGCGGACGCCTTTGCGCTCCGCCAAGCGGATGTTGTAGCGCCACTTCTCATGCATGGCGGCAAGCAGCGCTTCCGAATCCTGCCGCAGATCGACGATCAGCGTCTGCCCCGGCTGCACATCGCGCGTTTTGCTATATTTTGTCATCCCGTTCCGCCCTTTTGTCATCCCGTTCCCCCCTTTTGTCATCCCGAGCGAAGCCGAGGGATCTGTTTGCGGTTCAAATCGGAAAAAATCAGCGTTAGAAATCGCTCCAGCATCAAGAAGCTTTTTTACGGCTTCGTGCCCGAGCGGTCCGCGCGGCGCGTACCAATACGCGCGTCCGAACGGCAGCGCGCGCTTCACGAGGAGCGCCAAGGACTGCTCGCCGCGCCAGCGCGCGATCTGCGCACCTGACTTTTCTTGAAACGTCCCCCATTCCCACGACTGCAAAAAGTCTCCGCCCAAGCGGAGGACCTCCTGGTTCCAGTCGCGTTGTTCGGTGACGCGTTCCATTAGCGAGAGAGGATCTTCAGCGCCGATTTAATGCGTTCTTCCGTCGTGCCGTCCAAATCTTTGACGGCCTCGCGAGCTTGATAGCGCGGGTAGCCGAGGTTTTCGAGCGCGGAAACGGCTTCGTCGCCGCCTTCGCTCGGATCATCGTCGGTCACGAGCTTGCCCTTCAGTTCCAAGACGACGCGCTGTGCCGTCTTGCGGCCGACGCCTTGCGCGCTTTCGAGATAGGAGACATCTCCCCGCTCGACCGCCTGGCGGACGCTGCCAACGGGACCGAGCGACATGAGGTGCAGCGCCATTTTCGGACCGATGCCGGAAACGGAAATGAATTTGGTGAAGAGCTCCAGCTCGACGACGGTCGCGAAACCGATCAACTCATTCGCATCCTCGCGAATCACGTGATGCGTGTAGAGACACGCCTCGCTGCCTTTTTCCAAGGACGCCACAAGCTGGGTCGTCACCTTCACCAGGTAGCCGACGCCTGCCCCGCGAAGCCCATTGGGCGAAGTGGGGTCGCCCACAAACACGATGACGTGCTCGCGCCCCTTTTCCAGGACGGAGCCTTTGAGATACGCGATCATGTGATCAGTCTACCTGCCGGTTTTTGCCTTGACAACCCGCGTATTCAGGCGCGTTCCCGTGTGCTACGCTCCTCCCATATGAGCGAGCAGCAGCCTGAAAAGCGCGTGCGCCTGTCGCCCTTCGAGCGCCCGGAGATGCGCCTCGAAGACAAGGAGCGCGTCTTGAACGCGTTCACGGAAGCCTTTTTGGATCGCGCGCATCAAGTCCGCCTGGGCGCCGGCACGACGGCCGAAGTCATGGCCAACAACGCCGATCCCGCGTTGAAGAATTTCGTCTCGAAATTCGCGTATGCCGACCGCCCGCATCCGGGCATCTTGAACGATCTCGAAACCGAGTTCGACATGCAGCTCAAGGCGTGGCAGATGGCGAACGATTGGGCGGAAAAATATCCGAAGGCGCCGCGCGTACACGTGCCGGAACCGATCGGCTACGTGCGACAGAGCGGCAACGAGGTGCTCGTCATGGAACGCGTGCGGGGCAAAACGCTCTGGCGGCTCCTGATGGAAAATTATTTGCGCACCGAAGGCCTGGCCAGCGGCTACGTCTCGGACAACGACATCGAAGATCTCGCGGCGCATCCCGACGACGCGCTCGTCGAGGACGTGCTGATCAAGCGCTCGCCGATGGTCAATCTGTACAAGCAAGGCCGCCATAAGGATATCGAGAAGGCGCTCTGGGACAACTGCTTCCGTAAGCAGTCGGCCGTCGTCACCGAAGATCAATTCAAGGCGATCCAGGCCTTCGCCAACCTGTCGAAGCGCGAAAAATTCTGGCACCGCGATTTCCATTCCAAGAACGTGATGCTGGCGGACGATGGGCGCGTCTTTGTCATCGACTTCGGCCTCTCCGCGGCCGGCATGGAAGAAAAGGACGCTATGAACGTCGAGCGCGTCGGACAGGATGTCATGCTGACGGCCGGCTACGAAGGCCTGATCGCTCAGCTGCGCGGTTCCGGCAACGGCGACGCCGTCGATCCCAAGCAGCCGCGCGCCAAAATGGCGGCCTGGCGCGGTCTTGACAAAAAAGCCTAATTCCGCTACATTTCCGCGTTCCTCTGAAAGGAGAAACACCTATGATGCACTTTTCCCCCGTCCGGCTCCGTGAGATCCGCGAGACAATCGTGGCCGGTTCCGGCCGCGAAATCGAGAAGATCGCCCGCGCCTTCGGTCCGCTCCGCGAACCGATGGACGGCTTCTTCGCCCTCATCCCCGTCCAAGCGGCGGAAGATCCCGGCCTGTTCGGCGTCGCCGTCGAAACGTGCGGCTTCCGCCACACGCAGCACCTGAACCTCGAGACTTTCCAGGCCGCCGGCGTGCCGACCGACGGGCTGCCGGAATGCGGCGTCTTCATCGCCGCGCCGTTCGCCCAGCCCGCCTGACCGATCAAAAAGCCCCGACGTACGTCGAGGCCTTTTTCTTTAAAAAATCAAAAATACCCGATCGGGTATTTTTGATTTCACGAGACGGCTTTTTTCACGATCTCCGGGATGTCCGCTTCCGTCGCGCCGCCGATCCAAACGTCATCCGGCATGATCGCGACGGTCGGGCCTTCGGAGCACCGATCCATGCAGCCGCATTTCGAAACGCGGACCGTCAGGTCGATTTTTTTCATTTCCTCCTTCAGCTTCTTGTGCAGCTCGACCGAACCCTTATCCGCGCAGCACTCCCGGCCGTCGTCGCGCTTGTTGGTGCAGACGTAGACGATCTTGCGGTGCTTCTTGCCGATGTCTTGCATATCAACTCTTCGCGATGCCGATCCTGAGCGTCTTTCCATCGGCTTCGACTTCGCCCGTCGCAAGCGCGCCGGCGAGATCTTCTTTCATTGCATCGGCTTTGACGTCCGCCAGAACAGATTTGACATGCGCGTCCGTGACGTCTTTCCAGAAACCTTCGAGGCCGTCGACGAGCAGTGTGATGTGATCCTGAATCGTGAGTTTCGCCTCTTTGCGCAGCGCATTCACGGCGCGCGTCAGCTCGCGAGCGGCGCCTTCGCGCTTGAGCTCGGGCGTGAGCGTGGCGTCGAGATCAATTTCCATCCCCTCTTTTTCCGCACTCCCGACGAAGGAAACGTTTTTGACGTTAACCTCGTCTCCGATGATCTCCAGCAAATGTTCTTCCAGCATCGGCTTGGCGGAGGCGCGAATCGTCAGCTTGGAAAGCGGCTGACGGACGTTGATGCCGGCCTTGGCACGTCCCTCAAGCGTCAGCGAAACGGCTTGGCGGACGCGTTTCATTTGCGTCGTGAGATTTTCATCAACCTTCCCCGCCTTCGGCCATTCATCGAGATGCACGGACTCTTTTTCGCCCCCGAGCTCGCGATACAGACCTTCGGCAATGTGCGGCGTGAACGGCGCGAGGAGCTTGGAAACCGTCAGGAGCGCGTGTCCGAGCGTGGCGACAGCAGATTTTTTTTCTTCATCCGTGCCGTTCTTGAAACGGTCGCGGCTGCGGCGGAGGTACCAGGTCGAGAGATCGTTCGTAAAATCGGCGATCGCGCGGCCAGCGGTGACGACATCGAATTTCTCGAGCGATTCCGTGACGTTCTTGGTGACGCTCGCAAGTTCGGAAAGCACCCAGGCATCAAGCGTGTGTGCAGCTTTTGGCTTCTCATTTTTGGCTTTTGCGCTTTCCCCGGCGTACATCTTCCAAAACGAAAGCACGTTCCACAGGATCAAGAACAACTTCTTGATCACGCCATCGACTTCTTTTTCGTCGAAGCGCTTCGCCTCGCCCGGCTGGTTGACGGTGAAGAGGTGAAAACGCACCGCGTCCGCGCCGTACTTGGCGAACATGTCCCACGGATTCACGACGTTGCCTTTCGACTTCGACATCTTCTGACCCTTGGCGTCGAGCAGGTGACCGAGGCAGATGACGTTCTTATAGGCCGGTTCGCGGCCGAGGAGCGTCGAGACGGCCAGGAGCGTGTAGAACCAGCCACGCGTCTGATCGATGGCTTCAGAAATGAAATCGGCGGGGTATCCAGAGGCCTTTGTCATCCCGAGCGAAGCCGAGGGATCTATTTTCTCCTTATTCTCGAAAGGATAATGCCACTGCGCGAACGGCATCGCGCCCGAGTCGAACCAGACGTCCATGACTTCGGGGACGCGCTTCATCTCTTTGCCGCAGTCGCAGGCGATCGTGACGGCGTCGATGAACGGTTTGTGCGCATCGAGCGCGCCTTTGTGATCGAAGGGCCAGTTCGGCACGTCGAGCGGATAGGCCTGGCCGGTTTCCGGATAGCGCTTGCCCATTTTTTCGAGCGCGATCGCGGACCACTCCCCCGCCAGCGCCGTCATCAGCGACCAAATCGCGTCGCCGTGAGAAACGATGACGATGGTCTTGCCCTGATGCGCGCGGTCGAGATCGAGCACGGTTGCGACCATGCGCGCACGGACGTCTTCAAGCGATTCCCCCCCTTCCGGCGCGCGCGTCATCTTGTCCTCCAAAGAGGAAAAATGCGCGGCGTACTCGGCCTCCATCTTTCCGTTCAAGATGCCGAAATTGATCTCGCGCAAACGCGGATCGAATCGCAATTCCGCGCCGGTGACTTCTTGCATCAGCTCGGCGGTCTGTTTCGTGCGCTTCAGATCGGACGCGACGATCAGATCAACGCCTTCTTTTTTGAGCATTGCCGCTGTCTCGCGCACTTGCGCTTCGCCTTCCGGCGTCAGATGGATATTGCCGTTGACCTCGGGCCACGAGCTGACGAAATCTTCCTTGTTGCTGACGGCATGACCGTGACGCGCGATGAAGAAACGGTTCTTATGGAAACGCTTGGCGTTCATTTCTTCGAGAGAGCCGATCGCCTTCGTCTTGCCGCAGTCGTCGCAAGCCCAGATCGGCAGCGGCGTGCCCCAATAGCGGTCGCGTGAGATCGCCCAATCCTTGATGCCGCGCAACCATTCGCCGAAACGGCCTTCCTTGATATGCGCCGGTTCCCAATTGATCTTTTCGTTGTTGGCCACGAGCTCCTTCTGCAGCTTGCTCATGGCGATGAACCACGAGTCTTTCGGGTAATACAGGAGCGGCGTCGAGCAGCGCCAGCAGAACGGATAATCGTGGGTGTATTTTTCTTCCTTAAACAGCAGCCCGCGCGATTTGAGATCCTTGACGATCTCCGCGTCGGCATCTTTGACGAACTTCCCTGCCCACGGCGTGACCTCCTTGATGAACGCGCCGTCGAGTCCCACCGTCATGATGACCGGGAATTCGTGTTCCTTGATGATGTTCATGTCGTCCTCGCCGAACGGAGCCATGTGCACGATGCCGGAACCGTCCGTCGTCGAAACGAACGAGCCCGACACGACCCAATGCGCGGGCTTTTCGAGCGGCAAGAAGGAATACAACGGCTCGTATTGCAAACCGACGAGCTCCGATCCCTTCATTTCTTCAACGACTTCGGCGTCGCCGAGAACCGCGAGACGATCCTTCGCGACGAAATAGAAATCATCGCCGAGTTTCGCTTTGACATAGGTCAGATCGGCGCCGACGGCCAGCGCGGTGTTCGAAGGCAGCGTCCACGGCGTCGTCGTCCAGGCGAGGAAATACGCGTTGGATTCATCCTTCACCTTGAAACGGACATACACGGAAGTCTCCGTGACTTCTTTGTAACCTTGCGCGACTTCATGCGACGAAAGCGCCGTGCCGCAGCGCGCGCAGTACGGAACGACCTTGTGTCCTTTATAGAGGAGCCCCTTCTTTTCAATCTCGGCGACGATATGCCAAACCGATTCGATGTAGTCGTTGTGATAGGTGACGTACGGATGCTCCAAATCGACCCAGTAGCCCATGCGCTTGGTCATCCGCACCCATTCGTCGAGATATTTCCAAACCGATTCGCGGCACTTCTCGTTGAACTTCTCGACGCCGTAGGCTTCGACGTCTTTTTTGCTCTTCAAGCCGAGCTGCTTCTCGACTTCCAATTCGACCGGCAGGCCGTGCGTGTCCCAACCCGCTTTGCGTTCGACGCGGTAGCCCTGCATCGTCTTGAAGCGCGGGATCAAATCTTTGAAAGCACGCGCCAAGACGTGATGAATGCCCGGTTTGCCGTTCGCCGTCGGCGGCCCTTCAAAAAATACGAACGAGCCCTTCGGCGCGGGCTTCTCGAGCGTCTTCTTGAAAATCCCCTTTTCCTCCCATTCCTTCAGGAGTTCTTCTTCAAGTTGGGGGAAATTGGGGGCAGGCATAGTTCTCTTGTCATCCCGAGCGGAGCGGAGCGAAGCCGAGGGATCTGTTTGGTTTAATACGCTGACTTTATGCGAAAGAACCGGATTTGTAAACAAAAACTCCCCTTTCGGGGAGTTTTCGAGACGCGCCCTGATAACAGGACCGTTGCGACACTTGCCATGTATAAAAATACCGTCTTCACGGGCTGGCGTCAAGCCCGTGGTGGAGCCAGCGGGGATTGAACCCGCAGGGCGAAACTGGCAAGTGTCGCTTGGTACCATTACCTGACCCCACAGCCGGGTCCTAGCAAAAGCGTTCTTTTTCACGCAAGCCCTGCGCCGTACGGTGCAGGGCAAGCAACAATTTTAAAGGGACCCGCGCATGGAGGGCCCCTTTTCAGAGTCGAGGTTTTGCGGTCCTCGGAACCGTTACGGCAAGTCCGGGGTCTAGGACCTGCATGCCGCCAAGATACGGCGGACTTCTTCCAATTGATACGAGCTGTCCAAAACGAGCGCACCATCCTGATCCACGGCCTTGCCGAACAACGCGGTGACGTCTGCTGGTCCTGTGAAGGTCCCTAGGAACGTGATGCGCACGTCGCGCGGTTCGACGCCGGCAAAATTCGGCGTCGACGCCTCTTCTCCCAGCTTCGCGAGCCACAGGGCGCTATGCATGCATTTCTCACCCGGCCCACAGCAATCCTCAGCACACGCGAAGTCGGTGTAGAGCAGTGCGTACATGTCCAATCTCCTTGTAGAGGCTTGCGGACAAGCAAGATCGTTCAGCGGAAAAGAACGGATGATCTCTCATCCGGCGTCACCATACGGGTGGCGCGGGAAGTTGAGAT
>CAYOJH010000009.1:0-23338 GCA_964404275.1 uncultured Gammaproteobacteria bacterium | reverse complement strand
GAACGGATGATCTCTCATCCGGCGTCACCATACGGGTGGCGCGGGAAGTTGAGATCCCAGCGAGCGCGAGCCGCGCAAGGCTGGAAATCGAGTCGAGGTTTTGCGGTCCTCGGAACCGTTACGACTGAGGGAGTCTCTCTTGACGACGGCGGGCACGAGCGAGACGGCGAGCAGTGCGCTGACCGCGCATTTCCTGGCGGTATTCTTTCTCATCCTGCTCTTGCGCCTGCCAATCACGTTCTTCTTGAGCGCACATCTCGGCCCACGCTTGCTCTCGCTCATCGCGGTCTTCGACCGTCTCGACCTCCAGTTTATAGCCGCCGGGCACGTCCACCGCCCCATGCCAGTTCGGCTCCAGATTCGCGATTTTGGCCGAACGCATCTCTGCGTCCACCTCGATCTCGATCGGAACTTCCTGGTAGTATCCGTTTTCCTGGCCATGGATCTGGGGCACCAAAACCTTGACGATGACGACGATCTTCGACATGAGCGTTTTCCTCTCGTGGTTGGGCCAACGTATCCTCGCGGATGCGAGTCTTTAGTTGGCACGAAAAGGGCACTTTCTATGGCTTTACTATAGCACAAAAAGGCTATTTTGTCAAGTATTTATGACAAAATAAGCTTTATTTCCGATGTTTGAAATATTCGACTTGGCGCAGCCGTTTTACGGCCTCTTCCCTGGTTTTATAGGGTCCGCCCAGGTTCTTGCCGGATTTCTCCGACAAGACGTGGTAGCCGTCTTTGCGTTTCGTGATCATACGATAGGTTAAGACGTCACAGGCCCCGCTTTATGTCATTCCAGCGAAAGCTGGAATCCAGTTCATGATGGTACTGGATCCCTGCTTTCGCAGGGATGACACACAGGCTATACTCTATTTCATATGATCTATCTCGGTTCTGATCACGCGGGGTACGAGCTGAAACAGGCCGTGGCTCGCCACCTGGAAGCGTCGGGAAAAGCGTACAAAGATCTTGGGAATGTTGTGCTGGATCCGACGGACGATTATCCGGACTACGCCTTTGCCGTCGGCGAGGCCGTCGCCAAGGAGGCCGGCGCATTCGGGATCCTGACGTGCGGATCGGCTCAAGGCGTCTGTATTGCCGCTAACAAAGTGAAAGGAATCCGCGCGGCCGCCGTCATGGACGGTGAGGGGGCTGCGAAGACGCGGGCACACAACGATGCCAACGTCCTCTGCCTCTCCGGTTGGAACACTACGAGCGACGGCGTGATGCCGATCGTCGACGCCTTCCTCTCGACGCCGTTCTCCGGCGAAGAGCGCCACCAGCGCCGTATCGGAAAAATTTCCGACTATGAGCTCCGTGGTTGAGATCATCCCGGCCATCCTGGCCAAGGACGAGAAGGAATTCCGCCGCAAGGTCGAATCGGTCGCAGGCTTGTGCGATACGGTTCAGATCGACGTCATGGACGGCCGGTTCGTGGACAACGTCACGTGGGCCGACCCGCGTCGGATCGACGCTATGCGACTCTCGATCAACTTCGAAGCGCACTTGATGGTGCTTGATCCGCTTTCGACTCTCGAATCGTGGTCCGCGTCCGGCTGTTCGCGCGTCCTTTTGCACGCTGAAGCCCTGGAACGCCCGGCGGAAGCGCTCGAACAGGCGCGACTCTACGGCATGGAAGTCGGCCTTTCTCTCAACCCCGAAACTCCGATCGAACCGCTCGAGGAAGCCATCGCGCTCTGCGACGTCGTCCAGATCATGGGCGTGAATCCCGGCCGGATGGGCCAGCCCTTCCAGCCCGTCGCGCTTGAGAAAGTGAGGACGTTGCGCGCGAAATTTCCCGATCTCGTCATCGAAGTGGACGGAGGCGTCGTCGTCGGCATCGCCAGACAGCTGGCCGATGCGGGCGCCGATCGTCTCGTCTCCGGCAGCGCCGTCTTCCATTCCGGCGCGCCGGCCAAAGCGATCGAAGCGCTCCAACGCGACGTCGAACTCGAGTGACATCTTAAAAAACAAACACGCTATGAAACGATTCTTCATCGCCTTGTGTTCGCTGTTCGCAGGCGCGCTCCTGGCCTTCCCGGCCGCCGCCTTCACGACCACCACGGGCGCGACCGTCAACGCCGGCGACCTGATCAAGAGCCCCGAGTTCTCGGCCGTCTACTACTTCGGCGCGGACGGCAAGCGCTACGTCTTTCCCAACGAAAAAACCTACTTCACCTGGTATCCGAACTTCGCCAATGTGAGGACGATCTCGGCCGGCGACCTGGCCTCGACCCCGCTGGGCGGCAACGTCACCTATCGCCCGGGCACGCGCTGGATCAAGATCCAAAGCGATCCGACGACCTACGCCGTTTCCAAGGGCGGCATCCTGCGCCCGATCGCCTCGGAAAGCGTCGCGGCCTCGCTCTTCGGCTCGGATTGGAATCGGAACATCGATGACTTGTCCGACGCCTTCTTCGTCAACTACAAGGTCGGCGCGATGATCAATTCCGCTTCCGACTTCGACGCGACCGTGCTGATGAACAGCGACACGAACATCGACATCGACAAGATGCTTGCGTCGTCGCCGACCGGCTACATCGACGTGGGCCAGAATTCGAACTTCGGTGCCAACGCGACCTTGACGATCGCCCCGAACACCCGGGTCACCTGGATCGCCATCGATAACAGCCAGCCGAGCATCCGCATCACTCCCCCGTCCTCGACGGGCCTGGCCCCGATCGTGTCCGGCACGCTGAGCATGGGTCAAACCTTCTCGTACGTCTTCCCGCAGACCGGAACCTGGACCTACACGAACGCCAACGTGAGCGGCAGCAGCTCGGGCACGATCGTCGTCCAGTAAAAGGACACCGAAAACGCTTCCTTGACCGGAAGCGTTTTTTCGTGTAAATTGAACCGGTTATGAAGGAATTCGCGAAATTCATCGCGCGACTTTTGGCCCCCTATCGGAAGGCCGTTTTGTGGTGTTCCGCGCTGGCGGTCATCGCGGCGTTTCTCTCGATGGCCGGTCCGGTCGCCCTCGGGCGCGCAATCGATGCCGCTCGCGGCGGACGAGCCGCGCTGATCGTCATCCTCGGCATCGCCGGCTGGCTCCTCCTTCAACGCGCCGCCGACATGATCGCGAACTATCTCGGCCGACGCGGCACCGTCATCGCCACCGAGACGATTTCCGCCTTCAAGCTGGAAACCGTCGACGCGATGCTGCGCAAGCCGCTGTCGTTCCATTACGGCCAGCGAAGCGGCGATCTGACGGAAAGAATTTCCAAGTTCGAAGACGAAGCCTCGAACGTCATCACCGGCATCATCTTCGATTTGATCCCGGCGATGCTCTCGGTCTTCGCCATGCTCGGCTATCTGGCCTTCATGGACTGGCGCCTGTCGCTCCTGCTCGGCGCGACGATCTTCGGCATGATCTTCTACAAGTACAAGACGCTGCCGACCGCGCTGAAGTTCCAATCGGCCTGGCGCGCGGCCGACCGGCTCGTCAGCTCGACGGCCTGGGACGCGATCCGCAACGTGCTGATCGTGAAATCGACGACGGCCGAAGACGCGATCGCCGACCGCCTGAAGATCGGCCGCGTCGACATGCTGAAAAAAGTGGAAGACGATGCGCGCTTCGACGAGCGCAGTTACAACTGGCAGAACGGCATCACCAGTTTCGGTTCCGCGCTGGTGCTGTTGATCGCGCTCTTGAACGTCAAAAGCGGCGCCTTCACCTTCGGTCAGTTCACGATCGTTTCCACCTATACGTTCGGCATCTTCGGCTATGTCCGCTGGGTCCAGTGGCAGATGCGCAGCCTGACGCGCGGCACCTCGACCTACAAGGATCTGCGCGGCCTGCTCGAGCAGCCGGCGGAAGATTACGAAGGCGGCCACAGCGTCGATCTCAAGGGCGGGATCGAGCTCCGGAACGTGCGCTTCCGCTATCGCGACGACGTGCCGGTCCTGGAAGACCTCAGCTTCAAGGCGGAGCCGGGCGAACGCGTGGCGATCGTCGGCGAATCAGGCGAAGGCAAGACGACCTTGGTCGACCTGATCGGCCGCTATCACCTGCCGCAGTCCGGCGCGATCCTCTATGACGGCGTCGACGCCAAGGACGTCAATCTCGCCTCGCTCCGTTCGCAGATCGGCCTCGTGCCGCAAGACCTGCCGCTGCTGCATGAATCGCTGAGAGAAAACATCCGCTTCGGCCGGCGCGACGCGACCGATGAAGACGTCGCGCACGCGGCCAAGCTCGCCAGCCTCGAGACGTTCATCGCGCATCTGCCGGACGGTTTCAAGACCGTCGTCGGCGAGCGCGGCCTCAAGCTCTCGGGCGGGCAGCGCCAGCGCGTGGCCCTGGCCCGCGCCTTCCTGCGTAATCCGAAAATCCTGATCCTCGACGAACCGACCTCCAACCTCGACAGCAAGACGGAAGAAGAGATCCAGCGCGCGCTCGAGACGCTGATGAAGGGCCGCACGACCTTCATCATCGCGCATCGCCTGCGCACCGTCCGCGACGCCGACCGCATCCTGGTGATCAAAAGCGGCCGCGTCGTCGAGCAAGGGCGCCATGAAGAACTCATCGCTCGGAACGGCGCCTATGCTTCGCTCCTCCGCTCGCAAGGCGGACTGGTGGCGCCCGACGAAGCGGCGAAGGATGAGGAATAAAAAGACCCCTGCACGACGGTGCGGGGGTTTTCAATTGACCGCGGTCATGAGCAAAGGATCGAGCCAGCCGCAGCCGGGCGGCACGGGCATCAGCTCGCGGAAGTCGACGCCTTGATACGCCGACTCCCCGTCGAATCGAATGGCGACTTCGTACCAGCAGCAGACCGAGTACGCATCGCTGACGACCCTGCCGTGGCGGCGCGTCTTCGGATGGAGGACGCGCATGCCGTGTTCGAACTCTTCTGGCGACATTGCGGCCTCCATCTGAGAAAGACGTTTGTGCTATACTTTTTGTACCATATGGCCCATTTGAGCGACAAGCGCATCAGGGAGCTCGAGCTGATCGCCAACACGCTCCGGCGGCACGTGATTGAGATGGTCGCGCATGCCGGCAGCGGGCATCAGGGCGGGCCGCTCGGCATGGCCGACGTCTTCGCCGTCCTCTATTTCCACGCGCTCAAGCACGATCCGAAGAAACCCGAGTGGGAAGACCGCGACCGCCTGATCCTCTCGAACGGCCACACCTGCCCGATCCGCTACGCCGCCATGGCCGAGGCGGGCTATTTCAACGTCGACGAACTGATGACGCTCCGTCGCTTCGGCACGCGCCTCCAGGGACACCCGGAACGCCTCAAACTGCCGGGCAGCGAAACAACCTCCGGTCCGCTCGGCGCCGGACTCGCGCAAGCGGCGGGCATGGCCTACGCCGGCAAGATGGACAAGAAGAAATGGCGCGTCTACTGCCAGACCTCGGACGGCGAACATGAAGCGGGCCTGCACTGGGAAGCGGCGCTCTTCGCCGGCAAGAATCGTCTTGATAACCTCGTCTGCATCGTCGATCGCAACAACATCCAGATCGACGGCCGCACCGAAGACATCATGCCGCTTGAACCGCTCGCGGATAAATATCGCGCCTTCAATTGGCATGTGCTGGAATGCAACGGCAATGACGTCGAGGCGGTCGTGAACGCGCTCGAGGCTTCGAAGTCGCTGTTCGACATGCCGATCTGCCTCTTGACGCACAACATTCCCGGCAAAGGCGTCTCGTACATGGAGAACAATTTCTTGTGGCACAGCCAGCCGTTCAAACCAGGTGAGGCCGAAGCGGCCGTCGATGAACTCAATGCGACGGAAAAGAAGCTCAAAGCCGAACTCGCCAAGCTATGATCCGCAAGGAAGCCAAACTCGTCGAGAATCTTCTCGACGCGAAGATCCCGCAGAAGCCGACGCGCGACGGTTACGGCCTTGGCGTCGTCGAAGCCGCCGAAAAGAATCCGAACGTCGTCGTCATGTGCGCGGACTTGACCGATTCGACGCGCAACGCCGATTTCAAGAAGAAATTTCCCGACCGTTTTATCCAGGTCGGCGTCCATGAGCAGTTCCTGGCGGCCGGCGCGGCCGGGCTCGCGCTGGGCGGCAAGATCCCGTTCATCACTTCCTATGCCATGTTCTGCCCGGGCCGCGCCTGGGAGCAGGTCCGCACCAACATCGCGCTGAACGAAACCAACGTGAAGATCATCGGCAGCCACGCCGGCGTCTCGGTCGGCCCCGACGGCGCGACGCACCAAGCCATCGAAGACATCGCCATCATGCGGCCGATCCCGAAAATCACGATTCTCGCACCGTGCGATGCGGTCGAGGCCAAGAAAGCCACGCTCGCGATCGCCGAATGGAAAGGCGCCTGCTACGTCCGTTTCGCCCGAGAGAAGTCTCCCGTTTTCACCACCGAAGAAACGCCCTTCGAGATCGGCAAGGCCACGATGTTCCGGAACGGCAAGGACGTGGCGATTATCGCTTGCGGTCCTCTCGTCTATCAAGCGCTCGTCGCCGCCGAGCAGATGGCCGAAGAAGGCCTCGATGTCATGGTCATCAACTCGCACACCATCAAGCCGCTCGACGAAAAATCCGTCCTGCACGCCGCCGAAACCTGCGACGCGATCGTCACGGTCGAAGAACATCAGATCACCGGCGGCTTGGGTGGCGCCGTCGCCGAATACCTGGCCAAAGCCCGCCCGACCATCCAAGAATTCGTCGGCGTCCCCAACGTCTTCGGCGAATCCGGCGAACCGAACGAACTCCTCCGCCACTTCGGCATGGACGCCCCCGCCATCCGGCAAGCGGTCAGGAAGGCGCATAAGAGGAAGACGCAGCGATAGCGCCACGAACGCCAGATTTTTGTCATTCCGACCGAGCGAAGCGAGCGGAGGAATCGCTCCGAATTCGGAGAGATCCCTCGGCTACGCTCGGGATGACAAAAATGCGCTCGGGATGACAAAAAGAAAAGAACGCCTCCGTTAGGGGGCGTTTTCGGTTGCGAGCGACTTCTTGAAGTCTTCGAGAAGCGGGAAGTTTTCCGGCGCTTCCTCCATGTACTCGCGCATAAAGTCTTCGTAGGGTGCGCTGCCCATCTGCTTTGCGAGTCCTTTTTTCAGGCTGTCCGTGGCGGTCATCTGGATCTCCGGCGGCAACGCTCCGGGACCGAACGGTTCTCCGCACGGTACTTCGAACTCCTGGAAGCACGCATCGCAGAAGAGCGTGTGGTGGCCGCAGGTACATGTTTCGTTCAACATCACTCGGATGTTGCCTTTCCGGCATTTCGGACACGGCATCGCTCCCCCTTTGAGAATGAAGCTGCCCGCTTTTTACCACGTTTTCCGGTCGGGGTCAACGTGGTATGCTGGGGTCGAAATCCCTAGCTTTTCCCCATGCCGAAACTCGCGAAAAAGTCCGCGTACGACATCATTTCGATCGGTGACGCCACGCTCGATGTCTTCGTTTCGCTGATCGAAGCGAACGTGCTCTGCAATCTGCAGAAAGACGTCTGTCAGCTTTGCCTCTCGTACGCCGACAAGATTCCGGTCGAGAAGGTCCAGCGCATCATCGGCGGCAACGCGGCCAACAACGCGGTCGGCTCGTCGCGTCTCGGCTTGAAGGCCGCGTTCTATTCGATTGTCGGCAACGATGACACCGGCCGGAAGATCATCGAGACCGTGCATAAGGAAAAAGTCTCTTCCGAATACGTGCAGGTGGACAAAAAGCAGGAATCGAACTATTCGGTGGTCCTGAATTACAAAGCCGAGCGCACGATCTTGGTTTACCACATCGACCGCGCCTACAAGATGCCGAAGTTCAGGCCGACCACATGGTTCTACCTGACCTCGATGGGCAAGAATCACTACGATTTCCACGTGGCGCTGCTGGCGCACGTCAAAAAAACCGGCGCGCAGCTCGGTTTCAATCCCGGCACGCATCAATTGAAAGAAGGCCTTGAGAAACTGAAACCGATGCTGGCCGCGACGACCGTGCTGTTCGTGAACAAGGAAGAAGCCCAGCGGCTGGTCGGGCAAATCGCCGACATGAAGGAGCTCATCACGGCCATGAGGCGCGTCGGGCCAAGGATTGTCGTCATCACTGACGGCGATAAAGGTTCGTACGCGTATGACGGTGAAAAATACTGGAAATGCGGCATCACCGACACGCCGGTCGTGGAGCGCACGGGCGCGGGCGATTCGTTCGCGACAGCCTTCATCGCGGCGCTGAACCATGGCAAGGATATCCCCGAAGCGCTCCACTGGGGCACGATGAATTCCGCTTCCGTCATCACCAAAGTCGGGCCGCAAGCGGGATTGCTGACGAAAACCCAGATGCAAGCCTGGCTCAAGAAGTATCCGAAGCCGCGCGCCCAGCAGTTCTGATATGCTGACGACTCTCAAAAAAGTCTTGTCGAAAGCGAACGCCGGCAACTACGCCGTCGGCGCCTTCAACATCAACAATCTCGAAATCCTGCAGGCCGTCATGGACGCGGCCGTGGCCATGCGCTCCCCCGTCATCGTGCAAACGAGCGAAGGCGCGATCGAATACGCCGGCATGCCGTATCTCAAAGCCATGGTCGACGTCGCGGCGAAAGCGGACGTGCCGGTCGTCTTCCATCTCGATCACGGCAAGAATCTCGAGGTCGTGAACCGGGCGATCCATGGCGGCTACACCTCCGTCATGTACGACGGCTCGGCCCTGCCGGAAGCCGAGAACTTGGCCAACACGAAGCAGGTCGTCAGCTGGGCGAAATGGAAGGGCGTCTCGGTCGAGGCGGAGCTCGGCGCGATCGCCGGCATCGAGGACTTCGTCTCGGTCGAAGAAAAAGACGCGCATCTCACGAATCCCGAAAAAGCCCTGGCCTTCGCTCGGGCGACGAAATGCGACGCGCTGGCGATCGCCGTCGGCACGCTCCACGGCGCCTTCAAATTCAAGGGCGAAACCAAGCTCGACTTCGATCGCATTTCCGCGATCAAGAAGCTGACCAAGATGCCGCTCGTGCTTCACGGCGCCTCCGGCATCTCCGCCGAGCTCGTCGAGCGCACCAAGACGCAGTGCTCGATCCTCGGCGACTGCGCGCGGCTCGAAGGCGCGCACGGGGTTTCCGACGAAGCGATCGCCGAAGCGGTCAGACGCGGCATCAACAAGATCAACGTCGACTCCGATCTGCGCATCGCCTTCACCGCCGCCGTCCGCGAGACGCTGATCAACGACAAGACGGCGATCGACCCGCGCAAGATCCTCGGCCCCGCCAAGAAGCTGATGACCGAAGTCGTGAAGCATAAGATGGAGCTGTTCGGCTCCGCCGGAAAGGCGTGATGACATCCACATGGCAACCATTCTCGTCACCCGAAAAATCCCGAAATCCGGCCTCGATCTGCTCCAGGCCGCCGGACACGACGTGCGGGTCTATCCCAAGACGTCGGCCATGCCGCGCAAGGAACTGCTCAAGGCGATCAGGGGCTGCGACGCGGTCTTGGCGCTTCTGACCGATAAGATCGACGACGAATTCTTCGCTGCCGCCGGACCGCGGCTCAAGATCGTGGCGAACCTGGCGGTCGGATATGACAATTTCGACTTGACCGCTTTCAAAAAACACGGCGTCCTGGCCGCCAACACGCCCGGCGTGCTGAACGTGGCGGTGGCCGAACACGCCATCGCGCTCATGGTGGCGGTGGCCAAGCGCATCGTCGAAGCCGATCGCTTCACCCGCGCCGGCAAGTACAAAGGCTGGGAGCCGGAACTGCTACTCGGCACCGAACTTTCCGGAAAAACGCTCGGCGTCCTCGGCCTCGGACGCATCGGCGCCGACGTCGCTCGCCGGGCCGCCCGCGGCATGGACATGAAGGTGCTCTACAACGACGTGAAGCGGAACGAGCAATTCGAAAAGGAGATCGGCGCGACGTACGCTTCTCCCGAAGAACTGCTCAAGAATGCCGACATCGTCTCCATCCACGTGCCGCTTCTGCCATCCACCCGCCATCTGATCGACGCGGCCAAGCTCGCGATGATGAAAAAGACGGCCATTCTGATCAACACCTCGCGCGGGCCGGTCGTCGACGAGATGGCGCTGGTGGCCGCGCTCAAGACTGGAAGGATCGGCGGCGCCGGCATCGACGTTTACGAATTCGAACCGAAACTCGCCCCCGGCCTGGCCAAGCTCTCGAACGCGGTGCTCACGCCGCACACCGCCTCCGCCACCATCGAAGCCCGCGACGCGATGTCGAAACTCGCTGCCCAAGCGATCATCGAAGCGCTCGCCGGCAGGACGCCGAAAAACTTGATTCCGCTGCCCTAACGCACCTCACGCCATCCCGAAAGGAGGCCGGTCATGTATCGCGTGTTCCTTTTGCCCGACTATTCGCCGGCCGCCGAGGCCTGGAAAGAGTACTTGCCGCGATCCATCCACCTCGAGGCCGAGGACGAGCATGAAGGCTGCTTGTCGGCCGTCATGATGTACGATCAGCTGCCCGGGCCGGCGCGGCAATCCCTGCCGATGGCGAATTGGTCCTATGCCTTCCAGCCCGCGAGCGGCAGGATTCTCAGGATCGATTTCTCCGGTCATCGCGATCTCGGCATCTTCGACGAGCTCTGCGCGGCGCTGAACGTCATCGCCTATTTCGCCAAGAACGCCATCGATCCTCAACCGTATCACTTCGGCCTGTCGATGGCCGCCGCCTGCCTCGTCGAGTATCTCGAAAACAAAGAGGCGCTGCTGCGCCCGGGACTCGTTCCCCCGTTCCCGAGCCCGATGCTCTGAACGGGTTTTTTCTTTCACGGATTCTTCAGCCGCAAGCCGTCGTGCGCGAGGGAGATTTTCAGGTGTGGAGCGTGTTCCTTGGCGTAGGCCTTCAAAAGGCGTTCCGCTTCCAGATGCGGCGGATAGGTGTGGCCCGTTTGCGTCAGCACGAGATGCTCGACGCCGAGCCACTGCGCGTATTTGAGGGATGTGTCGGGCGTCAGGTGTCCGCGGTACTTCTGCCCGAACCAGAAGGCGGCATCGAGCACGAAGGTGCGAACGCCTTGCAACTGCTTCAAGGTCGGCGCCGGTATCGACGCGACGTCGCTGGCGTACGCAAGCTTGCCGATACGGAATCCCAGCGTGGGAAATCCCGGTTGCAGGCTGTGGCGCACGCGCAGGAAGCGGACCGAGAGCCGCCCGATCTTCGCCGTTGCGCCCGGTTTCACAAAACGATACTCGAGACTCGAGAAAATACCGTATCTTTTTTGCGTCGCCGGTTCGGTGTAGACCGGCAGGATGCGCCCGGAGGCCGAGGCCCAATCCGCCAGCATCTTGAGCCCTCCGCCCGCATCGAGATGCGCGTGCGTCAGCAAGGCCGCGTCGAGATGTTGAACGCGATGCGAGGCCAGCTGATAGCCGATGTCGGGACCGGCGTCGATCAGGATCGACGTCTCGCGGAAACGGAGGACGGCCGCCGAGCGCAGGCGGCGGCTTTTCGATTGCGGCTTGAGTGCGTCGCGGCAGAGGGCGTCCGTGTGCCCCATGCGCGGAATCGCTTCGGCCGGGCCGGTCCCCAGGAACAGCAGTTCCATATGTCACTTCCAGCATACCCCCTCCCCGCCTCCAGCTCAATTTCCGTCCCGCCCTTGACGGAACAATCGCGAAGCGTATGCTCGTTGCATCGGACATTACCATGGGGGTGGAACATGGCCGAGCAGACCTTTCCGACATTCACGTTGTGCCCGTGCGGCAAGCATGGGCGAATCCAGTACGATCACGAGCATTACGATGGCGAAGTCTACTCGCAAAAGTTCGCCGTCAAATTCGCCTGGGCGGCGATCCATGCCGGACGCATCCCGTGGGGGAAAAACCTGGTCGGGCACATCAAGGCGCTCATCGACGGCTTCAAGCTGGGCTTCGAAGTCGGCATGGCGGCGCTCCCGGAGAACGAGGACAACCTCGATGTCGACGTGAGCGCGATCTGGCAATGGAACAACGAGCTGGAGCGGCAGCAGTGCAAGGCGCCGCATCCGCCCAAGTGCTTCCTGCGCGCCGACGTCGCGCAGGCGCCGATCGCGACGCTGCGGGCCATGCCGTGAACCTGCGCTTCAGACTCTGCGCTTGCGAGCGCCACGGCCGACTCATCGGCGCGCGGGGGACCGTGCCGATCGAAGTCGGGAGCCGGGAGATGGCCAATGCGCATTTCGAAGAGGCGGAGCGCAACGGCGTCTTCGCGCCCGGAGGGCTCGAGCAGGCCCGGCGCATGCTGGCCGCATCCATGCTGGTCGTGAAAGACGACTGGATCGACGCGGCGCTCCGCGAACGCATCGTTCTTTGGAACCTGGCCGCCGCGGCCGTCGGAAATCCCGACGCCTTCGCGCAGACCGACTTCCACGCGTACCACGCCATGATCGACGATCTCGGCAAGGACGACCCGCAGCCATTCTGACTGCGGTTTTCATTTCAACAAAAAACAATACCGCATCCTTTTGGAATGCGGTGAACGACGGTGCGGAATGGTTTCAGACGGAGCCTACGATGCACGCGACGATCGCTTTGGCATCGACGCCGACGAGGATGGCCGCATCGAGCTTCTCGACGACCCTCGTGTAGAAGGACTGGTCACGCCAGGCGATCCGGCCGCGGCGGATGACGCACAGCGCGTGCCGGGCGAGGAAGTCGACGGGCACGTGCTCGTAGCCCTTCTCGGACTTGAGCTCCGGATGACGCTGGGTGCGCCAGTCGGTCTCGTCGATGACGACGAAGGCTTCGTCCTCCGCGATCTCCGCCGCGATCTTCTGCAGATCGTCGACCTTGAGATCGCCCCAGCCGAGGAACTCGCCGTTGCCGTTGTACCAGCCCGGATTGTGGATGTAGGCGCCGCTGCGCATCTGGCTGCCGATGAGACCGAACGGGCCGATCTCGTTGACGCTACGATACATCTGCTTGGTGAGCTGGGGCATGGCGCCCTCGTTTTCTGCCCTCTCGGGCGGGTTGGCGGATGCGGGATCCGGGGTTGAAGAACGCAGCCGTTTCAGGCTTTTCGGACCGTGCAGCATAGCACGAAAAGGCGGTTTTGTCAAGGTTTTCAGGCCTTTTTCGTTGACATTTCCGCTTAAAACGCGTAGGTTGGCTGTGCCCGAGGGCCGCTAGCTCATCTGGTAGAGCACCGCCTTTGCAAGGCGGGGGTGGTCGGTTCGAGTCCGACGCGGTCCACCAAAAAAGATCCCGAGCGCGGGATCTTTTTTGTCAGACGGGAATCTTCTTGATGAAGTCCGGGCGAAGATGCCCGAGGCGGATTTCTTCTTCGATCTCCGAGCGCGTGATCGCGCCTTCGCGGAAAGCGTCGCGGACCAGGGCGAAGAAGAAATCGTCGATCTTGGAATCCGGATGCTTTTGATACGTCATCGGATACTTGCCGAGCAACCGATGAATCGGCTCGCGCGGGATGAGGCCGAGGATCTTCGGCAGCGAATTGCGCATGAAGTCGATTGGCAGTCCCGTTTTCCACGGTTGCGTGAGGCGATCCGTCGTATGCAGCAGCTTAGTATCCTCGTTCAGAACGTCGAGGCTGTTCCAGACGCGCGGAATCTCTTTCACGTCATCGCGGTCCAATTTCAACGTCATGATCTCATCGTAGTCGAGTTCATGCCGCGCCAGTTTTTCGAGCCAGGCCGCGACGTTCCAATGCTTCAAACGCGCGCAATCAAGCAGCATCACGCTGGAATCCCAAGCATCCTTTTTCCGGCAGGCGGCGATGGCTTTCCCGTCCGTGCCGAGATCGAACAGCGCGTGCAAGTCCACGCGGGTGAAAATATCGGGATCGATCACGATCGCCATTCCTTCATAGCCCATCCGATCTGGCGGCAGGAAACGCGAAAGCGTGAAGGATTGGAGATCCTTCGGATCGTAGGTGATCACACGCCCCCTTCGCAGATACGTCTTGCCGGCAAAGGCCTTGAACAGCGGTTCGCGATCGACGTTGATGATCTCGACCGCGATCGAGCCCTTGTCTTTCAGGTTCCGCTCGATCGCGTATTTGGCGAGCTTGGCGCCGAGCAATTGCTTGTCGTTGGCTTGGATGAAGGCTTTGCGCATATCAAATGGGGAGTCCGTAGTCTTTGGCGAGCAGCGCGAGCGAGACGTAGAGGTGCGCCGTTTTTCCCGGCCAAGCTTGGCGCTTGGCGATCAGATCTTTAGCCGCTTTCCAATCGATCACGCCGTCGTTCTTTGCGACGGAGCCGATCGTGTCCAAGAAGAATTCCTTGTAACGCGCGTCGTACCACTCGGCGATCGGCGAACGCCAACCCGTCTTGTCTTCGCGCTTCACGATGTAATCGGGCAGCTTGCCGAGATAGTGTTTGCGCAGGAACGGCTTGTTGATGACATCGCCGCCGACATACTCGCGCGGCTTGAGTCGCGCGTCCCAATGCAGGCGGAACGGATGATAGGACAGCGGCGAGCGCAATTCGAGCGACTGGCTCATGAAAAGTTTGTCGGAACGGATGAAATTTTCGCCGCCCATCCAGAGGACCCGGTCATGCAGCATCAGACGGTAGGCGGAATCGCCCTTCAGGCCGTAACGCTCGACGTAGGGTGCCACGGTCTCGCGCACGTATCCGGCGAGGTCGAAGGATTCGCGCCGCAGGAAGCGCTTGGTGAACGCGCGCAGGGCCAGCCAGCGGTCTTCCAGGCGCTCGTAGCGGTATTTCACGCGGGAATGCCGGTTTTTCATGGCATTGAAAAGCCAGGGCGTGAACAAGAGCTGCATCCGGTCGATGCGGCGGCTTTCCTTGTAGTGCGGATACCCGGCGAAAAGCTCGTCGCCGCCGTCGCCTGAAAGGATGACGCGGTTCCGATCGCCGCGCGCGCCTTCGCGTTTCGCGATCTGCAGGTAAGCCGGCAGGCTGATGTTGTAGTTCGGCTCTTCGATCAACCGGTAGGCTTCGAGAAAATTCTGGAAGAACGATGCCTTCGTCACGAGGACCTCTTCGTGCTTCGTGCCATAGTCCTTGGCCAGGCGAGCGGCCAGATCAGCGTCCGTGTTGTAACGGGCGTCGCAATCGGCGAAGCGCGTCGTATAGGTATGGATGTCGTGGCCCAAGCGCGACATCTCATGTACCAGAAGCGAGGAGTCCAGGCCGCCGGAGAGGTTGATCGCGACCGGCTGCTTGCTTTGGAGATGTTCTTCGATCAGGAGCTTGAAGGCCTCGTCCGCGTCTTCCGGGAAATAGTCTTTTTTTGATTCGGAAACATATGCGTTCGAAAGCGACGCGCGGCGCAGGTCGAACGAAACGCATTCGCCCAGATTGAGCTTGCGGATGCGCGCGAAGAGCGTTTTCCCTCCCGGGATGTAGCCGAGCGAAGCCGCGATCGCGACCGCTTCCTCGTCGGGCGTCCGATCGATGTCCGGATGCGCCAGGATTCCCTTGATCTCGGAGCTCCAGATGAAGCGTCCCTCCTTGTAATAATAATAGAGGAGCTTCTGGCCGCTCGGATCGCGATAGAGGCGCACGATCCCCTCCTCGGCGTTATAGAGGGCGATCGCGTACATGCCGTGGATGCGCGCGAAAAAGTTCCAGCCTTCGCGTTCGATCAGGGCGTAGAGCAGCGTGGTGTCAAGATCGATTCCGTCGTATTCCGGCCCGAGAAAGGCCTTGAGTTCGCGGGTGTTGTAGAGTTGCCCATTGAACGCGAGGATCCAGGGCGAGCCGTCCTTGCGGACCGGCTGTTTCGAAACATCGGAGACGTCGCGGATCGACAAGAGGACATGCCCGACGCTCACGCGGCCATCGCACCAAGCGCCGGCGTAGTCGGGGCCGCGATGCGCCAAAAGGCGGTTCATCTTGACCAAGAGGCCTTCGTCTTTGCCGATAAAGCCGTTGATGCCGCACATAGGTTCTGTACTATGTGTACAGGAATTCCGAGCGTAAATCAAAACCCCGCACCGTCTGTCCGGTGCGGGGTTTTCTTTCGCGCGTTACTCGGCGGTGTCGCTGGCCGAAGCGGCGGCCGAGGCATCGGCGTCGAGCTTCGCTTTCAGCTCATCGCGCGCTTTCTGCGCGGCGATCTTGAAGTCGGCGTTGGCCTGCTGGACCGCCTGGTTGCGGGCGTCCGCCAGCGCCTTGGCCTGATTGCCGACCGTGTCGGCGGCCTGGACGTTGGCGCGGAAGGTAGCCTGGGCGGCCTGGAGATCGGCTTTCAAGTCCGCTCGGACGGTCGCGCCGGCGGTGCCGGAAGCGCAAGCGGTCTTGGCCTTGGCGAAGGCGGCAGCGATCGCGGACTTGAGGCCGTCAGCGGCGGTTTGCACCGCGGCTTTGCGGTTCAAGACGGCTTGATCGATGCCGGCCTTGAAGGTCGCGTCGGCGGCTTGCACCGCGGCTTTGCGCGCGCTGAAGGCGGCTTGCATCTCGATCTTGAACTGGGCAATGGCCGCCTTGTCGATGTTCGACTTCGCTTCGACCTGAAGCTTGAGGAGCATCGCATCCCAGCGAATCTTCCACTGCGCTTCGCGCGCGGCCATCTTCGCTTGATGTTCGGCGCGAAGCGTGGCGAGATCGGCCTTGCGTTCGGCGGCGCGCGCGTCGAGCTTGGCGCGGAGCGCGGCCAGGCGCGCTTGGATCGCGTCGGAGTACCGCGCGACGAGCGTGCACATGTTGCTGCCGTCGACGTTGACCTGGATCTGCGCGCTCGTATTCACGTCGATGGCGGCGAAGGCCGGCAGGACGGATGCGAGCAGGGCGAGCGTGCCGAAGGCGGCCAGGGCCGCCAGACGCTTAGAGGTTGTTCTGGTCATAGGCTTGGCCATACGCGTTCAATTCCGTAGCGTCGTTCGTGACCACGTCCGTTTGGGAGTTCGCTTCGAGCTCCTGCTGGGAAGCGGCGTCCGCTTCCGCCGTGGCCTGATCCACCGCGCCGTCGACGTCGGCGTCGATCGAACTCGATACGTGGGCGTTCGTGCCGACTTCCGCGGACGTCTGCGAGTTCGCATTCGTCGAGGCGGATTCCTGCCCGGCGCCCGCGCAGCCCGCTCCGACCAGGAGCAGCGCCGCGGCGGCGGCCAGCCAGGGTTTCCAATCGCGTGCCATACAATCCCTGCTTAAAAAGAGTAAAAAACGAGCGCTTTACGCTTTTAGTCTACCATGCCCATAGACGCCGCCTCCAGGTCTTTCTTACAATCAAGATATGACCCTTCCCCGCCCAACCGAAACCCGTCCTTGGGGCGCCTACCAGAACCTGTTTGAGGGCGCCGGCTTTCTCGTGAAGCTGATCGAAGTCGCGCCGGGGCACCGTCTCAGCCTGCAGCGCCATTTCAAGCGTGAAGAATTCTGGATCGTCGTCGAAGGCCGAGGCCTCTTCGAGCTCGACGGTGAAACGCGCGCGATCGCGAGCGGCGAAATGTTGCGTGTCGGTCTCGAGCAGACGCATCGCGTCGCGAATGACGGAAACGCGCCGCTCCTCATCCTCGAATTGCAGAAAGGAGAATGCCGAGAAGACGACATCGAGCGCCTGGCCGACGATTATCGTCGCGCATAACGCGCGTCGTTATCCACAGTTGGCGCGTTGACGCGACCTGATGAAAGAAAATTGTGGTATACTTTGAAGGTGCGATGATCGCATTAAGCGATCGTTCAACGTTAAGAGGAGGTGATTTCAATGGCAAAGAAAAAGAAGGCCATGAAGAAGGGTGGTAAGAAGAAGGCCTCGAAGAAAAAGAAGATCTAAGATCTTCTTCAAGAAAAACTTCCGCTCCATGCTTGCGGAAGTTTTCTTTTTATTTTTTCGCGCGCATCATCTCTTCGGCGATCGCGAGCTGCTCGAGCGTGTTGATGCCCAGCGCCGCTTCAGGACGGACCGGCACCGTCACGACCTTCTGCCGTTCCTCGATCGCCTTGGACAGGAGATCCGTCAGATAGTACTCGCCCTGGGCATTGGCTGTCGTCAGCGTTTCCAGGCTTTTCCACAGCCATTTCGCCTTAAAACAGAAGAAACTCGGGCTGACTTCAAGGAGGCCGAGCTCGTCTGGCTTCGCGTCCTTGGCCTCGACGATCCGCAGCACTTCGCCTTCCGTGCCGCGAACCACGCGACCGAAATCGGCGAACGGTTTCCGCCACGCCTCGAAGTCGGGCACGGAAACCGTGCCAAGCGTCAGCGTCGCGCCGGAAGCCAGGTGCATGTCGGCCAGCTTGCGGACCGAAGCGGCGTCGGTAAAGGGCTGATCGCCGTTCAAAACGATCACGTTGTCCGCCTGGTTTTCCAAAAGCGGACGCGCGCGCATCACCGCGTCGCCGGTGCCTTTCAATTCCGGCTGCAGCGCGAATTCGCATCGCCCGGCGCAGACCTCCTGCACCTTCTCGGCCAGGTGGCCGACGATCACGACCGGCTTGGCGTCGACGCCGGAATCGACGACCGCGTCGAGCACGTAGCCGAGCATCGGTTTTTCCAACACTTCATGCAGCACTTTGGGCAGCTCGGAGGGGCCCATGCGCTTGCCCTTGCCGGCCGCGAGAATGACGACGCGGATCATAGTTTCAGGAAGAAAAAATCGGAACTTCCGAGGATACTCCTCCGTCGTTTTTTTGTCTACGGTTATTCCACCGTGACGGACTTCGCCAGGTTGCGGGGCTTGTCGACGTCGAAATCCTTGGCCACCGCGGTTTCATAGGCCAGGAGCTGGAGCGGAATGACCGACAGGATCGGCTGGACCAAGGGGTGCGTGGCAGGAATTTCCAGCACGGCGTCGGCCGCGCGGCCGAGCGCCTGGGCGCCGCCGGAAACCGTCACGACGTAGGTCCGTCCGCCGCGCGCCCGCACTTCTTCCAAGTTCGATTTCACTTTTTCGAAGACGCTATCCTTCGGCGCCAGCGCCACGATCGGAAAGCCCGGCTCGATCATGGCGATCGGGCCGTGCTTCATCTCGCCGGAGGCATAGCCCTCGGCGTGGATATACGAAACTTCTTTCAGTTTCAGCGCGCCTTCGAGCGCGATCGGATGGTGGAGGGTGCGACCGAGATACATGGCATGCGGCTTCGGGCTGATCGCGCGCGCCCACTCGGCGAGCTGCGGTCGCATCGCCAGCACGCGTTCAATCTGAAGCGGCAGCGCCTCGAGCGCCTCGGCGATTTTTTTCGCCTCGTCCGGCGGCAACCCACGTTCCCGGCCGAGCGCCAGCGCGAATAAAAGGAAGACCGTCAGCTGCGAAACGAAGGCCTTGGTCGAGGCGACGCCGATCTCCGGTCCGGCATGGTTGTAGATGCCGGCGTCGACTTCGCGCGCGATCGTCGAACCGACCGCGTTCACGATGCCCATGGTCAGGAGGCCGCTGCCTTTCGCCAGGCGCAGCGCGGCCAGCGTGTCGGCCGTTTCGCCGGATTGGCTGACGGCCAGGAGCGCGGTGCGGCTCGGCATGACCGGTTCGCGGTAGCGGTATTCGGAAGCGAGATCGACGGAAACCGGGATCCGCGCCAGGCGTTCGATCATCTGCGCGCCGACCAGGCTCGCGTAATAGGCGGAACCGCAGGCCACGACCTGGATGCGCCGCATGTCTTTCAAGGCGGCGCGCAGATCATTGAAGACGCCGAGGGTCACGGCGCCATCGGACGCCAGGCGGCCGCGCAGGGCCGAGCGCACCGTTTCGGGCTGCTCATGAATTTCTTTCAGCATGTAGTGCGCAAAGCCGCCTTTCTCGATTTCTTTTTCGGTCCACTGGATCGTGCTCGGGGTCTTGTCGACTGGCGCGGCCTGGAGCGTCGTCACGGCGACGCCGGACGCGTCGAGCCGGGCGATCTCGCCGTCGTCGAGATAGATGACGTCGCGCGTCGTGCCGACCAACGCCGAAGGATCCGAGGCCACCAGCATCTCCCCCGCTCCGACGCCGATCACGATCGGGCTGCCGAAACGCGCCGCCACGATTTCGCCCGGATGATCGGCATGCAGCACGGCGATGCCGTAGGTGCCGCGCAGGTGACGAAGCGCCGAACGGATCGCCGGCACCAGCTCGCCCTCGTGATATTCCTCGATCAAATGCGCCAAGACCTCGGTGTCGGTTTCGGAAGCGAAACGATGTCCGCTTTTTTCAAGCCAGAGCTTGAGCTCGGCGTAATTTTCGATGATGCCGTTATGGACGATGGCGATCTTGCCGGCGCAGTCGGCGTGCGGATGCGCGTTCTCTTCGGTCGGCGCGCCGTGGGTCGCCCAGCGCGTGTGCGCGATGCCGATCGTGGCCGCTTGATCAGCCAACACCTCGGCCCGTTCGACCAGGCGGTCGATCCGGCCGGCGGCCTTCACGATGCGCACTCTGGCGCGGTCGGGCGTCGCGATGCCGGCCGAATCATACCCTCGGTATTCGAGGGAGCGCAGGCCGCGGATCAGGATCGGAAGCGCTGGCCGTTTGCCGATGTAGCCGACGATGCCGCACATATGAATCCACCTTAGATGAAAAGACCGGCTTAGAAAAGCCGGGCTCGGGGCAGATACCAATCGCCGGGATGGAAGCGCAAGCCGCTGCCGAAGAAGCAGCCGTCGCCGGCGATCAGGCCCAGGCGTTCGAGTCCGCTGTCGATCGCGCGCTGGTCGGCCAAGCGCACGCGCACGCGGCCTTCCGGAAAACGGCTTGGCGCATTGAGATGCGCGCCGAGTTCCGTGCCGGTGCCGATCAGGCTGTCGTGCACGGTGCATTGCGCGCCGATCTTGGACCAAGGGAACAGAATCGAGCCGACGACCTGCGCGCCGTGTCCGATCCGCGCCCACGGACCGATCAGCGCCGGGCCGACGATATGCGCGCATGACTCGATCCTCGCGTTGTCATCGATGAAGACCGGGCCTTCGAGATGCACGTGCGGTCCGAATCGGACGTTGTCGCCGATGATCGTCTCGAAGGGCTTGTCGATCGTGAGGTGCGGAAAGCGCTGCGGCTGGAGGCCGTTGCCGCGATGCGCGGCTTCCCGGGCCAACAGGGCGCCCAGATAGTACGGCAGATTGGACAAGGCTTTCCAGACCGGTTCTCCGACGCCGAAGACGGAACGATGCGCGAAGGCTTTCAGATTGAAGAAATGGACGGGATCGAGAGGCATGCGGCACCTCCGTCAGGCACCGTAGCAAGGGCCTCCCGGAGGCGATAGTGGATAAAAAAGAGGCGTCGCTTCATCAAATGTCGATGATCGTGACGCCTCGGTCTTTGTCGCCCTCCTCCTTTTTTTCGGTCGGAGGCGGCAGGGGTTCGGGAAGCGGAACGGGCAGCCGCTGCTCTTCGCGTCGGCGCCGCTCTTCCTCTTCCTTTTTTTGGATTTCTTCGATGATCCAAGGATCGAGCATGGGCGCCTCCTTCAAGGGGCTACTGCTTTGACACTAGCAGTCCGCGGCCGGATCGCCAAGTTCATCTTTATTTCCTGGTCCGCAGGGCGAGCATCGCCTGTTTGACGGCGTCCACCAAGGCGGGAATCTGGCTTTCCAGGATCTTCGATCCGCCATCGATGTCGCCGGCCACGATCGCGTCATGCGCCTGCAAGACGGCGGTTTTCAGATTCGAGATCGCGGTCCCGAGATCGGAAACTTTTTGGATGAGTTCGGTGTTGGAGGACGACGCCGTGTATTTTTGGGCGGAAGCGTAGACGCGATCAAGCTGGCTGAGCTGCTTGTCGAGCCCCGCGAATTTCCTCGCGTCGTATTTCTGTTTTTCCAAGCCGGCCAAACCTTGCTTCAAGGCGCTGGCGATGTTTTCCATCGCGCTTTGCACGTCGCCGAGCTTGGCGAGATCGTCCGGAGACGTCACGGACTTCAGGCTCGCGACGAGCGCGTCGCCCTGCGCGACGGCGTCCTCCAATCCGGCCGGCGCCTGCATGCCGCTCTTTTCAAGCTGCGCGATCTTCTGCTTGATGGAAGCGAGATTGCGCGCGAATCCCGAGATGCGTTTCTTGGCGATCTCAAGCTTCATCAGCGCCTCCCGTTTGGCTTTCAGCGCCTGGGAAGATGAGGCGGAATCGGTGTGAAGGTGGCTTGTATCCAAAGCCGGCAAGCCGAGTTTCGGCGCGATCGCGCAGAGCGCGTAGCAATCTTTGGCATGCGCGTTGCAGGCCGTCTCGGGATTTTCGGCGGTGCCGCTGGCGGATGTCGGGGACGTCGCGCAGCGATGGCGTTCCTGTTCGCAGCGCTGGACGCAGCTGTCGACGCCGGACGTGACTGGCGGCGAGGTGGCGCTGCCGGTCGGTCCGGGTTCCGCCGCCCGCATCGCGATCGGCAAGGAAGCCACCAAGGCCATGTTCAGCACGGCCATCCAAGCCACGAAGCCGTGAACGCGGCGGTCATGCTTCTTCCAGAACGGAAGCTTGGGAGGCACTTGGATCGCATTGCACACGCACGTTCCGCCCTGGCACTGGCACGTCGGCATACTTTCTTTTTATGTTTCTTTTTGAAACAAAACGGACCCGCGCAATCGAAAGCCGGGTCCGTCCAAAGGCGAATCAGGGTGGGAAGGATCGGGCTCTCGTTTCTGAAATCAGTATAGCAAATTTTTCGCTTTCGATCAAGTGCCAGAAATCAAAAGTACTCGACCGAGTGTTTTTGATTTCAAAGAAAAAACGCCCTTTCGCAAGGCGTCAGTAGATCGACGGCGTGCTGAATCGGATGGCCGAAATGGCTTCGAGCGAATGGACGACGCCCGTCGAAACAAGATCGAGGCCATCGCAGACCGCGACGGTCGTCCCGATGAAGGCTTCCGTCGGCAGATCCTCGAGGAACGGGCCCCAGCCGTTGCCTTCGACGGCCTTCCGCACGTCTTCCGGCGAAACGGCGTCGACGAGATACGTTTCGTGCACGCCCTCGTCGTCATCATCCGGATCGGCCGGAACCGCGCGGGTGATCATCACGACTCTCTTCATCTGCAAGTCAGGCGTGAACATAGTATCCTCCCGAAAGAACGGCCGCTTTGTATCACGAAAAGGCCAGGATGTCAATCGCGCTGCAGCAAAGCAAAAACCCCTCTTGTGGAGGGGTCGTTGCATAAACCGGCACCGACTTACTTTCGCAGGACCGAGTTGGGTCCAACTATCATCAGCCCAATACAGCTTAACTTCCGAGTTCGGGATGGGATCGGGTGTGACCTGTACGGTAGAAGCACCGGAAACGTAATCACCTATGGTGGTACTGGTCCCGACGTGCGTCGGGAGACATACGGAATACAGATTGATGACGTTTCCGATTCCGAACGCTTGCGCGCTCGGACGGATTTTTGGGTTGAAAGTACTAGTCCTTCAGCCAAGAGGTTGCCCTCGAGGTTGAAGCACTCGTGCTTCAGTAGTTGTAGAGATGATCTATTAGTATCGCTCAGCTCAAATCCTTGCGGATTGTACACTTGCGACCTATCAACCTGCTCGTCTCGCAGGGATCTATGAATACTTATCTTGGGGACGGCTTCACGCTTATATGCTTTCAGCGTTTATCCGTTCCGAATGT
>CAYOJH010000008.1:0-42061 GCA_964404275.1 uncultured Gammaproteobacteria bacterium | reverse complement strand
GGTATTCCATCGTCTGATAAATGCCGCGCTTGTCGACGACCATGCCCATCACGCCGCCGATATATTGCTTCGGCGTGACGATATCGACTTTGACCCACGGTTCGCGCAGACCCGCGACGCCGCTCATATCGGGCAGATCCGATGGCGACTTGATCGTGATGCGTTCCCCGCTCTTCATGTCGACTTCATACGCGACGCTCGGCACCGTCACGATCAAATCGATGTTGTACTCGCGCGACAGGCGCTCCTGAAGAATCTCGAGATGCAGCAAGCCAAGAAGGCCGCAACGGAAACCGAATCCGAGCGCGGAGGATTGTTCCGGTTCGAAGGCCAGCGAAGCGTCAGACAATTTCAATTTGAGCAAGCCTTCACGCAAACGCTGGAATTCATCGCCTTCCTTCGGAAAGATGCCGGCGAAGACCATCGGGATGACCTCCTTATACCCGGGCAGCTGCTGAACCCCGCGCGCCTTCCAATCGGAAACGGTGATCGTGTCGCCGACGCGCACGGCCGAAATATCTTTATGTCCGGTGACGATGTAGCCGATCTCGCCGGCCGACAACGAATCCGCTGCCACGAACTTCGGTCGGAACCAGCCGACTTCGAGCACTTCGTTCTGTGCATAGGTGGCCATGAGCTGCGCCTGGACGCCGCGCTTCACCGAGCCTTCGACGATGCGCACGAAGGCGACGACGCCCTTGTATTCGTCGAACACCGAATCGAAGATGAGCGCGCGCAGCGGCTTGTCGTTTTCGAGCTTCGGGGGGGAGATGCGGCTGATGACGGCGTCGATGATCTCCTGAATCCCCTGCCCCGTTTTTCCGGACGCCAAAATGATTTCTTCTTTCTTGCAGCCAAGCAGCTGGATCAGTTCCTGCGACGTCTTTTCGATGTCCGCCGCCGGCATGTCGATCTTGTTGACGACCGGGATGATCTCGAGACCCTGTTCGATCGCGAGATAGAGGTTGCCGATGGTTTGCGCCTGCACGCCCTGCGTCGCGTCGACGAGGAGAATCGCGCCTTCGACGGCGGCGAGACTGCGGGAAACTTCGTAGGTGAAATCGACGTGGCCGGGCGTGTCGATCAAGTTCAAAATGTACTCCTTGCCGTCCTTCACGTAGTTCATGCGCACGGGCTGGAGCTTGATCGTGATGCCGCGCTCGCGCTCGAGGTCCATCGTGTCGAGGAGCTGCGACTTCATCTCGCGTTTTGAGACGGTGCCGGTGAATTCCAAAAAACGGTCGGCCAGGGTCGATTTCCCGTGGTCGATATGCGCGATGATGCAGAAATTGCGGATCTCAGCGGGCATGTGCTGCTGTCTGGAATATCAAGCGGTTCCCTTCTTGTCAAACCTCCGACGCGCGCCGTAGACCATCGTCGACAGTTCTTCCGATCCAAGAAATTTCAAAATGACCAGATAGGCCGTGAGGCCCGCCAGCGTGGCGAACGCAGCTTCCATCAAAACGGAGAAGACGCCGCGGGTATCGAGCGTTTGAAAACCTGGACGCGCCACGAGCCAGGCGACGAATCCGGCTGCGATCGCGCCGACCGCGAATTTGGCGACCGCACGAAGGATGGCGCCGCCGCCGAGGCGTCCGAACTTGCGCCGCAGGAGATAAAACAGGAGAAAGGCCTGGACGATCGAAGCGATCGAAAACGCCGCCGTCAGCGCGAGCACGCGAACGTCGTCAATGCCGAAGAGGCCGAGCCATAGGTGGGCCGAGCCGGAACCCGGACCTGTCGAGAGCCAGGCTTTGATCGCGAAGGTCGCGAGCAGATCGACGGTCATGGCGGCGGTCGAGACGAGCACCGGGATGAGCGTATTTTTCAAAGCGTAAAAGGCGCGGGCCAGGAGCGGCGCGAGGCCTTGCAGCGCCAGCGTCAGCGCGGCCAAGGCGAAGGTCGCGGCCGAAAGGCGCGCGTCATTCCAGCTCAGCGTCCGGGCGCCGATCAGCACGCGGATGATCTGGATGCGCAGCACGAAAGCCATGGTGGTGAGCGGCACCAGGAAAAACAGGATCTGGCGGAGCGTCGACGAGAACGTCTCGCGGAAGGCTTCGCGGTCGTTCCGCGCCGCCGCGTCCGAAAGTGCCGGAAACGCGGCCATGGCGAACGGGATCGCCACGACGCCGACCGGCACGAGCGCGATGTTCATCGCCAGGTTGAAGACGGCCGGCGCGCCGACGCCGAAGGTCGTGCCGATGGAGGTGCCGACGAACTGGCTGATCTGCGAAATGTCGATACCGAAGACGCGCGGCAGGAACAGGCGGCCGACTTCGCGCACGCCGGCATGGCGCACGTCGAACACGAAGCGCGAACGCCAACCGAGCGAGATCACGGCGGGAAGCTGCACCAGGAAATGCAGGATCGCGCCCAGGACCGCGCCGTAGGCTACGCCCAAGATGCCGAACGGCTTCGAGAGGATGACGACGCCGAAAATGATCGAGGCGTTATAGAGGAGCGGCGCGAGCGAGGCGGCCAGAAAGCGCTTGGAAGCGTTCAGCACGCTGGTCATGACCGCGGACATGGCGAAGAAGAAGGGCGTCAGCATCATCACGCGCGTCAGCGAGATCGTCAGCGCCAGCTTGTCGCCTTGGAAGCCGGGCGCGATCAGCGGCACGAGCCAGCCGGAAGCGAAGGACATCGTCAGGCACAGCACGCCCATCACGACCGCGACGATCGTCAGGATGCTATTGGTCATCCGCCAGGCTTCCTCGTGCTCGTTCTTGGCGAGGTAGTCGGTGAAGACGGGAATGAAGGCGACCGACAAGGTGCCGAGGATGAGCAGCGCGAAAAGGAAGTTCGGAACTTGGAACGACGCGTAGTACGCATCGAGCTCGTGCCCGATGCCGAAGCGCCCGACCAGCAACCGGTCGCGGAAAAGCCCCAGGATGCGTGATGCGATCGAGCTCAGCGCGATCAACAGCGCGCCCCCGGCGATCGTTTTCGATTCGCGATTCAGGAATTTCATTTCAGCGCGAGCAGCGCGGCCGTTTCGCGCGCGATCATCCCCTCTTCGTCGGTCGGGATCATCACGGCCTTCAAGGAGAACGGCTTCAGCCAGCGCATGATCAGGCTGCGGATCTTTTCCGAGCGCTCACCGACGCCCGCCGTGAAGACAACCGCGTCGCAGCCGCCCATGATCGTCATGTACTGGCCGACATAGCGAACGACGTCGTAGACGAACATGGCGAGCGCGAGCTTGGCGCGGTGATTTCCCTTGGAGGCGTTCGCGAGCACGTCGCGCATGTCGGCCGTGCCGGCGATGCCGAGCAGGCCGGACTTCTTGTTCATCAGCTCATCGACCTGGTCCGGCGTCATTTTCAATTCGCGGATCAGCCAGAGCGGGATCTCGGGATCGATATCGCCGCAGCGCGTCGACATCGTCAAGCCTTCGAGCGGCGTGAAGCCCATGCTCGTGTCGATCGCCTTGCCGTTTTTGACGGCCGTGACGGATGCGCCCGATCCGAGATGGCAGGTCACCAATTTTAATTTGGCAAGCGGCTTTTTCAGTTTCTTGGCGGCTTCGCCGGCCACGAAGGCGTGCGAGATGCCGTGGAAACCGTATTTGCGGACGCCGTGTTTCTCGTACAGCTCGTACGGCAGCGCGTACATGTAGGCGTAGTCCGGCATCTCGCGATAAAAGGCCGTGTCGAAGACGGCCACGTTCGGCACGCCGGACAGAAGTTTCATGGCCGCTTTGATGCCGAGGACGTTCGGCGGATTATGCAGCGGCGCGAGCGCATACAGCGCTTTCAAGCCCGCGATGACATTGCCGTCGATTTTCACCGGGCGCGAAAATTTGACGCCGCCGTGGACGACGCGATGACCGATGGCCGCGATCTCCTTCGTATCGAGGCCTCGCGTTTTGAGATCGGCGAAAGCCTTGGCCAGCGCGCCGGCATAATCGCCATTCACGCGCTCGACCAGTCCCGACGCGAGCGCCTTCAGCTTGCGATCAAGCAGCTTGTATTTCAGCGAGGAAGACCCGCAGTTGATGACGAGAATCATGGGTTCCTAGGATACACCTCCACGATCGATCCCGTCATCCCCTGGGCGCTCAACGAGGCCGCGTTGGATTCATCCGTGTCGAGGTGCACGTTCATCCGGAAGCTCGGATGGACGCGGACCGCGACGTCGTGGACCGTGATCGGCGTTTCTCCCGGCACGCGCACGGAGATCGTGTCGCCGTGCTTCAGCCCCAAGCTTTCCGCTTCCTTGTCGGAGACGTGCAGGTGCCGCGCATCGTTGATGACGCCCTCCGACAATTCGACGGAGCCTTTCGGCCCGATCAATTCGCATTTCCCGGTGCCGGCCAGATCGCCCGAGACGCGCAGCGGCGTTTCGATCCCGAGCTTGAAGCCGTCGGAAAACGCCAGCTCGACTTGCGTCTGCTTGCGGCACGGGCCGAGCACGCGCGCTTCGGCTTTGCCTTTCGCTCCCTTCACGACGACTTTTTCCTCGTACGCGTACTGCCCCGTCTGCGAGAGCTCTTTCAGGACGTTCATCTGATAGCCGGCGCCGAACAGGAGGTCCTGATGTTCCTGGGAAAGATGGACGTGGCGGGCGGAAAATTCGACGCGCACGGCGCGGCCGACGGCGGATTGTTCAGCGGGGTTCGTCATAGTGCTTCACGATCGGAGTTTCATCGTAGCGCAGGAGGCCGCGCAGGAGCCGCGCGATCCAGGTTTTTTCTTCCGTCTTGCCGAATTTCTTAAGCCGCGCCTTCGAGGAATGAAACGTGGTCACCGCCCATTCGATCACCTTGGCGTCCGTCTTCACGATCCAGCCGAGCAATCCCTTTTGCCACATCGGGTTGGCCAAGCGCTTGTTGGTGATCTTGATGGCGCTGTCCGGGCAGACCCGCTCGCAGGTCTCGCAGCCGATGCATTTGTCGAGATCGATATAGATGCCCGGCTCGCCGAGCATGCCGAGGTCTTTGGTATGCCAGGAGATCGCGTTGACCGGGCACTTCATCACGCACTCGCCGCAGGATTTGCAAAGCCCGAGGAACCGCGTGACGCGGATCTTGGCGTTCTCTTCGGTCTTCGGGCGGAACCGCTCCAGTTCCGCCGGCGCGTCGCGGTCCATGTCAGGCGAGGGCATAGCCTTTGTCGAACGCTTTACGATTCAATTCCTTCAAAGAAGGGTCTTTGGCGTACTTCGAGGCGAAGACGTGGTCGAGCGCCGCTTCGAATTGGTTGCGGTCGAGCCCGGGAATCCGCTTGACCATCGCGCCCATGATAATCATGTTGAAAACGCGCGGCTTCTTGAATTCCTCTTTGGCGATGCGGCCCGCGTCGATCTCGCGCGGCTGCCAGCGCGCGATTTTCGAGAGGTCTTTCACCAGATAGCTGTTCACGATGACGCTGGTGCCGTCTTTCAGGTACGCGTACACGCGGTCGATCGCGCGCTGCGAGAGCACGACCCACAAGTCGGCTTTCGCGAATTTCGGGTAGGCGGGAACCGTGTCGCCGATCTGCGCGTAGGCTTCGGTCACGCCGCCGCGCTTTTCGGTCGAAAAGTACGGCACGTAGACCGCTTTCTTGCCCTGCTCGAAAGCCGCCAGCGCGATGATCTTGGCGATCGACTGCACGCCCTGTCCGCCTTCGCCGCAGATGACGATTTTGTAGGGTTCCATATCAGAAGCGCCCAAGTTTGTAGACCGCCGCCATTTTGTTCTCGAGGATGTCGAAGGTCGCGTGCGGATCCTCGATCGTGCCCCAGTTGAGCGTGCAAGGCGACAGGACTTCCAGAAACGCGAAGCCCTTGCCGTCGATCACGTGCTGCAGCGCCTCCTTCATGTACGCGCGGAGTTCCAGTTGGCGCGTGGTGATGCCGCGCGCGACCCAAGCCCGCGCGTTCAGATGCCGGATCAGGTTCGGGCCTTTCACGTAATGGTCGTCGGCGCCGTAGGGCGTCGTGGCGGTCTTCGTGCCCGGCAGCGTCGTCGGCGCTTCTTGTCCGCCCGTCATGGCGTAGACCGCGTTGTTCACCACGATCGTGAAGATATTTTCGTTGCGGATCGCGGCGTTCAGGAGCGAGCCCATGCCGATCGCATAGGCTCCCCCGTCGCCGACGTACGCGACGGCAATCGCGCTGGGGTTGCCGCGCTTGACGCCGACCATGACCGGCACGGTCCGGCCGTGATGCGTCTCGATCGTGTCGATGTTGAAGAAATCGAAGGCGAGGAGCGAACAGCCGATGTCGACGCCGAAGGCCACGCGCTTCTGGATGCCGAGTTCGTCGACGGCGAAACCGAAGGCCTTCAGGACTTCCGGATGCCCGCAGCCGGGGCAAAAGAGGTGCGGCTTGGATTCAAGGCGCACGCACTTCGGAAACGCGAGTTGAGCGACGGAATGGCTCATACGGAAGGCAGGTGCGAAACGAGATCGACGATCTCTTCGACTTGGATGCCGATCGACGGGCGGTGGTACTCGATCATCGGCGCATCGGTTGCGCCGTAGAGCGCTTCTTTCGCCAGACGCGAAAGCTGTCCGATCGCCGATTCCGGCACGAGAATCCTCCGCGCGCCTTTGACGGCCGCGCGGAGCGCTTTGGTCGGAAACGGCCGCAGCGTGATCGGACGGAACAGACGCGCCTTGCCGCCGAGCTGATCGATCGCCTGCTTGGCCGCCGAAGCAACGATGCCGAACGCGATGATCAGCGTTTCGGCATTCGGGTCGCCGTACGTTTCGTGCTCTTCGATCTCGGGCGCGACTTTGTCCCAGGCGTCGCGGATTTCGATGTTGACCTGCAGCGTTTCTTCTTCGAGGTTCAGGCAATTGCGATAGCAAGAATATTCGACGCCGTCCTGGTTGCGGATGTGGACTTCGGGCGTCGGCACGACCTGGTTGATCGGGCGGTCGCGTTTTTCTTCCAACAGATAGCGTTCCGTCGGCGCCATGTCGACGCCGCGCGTTTGCGGATCGTAAATTTCGACCTCGCCCATCATCTTGGCCTGATAGCCGTCGGCCAAGAGGAACGTCGGGAAGCGGTATTTCCAGGCCGTGTTGAAGGCTTTGATGCCGTAGTCGTAGAGTTCCTGCAGATTCGACGGCGCGTAGACGATGCGATAGCCGTTGCCGTTGCCGCCGAAGGCCGTCAGCGTGACTTCCGATTGCGAGTAGATGACGGTCGAGGTGGACGGTCCGCCGCGCTGGTTGATGAAGGCCACGATCGGCAGGCGCATCGCTTCGCACATCGAGAAGGCGTCCTGCATCAGCACGTTGCCGGGTCCCGCCGTGGCCGTGAAAGATTTTTTTCCGGACAAGACCGCGCCAAGCATCATGAACGAAGCGCCGATTTCATCTTCGGCCTGCACGAACACCAAGCCTTCCTTCTTGCCTTTCTCGCTTCCGGCCTCTCTGGCCCACCACAGCAAAATCTCCGATCCCGGCGTGATCGGATACCCGTACATACCCGTCGCCCCGGCCGCCCGTGCCGCCAGCGCGAGGATCTCGTTGCCCATCAAAAATTGTTTTTCGGCCATGGAGGCAGTATAACAAAAAAGACCCTGCGCGTCCGCCGAGCGGGTCTTTTTCTTTTTCAGCGCTTGCAATCCGGACAGGCAACGTTGCGTTTCAGCGTGATGTCGGCTTCACCCTCACCGAAACAGGCTGTGCAATCGCGCGTGCCTTCGCCGCGGCAGGCCAGGCAGGAGCGGTCGTCAAACTCCTCGCCTTTGCACTGCGCGCACGGTTCTTCGCCTTCGCCCTCGCAGCGCGGGCACTCGACCGTCGCTTCGTGCTCTTCCTCGACCGTGCCGGTGCCTTTGCAGGTGGCGCAAACGCCCTGCTCGCGGCCGGTGCCTTGGCAGCATCGGCATTTCTTCGCGCCTTTGTTTTTCGCTTTCTTCATCCAGGCCTGCAAACCGAACGCCACCGCTAACGCGCTGATCGCGCCGGCCAAGGCGGAAAGCCACGGTGAAAACGGCGCCGGCGCGGGATCCGGCAGAGGATCGGGCACGACGTTTTCCGGAGGCGCGGAAACGGGAACCGGAGTCGGCGGCGTAGCCACGGCTCGCGGTCTCGGGGCGGGGGCTTGCGGAACGGGCGCTTGAACGATCGGCGCCGCTTGAACAGGAGCTTGCGTCGCGGAATCCACGGTTCCGTCCGACTGCGCGAAAAGCGCCGCCGGCACGAGCAGCAACCAAACGCCGATCACGGCCATCAAGGTTTTTTTCATATCATTCCAAGGCCCAAGGACTTTTTTTCGGCGTATACAACCAGATCAGGTCATCGCCCTCGACGACGATCTCGATCTTTTCGAGTTCGGAGCCTTCCGGCGCGCCGCCGACGTCGGGAATCGCCATGCCCGTCTTGCAATCGAATTGGCCGCCGTGCCAATCGCATTCGAAACGCTCGCCGGTGCAGCGCAGCTTGCCGCCCATGTGGGTGCAGAAGTTCACGTAGCCGCGCAAGCCGTCTCCGGTTTTCACGATAATCAAATCGCGCCCCATGGCGCGGTAACTCTTGGCGCGGCCCTCGGCGATCTCGGAGACCTTACCAAGCGGAATCCTTTGCGTCGGCGTTGTCATGCTTGCGATGCCCCCAGGTGTAGTTAAAGCGGTCGTGGCGGATCTGGCCGCGCGTCAGCATGTGCAGCTCGACGAGCAGGTATTTGGCGAAAATCGTGAAGCGGCCGTCGCGTTCGAAGCGGCGCACCGAAACGCGGATGCGCGAGCCGTGCAAGACGCGGAACTTGCCGACGTCGCCGGCGCGTTCGACGTAGTCGTGGTCCTCGGCCAGCGTGATCGATTCGTCGAAGCCGCCGATGCGATCGTGAATCGCCTTGCGCGCGAAGATGCAGAAGCCCGGCGCGTGCGCGAGGCCGGTGTATTGCAGCGCCATCATGTGCGCGTTGAAGACGTTGTGCGAGACGTGGTCGATCAGCCGGCCGTTCATCGGCTTGATCAGGCAGGTCGCGGCGTCGAGCTCACGGCGTTCGAATTGCGCGACTTTGCGGCGCAGCCAATCGGCGTCGGGCAGGACCACGTCGGCGTCCAGGAACAAAAGAAGATCGCCGAGGGCTGCCGCGGCGCCCAGGTTGCGTCCCCGGCCCGGCATGCCGCCGTCGACCACGCGGGCGCCGAACATGGCCGCCATCTCGCGCGTGCGATCGGTCGATTTGGCATCCGCCACCACGATTTCATACCCGTCAAAGCGCTGGCTCCGGATGGAAGCCAGGAGCCGCGGCAGGTACACTTCTTCGTTGTAGGTCGGGATGACGATGGTCAGCATAGTTGCTTTTTTCGCTGTTTTCAGCGGAAAAAGCGTATCAAGAACCAGTATAGCATAACGATGCCCCTACTGGAAGAGGCGCGGATTGACCCGAATCAGCTGGTCATCCCCAGGCTTGGGCAGGCCGCGGCCGTCGGTGTTCGAGGTCGTGAAGTACAGCTGATGGTCGGGGCCGAAGGCGACCGCCCGGATGCGTCCGTACTCGCTGTCGAAGTGCGCCTTGACCGCGACCGGCATCGCGTCGACGTTCGCCTGATAGAGCGCCTCGCCGCGCATCGCTCCGAAGAAAACCTTCCCGTTGGCCGCGGCGATGCCGGCCACCGACCAGATCTCGTCCTTGCCGGATTCAACGACCGGCGCCACCGTGTTCGAACCCTGCGCGTCGCCTTCGTTGCTCGGCCAGCCATAGTTCTTGCCGCGCGAGATCAAGTTCAGCTCGTCATGGTTCATGTTGGCGCCGCGGCCGCGTTCCGTTTCCCACAGGCGTCCTTGGCCGTCCCAGACCAGGCCTTCCGGATTGCGATGGCCGTAGGACCAGACCGCCGAACCGAACGGATTGTCGGAGGGAATCGTGCCGTCGTCGTTCACCCGCAGGATTTTTCCTCCGAGCGAGCGGAGATCTTGCGGGAAGGTCGTGTCGTTGGCGTCACCGGTTCCGACATAGAGCCTGCCATCGGGTCCGAAGGCCAAGGCACCGCCGTTGCCCCAGATGCCGCCAGGAATGTCTTGAAGAATCGTCGTGCGATCCGTCAGCGCGTCGCCGTCCAGGCGATAGCGATCGACGCGATTCTTCAAATCGCCGGCGTCGCCATACGTCAGGTACAGGTAGATCCAGCCGTTCTTCGCGAAGTCGGGATGAACCGCCAGGCCCAGGAGTCCGTTCTCGTCGAGCGCCTTCAAACTATCGACCTCCGCTTTCACTCCGGGAACCGGAATCGAAACCGGCTTGCCATCGGCAGGCAGATGAAGAAGCGTGCCGGGGCGCTCGGTCACGAGCAGGCTTCCGTCAGGCAGGAAACCGATGGCCCAGGGAACGTCGAGCCCCGTCGCCAGGATTTTAAAATCATTGGCCTGCAGGTCTTGCCGCAAGATGCCTTTCATGACCTTGCTGTCGTGCGGCCAATGGACGTAGCCCGCCGCCCAGACGATGGCGTTGCGATAGACGTAGGCCGCGCCGAAGAGCGCGATGACGAGCAGCGCGGCGCACAGGTGCCGCGCGAACGACGAGACTTTCATGATGAAAGTATAGCATGCGAAGAAAAATCCCCCTGCGCCGCGAGGCTTCGGGGGACGGGCCGCTTACCGGCTTCGGTACGGGACGTGCGCCTTGTCGAGAAACGCGCGGATTTGGTCGATCAGCACCATGCTGCCGAGCATGAAGTACGGCGTATCGTCGGATTGCTTGAAGCCGACGCTGGCATTGAAGATGCCGACCAGCTTGCCGTTGCGTTCCAGGAAGATGCCGGAGCCGGAGCCGCCGGAAGACGACATCACGTCGGTCAGCGCCACGTGGCCGAGGTTCATGTGCTTGGGCCAACCGCCGCGGCCGAGTCCCCGCACGATCCCCTCTCCGACCAGCCGGTTCAGCATGAACGGATAGCCCGCGGTGTAGATCCGATCGAGCGGATGCACCTCGGACGGATCCGCGAGCACCGCAACGTGATCGAAGTGATACTCGATCTTCACGACCGCGAGATCGTCCTCTTGGCTGATCGCGATCACTTTGGCCGGATAGATGACCGGAGGTTTGCCGTCCTCCGAAATAACGACGGACAGCTCCTCCGGATCCCCCTGGACCACGTGTCGGCAGGTCAGCAGATAGCCGTCGGTCGACAGCACGACGGCCGTGCCGAAGGATTCGCCCTTGTCGAGACGCTGCGTGGCTTCGAGGTTGTCCTCGAGCCGCGGCAACGACGCCGGTTTCGGAACCGCGCAGGCAGCGACGCAGACGAGCGCCGCCGCGTACATCGAGAGCGTTTTCCGCATCGATACCTCCTGTGGAAAAGTACTCCTCGTGGATTCAGCATAGCACGCCCCCGCCAGGCCAGAAGTGCGCAAGTCTGCTATGATGAAGGTCCTATGCGCCGCTTCGCTTTCGCCCTCGCGATTCTCCTCGCGCTGTCCGCCGCCGCGCCGGCTTTGGCAGCCGGTCCGCGGCCGCCGCTCGTTTCGGAACTCGGGCGGGATTTCCTGACCGGCGCGCGCTATTACGAAGCGACGGTGGGCGGCTGGATGCGCGGCCTGTTGTCCATCCTCGGCTTCTTTCAAAAAGCGGGCGACGCGCTGAAAGATCAAAGCTGCTCGCAGACCACGCGCTGCGCGGAAGGCTTGACCTGCCTGAATTTCTGCGACGGCAACGGCTGCGTCCACTTTGAAAAACGCTGCGAGCCCGCGCCGAAGACCGTGCTGGTGCTCGGGGCCGGCTCGCCCTGCGATACCGGAAATCTTTGCGCCGACGGCACGGCTTGCGTCCGCGTCTGCCCGGCCGGCTTGACGTGCGATGTCAGCACGCGCTGCGTCCCGCCGGCGATCCCCGGCGACGCGTGCGCGGCCGACACCGATTGCAAAGCGGCCTGCGCGAAACTGCCCTACCCGCCCATCGGTCCGGCCGCCTACGTCGCGCGCTGCGCGTCGAAGCGCTGCGCCTGCGATCCGGTCTCGATCATCGCGAACGCGCCGCGCGTCGCTTGCCCCGGCACCGCCGTTTCCGCGCTCGTCTGTCCGACCGGCACGGCTCCGGCCTGCACGCCATCGACCGCCTGCGCTTCCGGCGCCTGCGATCCGGTCCGAACCTGCCTGGCCGCGCCGGAATACGGCGGCTCCTGCGCGAACGATGCCGAATGCGCCGCCGCCTCGTGCCCCGCCGGCGCGCAGCCGTTCTGCGGCGAAGACCAGAAGTGCAAGTGCCGCCGCGCGGTGACTGAAAAAATCTCCTGCGCGACGGCCGCCGACTGCGGCTCGGCCGGCTGCGCCCCCGACGAACTCATGGCCTGCGTCTCCGGCGCCTGCGCCTGCGCGCCGGCCGGCGCGACGACGTCCTGCAAGACGGTCTCCGACTGCTCCGCGAACTGCCCCGAAAATTACGAACCCGCCTGCAACGACAACCGCTGCGTCTGCCAGCACACCGCCGAGAACGTGCCGGTCGCCTGCAAAAGCGTCGCCGACTGCGGCGCGGTCGCGTGTCCTTCCGGATACGACAAAGGCTGCTTGAACGCCGTCTGCGCCTGCAGCCGCACCGTGCCGGCTCCGTATTGACGCGCGCGCCCAAAACGGGTAGCCTTGGGCCGACATGAAATTCGGCGAAAAGCTGACCTTGCGCGTAGAAAAGTTCGACGAGCGCGGCCGCGGCCTCGGAAATACCGAAGCCAAAAAGACGGCCGCGTCTTTTGTCATTCCGGGCGAAACGGTCGAAGGCGTTTTCGTCGGACGCAAGCAAGGCTTGGCCAAGATGGCGGAAATCAAGATCGTCGAAGCGTCGCCGGATCGCGTGAAGACGGAATGCCCGCACGCCGGCGTCTGCGGCGGCTGCGCCTGGCAGCATGTCCGCTATGGCCGCCAAGTCGAAGAGAAGCGCCGGATGATCGCGGAAGCGCTGGCGCCCGTCGGCGTCGAAGTTTCTGAAATTGTTCCGGCCGAAGAAATTTTCCGCCATCGCAACCGGATGGATTTCGTCTTCGGACCGAACGGCGAGCTCGGCCTCAAGGAACCAGGCCGCTGGGACAGCCATCTCGATCTCACGACCTGCCTGATGCTCTCCCCCGAAGCGACCGACGTCTTGAACGCCGTCCGCGCTTGGGCGCGCACGACCTCGCACAAGCCCTGGGACAACCGCCGGCACGAGGGCTTCCTGCGCTACGTTGTCATCCGCGAAGGCAAGTTCACGAACGAGCGCCTCGTGACGCTCGTGACCGCGCAAGGCGAACTCGAAAAGAAGGAAGAGCTCGTCGCCGCGCTTTCTCCCCTGTGCACGTCGATCGTCCATGGCATCAATCCCACCATCACCGACCTTTCGCTCGCGCAAGAACTCCGTCCTCTTAAAGGACAGGCCTTGCTCCGCGAAAAAATCGGCGACGTCACCTATCGCATCCACCCGAACGCGTTTTTCCAGACCAACAGCCGCATGGCCGGCCGTCTGCTCGAACGCGTCCGCGCGCTCGTGCTGTCGGGTCCGCATCAGCGCCTGCTCGACCTCTACTGCGGCGGCGGATTCTTCTCGCTCGCGCTGGCGAAGGACGTCGCGTCCGCGCTCGGCGTCGAACTCGATCCGCAAGCGATTGCCGAAGCCGAAGAGAGCGCGAAGGAAAACGGTATCAAGAACGCCGCCTATCGCGCCGAAGCCGCGGAGAAGCTTTCCTGGGAAATCGAGAAGCCCGACATCGTGATCGTCGATCCGCCGAGGAGCGGCCTGCATCCCAAAGTGAAGAAGACGCTGCTCGAAAAGAAGCCGCCGCGCATCGTCTACGTCTCCTGCAACTATCGCACGCTCGCCCTGGACCTGAAGGATCTCTTGACCGCCTACCGCGCGGAGCCGGCCGTCGCCGTCGATCTCTTCCCGCATACGCCGCACGTCGAAACGGTGATACACTTAATCTTGCTATGAAAGTCGGATTCGTCGCGCTGGTCGGGCGCTCCAACACCGGAAAATCGACCCTCGTGAACGCGCTGGTCGGCACCAAAGTCGCGATCACGACGCCCAAGCCGCAAACCACGCGCCAGGCCATCCAAGGCGTTCTTCACGGAGAGGAAGGCCAGATTATTTTCGTCGACACGCCGGGCATCTTCCGCAAGCGCCGAGACCTGATGACGTCGCACATGAACCAAGCGGTCAAGGGAGCTTTGGAAGGCATCGACCTCGTGCTCTATGTCGTCGATCCGACGCGCGCGATCGGCGAAGAAGAAGAGGACATCCTGGCGCTCCTCAAGGAAGTTACCGCGCCCAAGCTCCTGGTCATCAATAAGATCGACGAGCCGAAAACGGCGTATATCGACGACTTCCGCGCGATGGCCTCGGACTTCGACGGACTGATCGAGATTTCCGCGCTGAAAGGCACGCATCTCAAGGCCTTGATCAAGAACATCTACGGGCGTCTGCCGGAAGGCGAAGCGGTCTATCCGACTCACCAGATCACCAACGTCGACAGCAAGACATGGTACGGCGAGCTGATCCGCGAAAAACTGTTCATGTCGCTCTATCAGGAAGTGCCGTACACCACGGCCGTCGAAGTCGATGAGATCGAGGCTCGCCCGTCGAAAAACGGCAAAGACATGATCTACGTCAAAGCGCGGATCCTGACGGACAACGACCAGCATAAGCGCATGATCATCGGCGCGGGCGGCGCGATGATCCGGAAAGTCGGCACGCAGGTCCGCAAAGAGCTCGAACAGATCCACGGCACTCCGGTCTACCTCGACCTCGAAGTCCAAACCGATCCGCATTGGCCCGAGCGCCTGCAGTAAGGCCTGCCACGCGGGCGCGCAGCGCCTTTACGTGGTATGATAGATGCGAATTCACTTCGCATCTTTTCGTATGAGCGACAAAAATCTTCCGAAGAGCCTGAACATGTCCGAGGAGCTTTCAGAGGAGTTCGGCTGGCGTATTTTCCGCATCATGGCGGAGTTCGTCGACGGCTTTCAGCTCATCAAGACGCTCAACAAGACCGTTTCCTTCTTCGGCTCGGCGCGCTTCGACGAAAACGATCACCATTACAAGGAGGCGCGCGAGCTCGCAGGCAAGCTCGGCAAGGCCGGCTACACGATCGTGACGGGCGGCGGCCCGGGCATCATGGAAGCGGGCAACCGCGGCGCGAAGGAGGCCGGCGCGCAATCGGTCGGCTTGAACATCGAATTGCCGGCCGAGCAGCACCTCAATCCGTACACGACGCGCTCCCAGGGCTTCCACTATTTTTTCACGCGAAAAGTGATGCTCTCGTTCGCCGCCCAGGCCTACGTCTTTTTTCCCGGCGGCTTCGGCACGCTGAACGAGCTGACGGAGCTGATGATGCTCGTCCAGACCAAAAAGATCGATCCGCTGCCGCTCATCCTGGTCGGCAAGGATTTCTGGCGTCCGTTCATGAAATGGGTCGACGAACACATCTATCGCGAGCACGCCGCGATCGACAAGGAAGACATGCAGATTTACCATCTCGCCGAAAACGTCGAGGAGGCTTTCGACATCATCCAAGCGATCGAGGTCTGCCCGCCGAACGCCGCCAAGTGCTGGTACGGGTACCAGCCGCATCAGGTCAGGGGTTGGAAGAAATCGAAGTGATCTCGTAGCCCAGCGAATCCCATTGGATGTCGGCGGAGCCGAGGACTTTGAGCGCCGGTTCCGCCACCGGATGGATCGTGACTTTTACGATCAGCGGATTCTGCGGGTTATCCAGAATGACCAGATCGGCGAACCAACTCGTCGCCTGGATCGTGCGCACCAGCGTCAATTTACCGTCGACGAGCAGCGGGAACGTGTCGATCGTTCCCGTTTTTCGCAGCGCGAACGGCGAGATCGGCGCGGAGGTCGTGGCCGAAGCCGAAAGCTTGGACGAAAGGTCGTTGAAAAGATTGAAGGCTTTGAGAAGCGCCGTCAGCGTATTGTCCGCCACGCCGAGCTTCCAGTCCGTCGTTCCGCGCTGTTGCAGGGCGGCGTAGGCGCTCGGCGAAAGCCATAGGCCGCCGTTCCCTTCCGCCACGGCGCGACCCTTCGGCCAGAAGGCCGGCAGCAGCATGGCCTGCGCGCTGGCGACGGACGGCAGCTCCAGCGAGCCGGAGGCAGAGGCGCCGAGCCAATCGAGCGCAATCCGCTTGCCTGGATCGGCTTCGCGCAGCATAACTCGCACGGCTTGGCGTTGATCGCCGAGCGCTTCGTCGATCGCGCCGGTCACGCCGAGCAGCGAGGGTCGCACGGTCAAGGCCAAACCGGGCTTGAGGACGATGCCGGCGGCGGCCAGGCCGGCATCCTGCGCCGGCGCGCGCCAAGGCAGGTCGAAACCGATCTTGCGATCCAGCACGCAGCCCGCGCCCGCAAGCGCGAGCGTTCCGCAAGCGAGAGCGATGGCGATGGCGCGTCTCATGCGGGCTTCTGGAACGGCGAGAACATCTTGGCGTAGACCAATTTGACCAGTTCCGTCGTCGCGAAATAGGCCGCGGTCAGCGCCGCGATGCGCGCCAGGCCGCTCGCCAGCGGCGAAGAGAATTGGAAGACGGCGTGACCGAACGGCACGTAGGTCACCCCCACGCAGACGGCGACCGTGGCGATCGTCAGCCCGATCAGCGCCTTGCCCGGCCGCGCCGCTTTCCAGAACGGTCCGCGCGTGCGGATCGAATAGATGAGCGCGAGCTCCGTCAGGACCGAGAAGAGGAACCAGAGCGTGCGCGTGGCGGCCAACGGATCGCGTCGGCTCAAGGCGAAGAACGCGAAGTCGAAGAAGGAGCTGACCAGGCCGAGGAACACGCCGATGAAAGCCAGCTCGCGCAGATTGAAGCGCTTGGGCCGCACGACCTCGTCTTCGTCGACGGCGTCGCTCGAAATCGAAATCAGCGGCACGTCGGCCAGGAGATTCGCGAGCAGGATCTGGACCGGCAACATCGGCAGGTCGTTGATCAAAAGCGAAATGCCGGCGATCGACATGAAGTTGCCGAGGTTGCCGATCAGCGTGTTCTTCACGTATTTGACGATGTTGGTGAAAATCGCGCGGCCCTGGCGGACGCCGTCGATGACCACGCGCAGGTCTTTTTTCAAAAGGATGATGTCGGCCGCTTCGCGCGCCACGTCGCTCGCGCCGTCGACGGCCAGGCCGACGTTCGCGACTTTGAGCGCCGGCGCGTCGTTGATGCCTTCGCCCAAAAAGCCGACCTGGGCGTCATGCTGCAGCGCCTCGATCAAGCGGTATTTCTGCTCGGGCGAAACGCGCGCGAACACGTCGCGCTCTTTGGCCAGCGCGTGCAGCTCCTCATGCGAGGCCGCCTCGAGCTGCTCGCCCGTCACGACGTCGCCGGCGCTCTTGAGCACCCCGAGTTCGAGGCCGATCGCGCCCGCGACTTCCGCGCTGTCGCCCGTCAGGATCTTGATGCGCACGTTCAGCTTCCGCGCTTCTTCGAGCGTGGCCTTGGCGGTCCGCTTGAGCGGATCGACGAAGGCGATGCGGCCGACGTACGACAGATCCGCTTCGTCGGATTCGTCATAGGACGTCCTGGCGTCGATGCGTTTGACCGCAATCGCCAAAACGCGGCGGCCGTGCAAGCCGTCCTGGCGGACCGCCTCTTCTTCGATCTTCCGCATCTGCGGCGTCAGCGCTTCGTCGCCGTGCGGCAGCATGCGCTTCGTCGCGCGCTTCAGGATTTCTTCCGGCGCGCCGACGACCGCCAAAAGCCGCTCGTGGCCCGCGAACACCGCCGTGGAACGTCGGCGCATCGGATCGAACGGCGCGAACCAGACGCGCTTGAGTTCCGAGGCTTTTTTGAGACCTTCCGTTCCGATCTTGGCAGCCATGGCCGCGTCGAAAGTTTTGGGAGCCGATGTCGAAGCCAGATGCTCGTTTTCGGAAACGACGGCCAACGCCCACTGCAGGCAACGCGCCGGAATCGGAGACGCGACCTCGTCGACGGTCATGATGCCTTCGGTCATCGTGCCGGTCTTGTCGGTGCAGAGGATCTCCATGTGGCCGAGATCTTCGATGGCCGACAAGCGCTTGACGACGACGTGGCGTTTGGCCAGCTGGATCGCGCCGCTCGCGAGCGTTAGCGTCGTGATGGCCGGCAGGGCTTCCGGCACGACGCCGACCGCCAGCGCCACGGCGAACAGGAAAAGCGGGACGATCTGCGACTCCCCTTTCAGCAGCACGTTGATCACGAAGACCACGGCCAAAACCGCCAAGACGGCCTTCATGAGGAAGCGGCTGAAGTCTTGGATGTTGCGCTCGAAGGCGCTGATGCGGACGGTTTCTTCCGTCAGCTTGGCGATTCGTCCGATGACGCTCTCGGCCGCGACCGAAGCGACGACGCCTTCGCCGTAACCCGCGGCCACCCGCGTCAGGAGATAGGCCATGTTGCCGGCCCGTCCGTTCTTGGCACCCTGCTCGGCCTCGACGGTCTTCTCGCGCGCTCGCGCCTCGCCGGTCAGCGCGGCTTCGTCGAGCGTCAAGCGATGCGAAAGCGTTAAACGCAAATCCGCCGGCACGATGTCGCCGGGCTTGAGCAGCACCAGGTCGCCGGGCACGAGCCGGCGCCGGTCCACGCTCATGACCTCGCCGCCGCGCCGGACGCGAGCGCGCGGAGCGAGATGCTCGCGCAGCTTTTCAAGCGCGCGCTCCGACCGATACTCCTGGAAAAAACCGATGCCTGTGTTGACGCAAAGCATCGCCGCGATCGTCAGGCCGTCCAACCATTCGCCCAGCAAGAGTGAGACCAGCGCCGCCGCGCCGAGCATGTAGATGAGCGGCGAGGTCAGCTGCCGCTTGAAGACGCTCCAGCCAGTCACCCGCTTGGCGCTCAACTCGTTGGCGCCGAAACGGGCGAAGCGCGCGTGCGCCTCGTCGACGGACAGTCCCGCCGTCGACGTGTGATACGCGGAAAAGACCTCCTCGACCTGCAGTTTCGAGGAAGCTTCCGCCGGCAACCGTTCGAACCGGGCGCGCGGTTCCATGCGCCCATTCTACCATATCAAGCCAAGCGCCACCGACCCTTTTCTTTTTTGATCAAACCGTCTTTTTCGAGACCTGGCAGCACCTTCGCGCCGAAGGCGAGCGCGCGAGCGGACTTCGGTCCATGCCGCAACGCTTCGATCACGCGTCCTCGGTAAATACGCGCCGGGATGCCGAACGCATCGACTCGTTCCTTTCTGAAAAGTTTCTGTTTCGGCAACATCTTCAGCGCGAGGATGCGCGGAAATGACCGGCACGTGTTTTTCAACGGACACTGCGGGCAGAGCGGACGCCGCGCTTTGCAAACGGTTGCGCCAAGATCCATCAATCCCTGATTGACGTCGTAGGCGAGCCCTTCAGGCAGCGTCGTTTCCCATGACGACCAGGCGCGATCATCGATAACCGTCGGCGTCGCGAGCGGGCCTTTCAAGAAACGCGTCAGGACGCGTCTCACGTTCGTGTCCGGCGCGAGCGCGCGCTGGCGGAAAGCGAAAACGCGCAGGGCTCGGGCGGTATACGGACCAATTCCTTTGAGGGAGAGCAGCAGAAGCTCGTCGCTCGGCAGCTTGCCGCCGTGGCGCGCTGCGATCTCTTGCGCGATCGCGCGCAGCCGAACGGCGCGCAGGTTGTAACCGAGGCCTTTCCAAGCTCGAACGACGTCCGCTTGCGGCGCGCTGGCCAAGGCGTTCCATGACGGAAACGCCGCCACGAATTTCCGATAGAGCGGCACGACGCGATCGACCTGCGTCTGCTGCAGCATGAATTCCGAGACCGCGATCCGATACGTATCGCTCGTGCGGCGCCAGGGCAGATCGCGCCCGTGCGTCCGATACCAGGCCGCGATGCGCTTCCAAGGCGTCGTCATGCGCGCAACGAAGTGAGTTCCTCTTTCGTCAGCGGCCTCCATTCCCCTTCTGGCAGGTCTCCGAGTTCGACACCGGCCACGCGCACGCGCCCAAGCCGACGCACTTCGTAGCCGAGCGCTTCGCACATGCGGCGGATCTGACGGTTCTTGCCTTCGGTGATGACGATCGAAAAGCGCGATGCGCCGGTCGGCACGATCTTGGCCGGCCGCGTCGTGACGATCCGCTGCGGCGCCGGCATGTTCTCGAGCCGCACGCCTTTGGACATATGCTCCAAGAAATCCTGCGTGAGATCCTTGTGGACGACCACGTCGTATTCCTTTTCGGTGCCCGAATCTGGCCGCATCAGCCGATCGGCCAAGGCCGTATCGTCGGTCAGCAGGATCAAGCCCGAAGAGGCCACGTCGAGGCGACCGACGGGGATCAAGCGCGCGTTCGGCGGCCTTTTCGAAGACCGCGCCAAGGCGTCCATGATGTTGTCGGGCGCGGACGCGTCGGAGGTGGTGATCACGCCGACCGGCTTGTGGAACGCGATGACGGTGCGCAAAGCCGGAGGCGCGACTTTTTTGCCGCCGACCTCGACCGCGTCGCCTTCCGCGACTTCGTCGCCGAGCTTGGCTTTCCGTCCGTTGATCGAAACCTTGCCGGCCTCGATCAAACGGTCAGCCTCGCGCCGCGAAGCGACTCCGGCCCCGTTCAGGTATTTATTGATGCGCATGGCGCCATCCTAGCACATTGACACCGGGATAAAAGGACGCTACGATGTCGTCGCATTCGGGGATCGTCTAATGGTAGGACAACAGACTCTGAATCTGTTTATCTTGGTTCGAATCCAGGTCCCCGAGCCATGTCGGACAAGCAGCGCCTAAAGCGCTGTTTTCCGTTTTTATAGACCCGTAGCTTCCCTGATGGCTTCTATCGTCTGTTCCAATGAGGAATCCTCCGAAATGAGCTTTTCACCAGCGAACCCCGTCAGGTCGCGATGTGCGTACCATTCTCGCATTTCCTTTTCGCCAAACTCGTGCGCGTTCGGTTTCGTGGCATGCCTCCGCAACGTTTCCTCAAACGAGATATCGAAATAGTAGACGTGGGTTTCGGGGCACAATCCGCGCAACCTTTCGAGCATGTTGCCGTAACGGTGGAATTTCAAGATGCCTTCCAAGATCACGTCGTATCCGCGGCCGATGGCGAATTCGACGATCTGAGCGATAAGGGAAATATTGGCTCCGTCGTCGGTCTCTTTTTCTTTCAAAATGACGCGTCGGACGTTATCTTGCTCGACGAGGGCGATTTTGCGATCGCTGACCTCCCTCAGCCGTTTCGCTACGGTGCTCTTGCCGGAGCCCGAGTTGCCTCGAAGGATAATCAGTTTTGGAGTGGAATCCATACCGAAATGGTTACCTGAACAGGATAGAAGATCGCTTGCGAGATGAACACTCCCTTCGCGGTTGCTCGCGGGGACGGGGCCTGCTATCCTGCCGCCATCGCACCTTTCACAGCCCGGAGGTTCCCATGGCAGCGAATGTCTCCCCGACCGCAGCGCCGCAGATGGTTCTGACCGTCCCGCGTCACCGCATCCGACCCTGCAAGAACCAGCCGCGCAAGTACTTCAACAAGGAAGCGCTTCAAAGCCTGGCTGATTCGCTTTTGGCCGAAGGTCAGAAGACGCCGGCGGAAGTCAAGCCGTTGATTGACGATCCACATCACGACTACGAGCTAACCGACGGCGAACGCCGCTGGCGAGCACTCGATCTGATCGACGTTCGCACGATGCGCATCTGGGTCAACCCCGTCGCCGACGAAAAAGAGCAGTTCATCAATTCGGTCGTGGCGAACTTCGGTCGCGAAGGGCACACGCCGATGGAAACGGCACGCGCGATCTCGCGCATCCTCGAGCATCCGCGCTACGCGGAGGGCTCCATGACCGATCGCCTGGCGCGCGTCGCCAAGCTCTTCGCCAAGTCCGGCTCCTGGGCCGCCATGCACGTCAGCTTGCTCAACCTCCATCCGGAGGTCCAAGAGATGGTCGAACCGACCACGGCCGAAGATCAGCGCCTGGGCTTCGTCATCGCCCACGAGCTCTCCAGCCTGGCGGACAAGGACTTGCAGCTCAAGATCGCTCGCCGCGTTTCCAAGGAAGGGCTGGCGCTTAAGCAAGCGCGCCGCCTGGTTCGCAAGATGGCCAAGACCGCCGGCGTCCAGATCGGCAAGCGCAGCAAGCCTTCCGACGTTCGCAGGACCTTCGAACGCTTTCTCGAACAGCTCTCCGATGGCACCGAAGCCGTGCTGGAGCTGCCGAAGAAGCCGTTCCAAGAGATGATCCAGAAGACGGATCCGAGCGTGCGCAAGGTGCTCCTTACCCGAATTAACGAGGGCATCGAGCGCTTGAGCGAACTCAAGGAAGTGCTCGAACGCGCCGCGAAATGAAACCCGAACCTCGGGTTTTTTCTTTTGCTTATTGAACCGTGATCGTTCCTTGCATTGAAGGATGGATCTCGCAGTGGTACGGGAACGTGCCGGCGCTCGTGAACGTATGGCTGTATGTGCCGCCCGGCGCGATGTCGGAACTGCCGAAGGCGCCGGTGTCGGATGTGATCGTGTGCGGAGCCGGATCATTGTTCGTCCAGGTCACCGTCGTGCCGATCGCGACCGTCACGTTTTTCGGAAAGGCGAAACCCGTGATGCTGACGGCGCTCGATGAGGATGGCGTCGGCACGGCCACGGTCGCGGGTACCGGCGGCGGGACCGGTGTCGAAGCGGAAGCCGTCGCGGCGGCTTGGGGCCGCACGATCCTGAACGGCTTGAGCGCTGCCGCGTCGACTTTCCAAGCTTGTCCTTTGAAGAACGCGAACGAGGTGTCGTTCGCTTCGACATAAATTTTCTTCAAACCATCCGGATGGATGTACCACAGGCGGTTCGGATCGCTCTTCGTGCGCACGATCTTGCCGGCTCCCCGTTTCGGCGGCTTGGCGAGCCAAGCGTCGCTGACCTGCGTCGAGATCGATTTGAGCAGCGCGAACGTCGGCGCCGGATCGCTGAGCAGATACCTTCGGCCGTTGCTCGGATGCACGTACCAAATTTCCGTCTTGGCGTCGTCCGCGTAGACGATGCGTCCTTTCAGGCTGGCCTTGGCCGCCAGCGCCGTGCCTTCGGTCGCGAGCACGCCGCCCAGCGCGAGCGCAAGAACCGCCAGAAGGAGAAATTTGAAGTGCTTCATATGCAAGCAGTATATCACGCTTTTAGCCTCAAGGCTTGACATTCCCGCGCCGACGAGGTACGATAACCCCCTATTTAAATAGGCTCCCGCTTTGCGGGAATGGACTCGATCCCGTAGCGGCAGTTGTCGTGACCTAGGGGCCTCGGGTCACTGACACACACTTTTTCATGTCGCAAACGCATCCGTCCGGCGACGCCGCGTCCTTCCACGGACTCGGCATCGCGCCTAAATTGCTGGAGATCCTGGGCAAGCACAACTACAGCGTGCCGACCCCCATCCAGCAGAAATCCATCCCCGTCTCCGTCGAGGGGAAGGACATGATCGGCATCGCTCAGACTGGCACCGGCAAAACGCTGGCGTTCGGCGTCCCGATGCTCCAGCGCCTGGCCATCCATAAAGGACGCGGCCTGGCTCTTTTGCCGACCCGCGAGCTCGCGCTCCAGGTCGACGAAACGCTCCATAAGCTCGGCCGGGACATGGGCATCCGCACCGCGGTCCTGATCGGCGGCGCCTCCATGCGCCAGCAGATCGAAAATCTCCGCCGCAATCCCCACGTCATCGTGGCGACTCCGGGCCGCCTGATCGATCACCTTCAGCAAAAGACCGTCGACCTCTCGGACGTCAGGATTCTCGTCCTCGACGAAGCCGACCGCATGCTCGACATGGGCTTCCTGCCGCAGATCAACCGCATCCTCCGCACCGTGCCGAAGGATCGCCAGACGATGCTCTTCTCGGCCACCATGCCGGACGACATCGTCCGGATCGCCGCCGATCACATGAAGACGCCTGTTCGCGTCGAAATCGCCCGCCAGGGCACGACGGCCGACACGGTCTCGCAGGAACTCTACGTCGTCCGCAAGGACCAGAAACTCCGCCTGCTCGACAAGATCCTCGAAGAGCAGAAAGGCTCCGTCCTCGTCTTCTCGCGCACGAAATTCGCGGCGAAAAAAATCGCTCGCGCCGTCCGCGGCATGGGCCAGACGGCCGATGAGATCCACTCCAACCGCAGCCTCAACCAGCGCAAGGCCGCCTTGGAAGGCTTCAAGACCGGCAAGCATCGCGTGCTCGTCGCGACCGACATCGCCGCTCGCGGCATCGACGTGACCGGCATCGAGCTCGTCATTAACTTCGACGTGCCGGAAAATCCGGAAGACTATATCCACCGCATCGGCCGCACCGGCCGCGCGGGACGCCTCGGCAAAGCCATCACCTTCGCCCAGCCCGATCAAGGCGGCGAGGTCCGCGACATCGAGCGCCTGACGCGCAAGATGCTGCCGATCACGCCCCTGCCGAAGGATCTTCCGGCCGAGCGCCCGATGCATCATGAAACCGAACGCCCCGATCTGGGCGTCTGGCAGCCTCGTAGCGGCAGCCGCGGCGGCTACCAGGGACGCTCGTCCCACGGCGGAGGCCAAAGCCGCTCCGGCGGCCTGCCTGCCGGCAGGCAGGGCTACGCTCCGCGCCACGGCGGCTCCTCGAGCCATGCCGGCAGCCAGAGCGGAAGCTCCTCGCATGCGAGCTCTCAAAGCCACGGCGCGTCGCACGGAAGCGGACAGAGCCGCTCCGGCGGTTACGGCGGCAAAAAGGGCGGCAAGCGCCGCATGCCTCCGAAGAAATTCTACTTCGCGATCTAAGACTCACCCCTACCCCTCTCTTCCAGAGAGGGGTTTTGGTATACTGCGGCGCGGAGGCTTTCATGATCATTGACGCGCACACGCACATCCGCCTCGATCCCGGCGCGCACGGACAGGAAGCCCGCGACCTGCTCGCCAACATGGACGAGGCCCGCATCGACATGGCGGCGGTCTTCGCCGCGCCGATCAACGGCCTCTCGACCGAAGACGCGCTGAAGGAAACGAAAGCGCATGCCGACCGGTTATTCGTCGTCGGCTCCGTCTCGCCGTTCATGCCCGAATTCAAGCGCGAGCCAGCCGTCGTGGAAGATTGGCTGGCGAGCGGACGGATCCGCGCGCTCAAGTTCTACACGGGCTATGAGCACGTCTACCCGTCCGACGAGCGCCTGCGTCCGTACATGGAGCTGCTCGTCAAATACGGACGGCCCGTGATCTTCCATTGCGGGGATCTGTACGACAAGATTCCGGGCGCCAAGCTGAAGTATTCGCATCCGCTCGAAGTCGACGACTTGGCGGCCGAGCTGCCGGATCTCAAGATCATCATCGCCCACATCGGCACGCCCTGGGCCCTCGACGCGGCGCAGGTCTGCTACAAGAATCGGAACGTGTATGCCGACTGTTCCGGCTTCGTCTACGGCGGTTTCAACGCCCGAAGCCGGCGCGTCTTCAAGGGCTACTGGAAAATCTTCGACGACATCAACGAGGGCTGCGCGCACGACAAGATCCTGTTCGGCAGCGATTGGCCGATCTGCGATATCCGCTCGTACGTCGGCGTCGTCAAGCGCCTGGCCGGACCGCATCGCGCGAACATCTTCTCGGGCAACGCCAAGAAGGTCTTCGGTCTCTGAACGCAAAACGCCTCTCAGGGCGTTTTTTCTTCGGCGTCTTCGAGGATCAATCTTTTTTCAAATCCTCCGCGGTCCAACGCTTTTTTCAGGCGCAGCGCTTCGACGTCGCGCGGATCAAGACCGAGATGCAGGCAAAGCGCCTTGATGACCTCCAAAATATCGGCCAGCTCTTCGGCATTGCGATCGCGTACGAATTCTTCGACCTCTTCATGCAATTTGTCGATCAGCCGGCGGCCGTATTCTTCCGGATCGGCCTCGCGCGCCGTGACGCCGCGGCCTTGGGCACGGATGATGTCCGGGATCCGATCCCGGACGAGCTTGTCGTATTTCATGCGACGGTGCCGCCGAATTCTTTGACCAGGTCCGCGAAGCCGTCGGGCAAGCCCGCGCTGGCTTCGACGCGGATCTGCGGCGAAGGCTCGACCAAGCCGTCCGTGCGCTGGGCCACCAGCACCGCCTTCACGCTGACGGCCGAACCGAGCGCCTCCGTCAGGGCCGCTTCGAACGTCTCGCGATGACGTTTGTCGTTCAAGCGATCGCGGTACATCGCGTACTGGAAGCCGATCGTCAGCGTGCCGCCCGTACAATCCAAAAGCTCGGCCGCGCCGAGCATGTACGGGAGCCCGTGGTTGCGCTTTTGCGCGGCCGTCAGGATCTCCGTCCATTTTTCTTTGACGCGCGCGAGCGGGATCTCTTCGCCCGCCGAAACGGACGCGGGGGCCTTGGCTTCTTCCTTCGGCGCGCTGAGTTTCGGCGGCGCCGGCGGATCGTGACGGACCGGCTCCGTCCTGGCGCGCGCTTCCGCGGCGCACCAGTCCGCGAGCAGCAGCTCGAAGGCCAGCTCGGGCGGATCCATGCGCTTCATGTCGCCGTGCGCTTTCACGAGCCGTTCGAGCCGACGCGAAGCCTCCTCGAGACTGCCTGCCTCCCCTTTCATGATCCTGAGCGCGTCCGCGCGTCCGCGCTCGATCAATTCCGCCACGATGCGGACGGGATCGGCGCCGGCCGAGAGCAGCGCTTCCCAGCGCGAAAGCGCTTCCGAAGCGTCCCGCGCGGCAAGCGCACGCATCAGGCTTTCGACGGCCTGCGAAGAGACGATCGGCAGCGCCAGCGCGGCCATCTCGAGGCTGACGCGCCTTTCGCCGAGCGCGAAGACTTGGCCGAGCAGGCTTTCGGCATCGCGCAGGCAGCCCTCGCTGAGACGCGCGACGGCTTCAAGCACCTCGACATCGACTTCGAAGTCTTCTTTTTTCGCCAACATCTGCAGGCGCTCGACGAGCTCTCCCGTCGGAATCTTCCGGAAATCGAAACGCTGGCAGCGAGAGACGACCGTGGCCGGCAGCTTGTGGAGTTCGGTCGTGGCCAGCACGAAAACGACGTTCTTGGGCGGTTCTTCCAGCGTCTTCAAGAGCGCGTTGAAGGCCGAGGTCGAAAGCATATGGACTTCGTCGATGATGAAGACCTTGCGTTCGAGCTTCGACGGCGCGAAGCGGGCGTTCTCGATGACCTGCTCGCGAACGTTGTCGACGCCCGTGTGCGAGGCCGCGTCGATCTCGATCACGTCGAGCGCGCGGCCTTCGGAAATTTCCAGGCAGGTTTCGCAGGCGCCGCACGGCTCCCCTTCTTTCGAACGCACAGCGCAATTCAGCGCCTTTGCGAAAATGCGGGCGAGGCTGGTCTTGCCGACGCCGCGCGGTCCGGAAAAAAGATAGCTGTGCGCGACGCGTCCGCTCGCGACCTCGCTCGCCAGCGCCGCCTTGATGGATTCCTGCCCGGCGACCTCGGCGAACGTCTTCGGCCGGTATTTTCTGTAGAGGACGGTCATGGCGGGCCGGGAAGTTTTTTAAAGCTGGGGCGTCTTCTTGATGATGTTCTCGACCGCGGCCCACTTGCTGGGCGCGTTCTTGGGCACGAGGATGACGGCTTCGTCGCCCGCATCGGATTTGTAGTAGGTCACCGAGGCCTTGAGCACTTTCCAGGAGCGGCCGCCGGCGACCACCAGGAACTGGCCGGTTTCCTGATCGAAAGCCAGCGTGCCGATCAGGCGCTGGCGATCGATCGGGCCGATCTGCTTATAGATGAAATTGCCGCGTCCGCCTATCGTGAGCTTGAGCATGTCGCCCTCGACTAGCTTGGATTTCGAAGCGTAGTTCGGCGGCACGAGATAGCCCTTGCCGTCGTCGCCGATCATGCCCTGGCCGTCGAAAACGCCTTCGACCACGCGGTCGACGCTGCCGAGCATTTCCGTCGAGACCGAAGCGGCGGCCGCGTTCGGCACGGCCGTGACGTTCCAGGTTTGCGCTTCCTGCACCAAACCTTCCGGAAGGGCTTTCGTCTCGAGCGCGCCGTCGTCGAGCAGCTTCAAGGCGTTATCGATCGCGTCGCGGACGTTTTTCAGGATCGCCCGGAGCGTGGCCGCCTTGGTCGGCGCCAGATCCGCGCGAACGGCGGCTTCGACCAGCGCATCCAGCCGGTCATCCGTTTTTTCTTTGACGTTCGTCGCCTCGGACGCACGCGGCCGCGCCTCCTGATCGATCGCTTCGATGAGCCATTCCATAGGGTTTTTGTTTGAGTGACTTCCCGTCCTGTATACCACCGCCGACCCCGCCCGGACAAACGCGCGGGGCTGTGGATAGCTAGGCCATGCGCAGCCGTTCGCGGATCTCGGCTTCGACGATTTCGCGGTCTCGGCCGTATTTGAGGCGTGAAAGCTGCGTGATCGCGGCCGTCAGGCGCGGATCGCCTTTGGCCGGAGGAACCATCGAAAGATTGAACGGGCGTGAAGCGGTGTTGTCGATCAGGAGCTTGACGTTGGCGGTGTAGGCTTCGCAATTGACCAGGTCGAAAGGCGTGAAGACCGGAGCGAATTCTTTGCCGAGGAATTCGGCGTCTTCGGAACCGATGCGGAAGGCCGCCATCGTGCCGACGTTGCCGAAGACCGCGTCGCGGATGGCCGTGTCGCCCTTCTGCGAGATCTGGCCGATGTACTGGTGCGCGATGGTCAGATCCAGGCCGTACTTGCGGGCCTCCGACAGGATGGTCGAGATCGAATCGGTGATGAAGTTCTGGAACTCGTCGATGTAAAGGTAGAAATCCTTGCGCGCTTCGGCCGAAATGTCCGTGCGCGAGAGCGCGGCCATCAGGATCTTGCCGACCAGGACCATGCCGATCAGGTAGGCGTTCAAGTCGCCGAGCTTGCCCTTCGAGAGATCGAGCAGCAGGATCTTCTGCTCGTCCATGGCGCGGCGCACGTCGATCGCGCTTTTCTGCTGGCCGATGATCGGACGGACGATGTCGTTCGTGATGAAGGGCGTCAGCTTCGAGGTGATGTACGGCACCATGTTGGCGAGCGAGGCTTCGCCGCCGGCCTTCGAGGCTTCTTTCAGCCAGAAATCCTTGACGACCTGCGTCTTGCACTTCGAAAGCTTGTAGGCGCGGAAACGTTCGTCGGAGAGTACGCGCGGGATTTCCATCAAGGTCGAACCGGAAGCCGGATCGTCCATGACCAGGATCATCGCGTTCCGCATGTACTGCTCGAACATCGGCCCGCCCGTCGACTTCAAGTCGTAGAGCTTGTCGAAGATCTTGAGCATCTCGTTGATGACGAAGGTCTTCTGCTCCGGATAGCGCTCGTCGTATTCGAGCAGGTTCAAACCCATCGGGCGTTCCGCGTCGGCCGGCGAGAAATAGATCACGTCGTCGGCGCGGTGCTTGGGCACGAAGGCCAGGCAGTCCTGCGCCAAGTCGCCGTGCGGATCGATCACGCAGACGCCGCGGCCGGCTTCGATATCCTGCTTGACCATCGCCTTGATGAATTCCGATTTGCCCGAGCCCGACTTGCCGATGATGTACATGTGACGGCGGCGGTCGGCCTGTTTGATGCGCACCGGATGCTCCTGCCCGCGGTATTTCACGACGCCGAGCAAGAGACCCTCCTTCGGAAGGTTGGCTGGCGGCGGCGCCTTGCGGGCCGAGAGCCAGCGGATGTTGGGCGTTTCGGTCGATGAAAGCGGCAGGTGCCAGAGGCTGGCGAGTTCGTCGGGCGTCAGCACCAAACGCCGCTTGTCATGGAAGATGCGCAAGATAAAATCGTTGACGATGCGGCTCTTGCCTTCGCTCACGCGTTTCAGGGCGTTGCCGTACTGCGGGCTCGCGAATTGATTGAAGGCGCCAGTCAAGTTGGCGAGCACGGCTTGCGCGCGGCCCGGCGTCGGCGAAGACGCGACCAGATTAACGTTGACGTCGAGGCCGAGCTGGCCGACTTTTTCCTCGATCGATTTGACCATCTGCTCTTCGAGCGGCGACAGACGGTACTCTTTGGCTTTCTCGCCGGTCTTTTCCTCGTTGCCCGCGCGCTTGACCGGACCGGTGCCTTTGCGCGCTTGGTCGTAGGAACGGCCCTGCTGCATGAGCGAAGCGATCTTCACGCCTTTATCGCGCCAGGTTTTGCGCGCGGAGCGGACGAGGATCTGGATCGCCGCGCCGTCGCCGGCTTCGACTTTGGCCAGCGCGTTGGTCAGCGCGTTGAGCGGATCGGTTTCGAGATGCTTGTAGGTATGGAGCGGGAAAAAATGCTCGCGGCCCAGCACGAGATGCGCGCTGGCGACTTCGGCCTTCGGCTGGAAGAGGTTGTAATCCGGCACCTCTTCGATCTGCGCCAAGGGATACTGCGCGTGAACTTGCTGCTCGACGAATTCGCGGAAGCGCTTCGGCGCGGAGACGTAGAAGGACACGACGCCTTCGCGCGCGACGATCTCGAAGCCGATCACGTCGCCGCGGCCGGAGAGCCAGGCGCGGAAACCGCGTTCGGCCTTGAGGCCGCCGATGCTTTTGAAGACGCCCTCGGCCACCGCGATCGAGGCCTGGATCTCTTGAAGCGACTTGTCGCGCTGTCCGCCGTCTTTCTCGCCCGATTCTTTCGGCACGGTCACGAGCAGCACGAGGTTGTCGAAGCCGCGGGCGATCTGCGCGCGGGCCGTCAGCACGCGGCGGAGGATGCGCAAGAGGATCAGGAACGCGAAAAGCGCGGCGACGAACGGGATCGCCGGCATCGCGAGCGCCCAAAAATCCGGCAAGGCGATCGAAATCATAGTTTCAAAATCCTGTCGGTCTTGATCTTGGCTTCCTGCTCCAGGAAAAAGCGGTTGACGCCGGGAATGATCTTGAGCCAGCCGGTGATCAGCTTGAGCACGAGCCGCACGTTGATTTTGGAGCGGCGGACCATCTCGGCGATTTTCGCGGAAACCTTTTCCCCTTCCCGGCGGAATTTCGCCCGCAGCGACGGATTCATGTGCTGATAGGTTTCGCCGAGGCCGTCTTCCATGATCGCTTCGATCGCGCCGACCGTCGGATCTTTGGAGGAGATGGGCGCCGCGGCTGGAGCGGGCATGGCGGCGGTCGCCGTCGCCGTCGGCGCGGTCTCAACTGGCTTTTCGATCGGCGCCGGAACCTCAAACGAAGCCGCCGCTTCCGGGGCTTCCGTCTGGCGTTCCGGCAAGGCCGGAACCTGCTCGAATCCGGGCGTCGCTCCTCCTCCAGGCATAGGCGTTGACGAACCCACTATACCATACCTATACTGGCTTCGGTGCGTGGAAACATCCTTCCAACCGGAACGGAGCGCATGTCGGTTCTGAAACCCAAGAACGAAGAGATCCGGGATTTGGCCAAACAACGCAGACAGAGGAAAAAGCCCCCGAAACTCAAGGACCCTCCGAAAATCGCGTCTTTCCTAGACATCCCTTCGGTCGTCGTCCGCGTGCGAGGGCGCGGCGAACGCGTCCTGCTGGTGAACGTGCCCCAGAGCGAAGCCGGTGCCGATCTGGTGCTCCACCTGATCGGCGCCCATCCGGACGCCGCCGCGCTGACCGACGACGATGAATTCGTCCGGTTCGGCGACATCGTGCGGGTCGATTGCCCGGAACGCGGCGAGATCCTGATCGAAGAGGCCAAGAAGGCCCTGCCGGAACCTGCCGGCGCCTTCCGCTTGATTCAGGTCCGGCTCGCCATGCGGGCCGAGACGCGGGTCGGGATCTTCAACATCCCGGACAGCCCGCGCGGCCGCGAGGTGCTCGAAGAGATTTTCGAGGATTACCGCTCGAACGATCTCTACGCCTTCACGCTCTACACGACCGACTACGGCCACCTGACCGTGCGCGAGCTGGCCGAAGCCAACCGTCCGCCTCGATAGAACGAAAACCCCCGACGCGTATCGGGGGATTTTTCTTGTTCAGATTTTCCGGAGCTTCTGTCCTTGCGGGGTATCATCGACATGCCAGCCGTGAGAAACGATCTCGTCGCGCAGCCGGTCGGATTCCTTCCATTTTTTCGTCTCGCGCGCGGCGCGTCGGGCGTCGGCCAAGGCCTGGATATCTTGAGGGATGTGTCCTTTCAGCGGAGCAAGCGCGATGCCGAAGACGTCGCTCAGCATCGTCGTCAGGCATTTCAAGGCCGTGGCCGCCATCTCGGGCGACATGCTGTCGGCGTCGAGCGCGCGGTTGGCCGCCTTGCCCAGATCGTAGACAAGCGCCAGCGCCTTCGAGACGTTCAGATCCTCGTCCAGCGCGTCGTGGAAGGATTTGAGCGAAGCTTCTTCGGCCTTCGCATCGGCCGTGACGCCCCGCAGACGATCCGCCAACTCGCGGTAATACATCACCGTCTTTTCGGCCGTTTCCAAGCCTTCGAGCGTGAAGTTGTACTGCGTGCGGTAGTGCGAGGATAGCAGCGCGTAGCGCACGGCCTCGGGCGAAAAACCCTTGTCGACCAGATCGGACAGCGCGTGGGCATTGCCTTTCGACTTCGACATTTTTTCCCCTTCGACCAGCAGGAAGGAGACGTGCAGCCAATGGCGGGAAAACGGAGCGCCGTTCGCGCTTTCGGATTGCGCGATCTCGCATTCGTGATGCGGAAATTTCAAATCCTCGCCGCCGACGTGCAGATCCAGCGTCTCGCCGAGATATTGCTTGGCCATCGCCGAACATTCCAGATGCCAGCCCGGATAGCCCTGGATCCCGCGCGGCCCTTTCCACTGCATGACATGGTCCGGATTGTGGATCCAGAGCGCGAAGTCGGCCGGATGGTGCTTGTCTTCCTTGACCTCGACGCGCGCGCCCGCGACCAATTGATCGAGCGTATTGCCGGAGAGCTTGCCGTAGCGCTTGAACGAAGCGACGTCGAAATAGACGTCGTTCTTGTCGGTGACGTAGGCGTGACCGTTTTCGAGCAGCGCTTCGACCAGCGCGACCATCTGCGGAACGTGTTCGGTGGCGCGAGGATTCTTCCAGGCGCGCTTGAAACCGAGCGCATCCATGTCGCGGAAAAAGGCGGCCTCGTAGAAGCGCGCGACGTCTTCTGGCGTCTTGCCTTCCTTGATCGCCGCCGCCGCGACTTTGTCTTCGCCCGTGTCGGCGTCGTTCAGCATGTGACCGACGTCGGTGATGTTCATCACGAGCTTGGTTTCGACGCCGCGATGCTCGAGATAGCGGCGCAGCAAGTCGACGACGAGAAAAGTCCTCAGGTTGCCGATCGAGGCGTAATGATAGACCGTCGGGCCGCAGGCGTAGATGCTGACGGCTCCCCGCTCGTCGGCGGGGAACGGTTTCGGTTTTCGGCTCAAGGAATCGTAAAGCTGCATAGCTGTGGTATACTATCACCAGCTTAGTCGTATCACAATTCCGTATGGACATGAAGAAAGCCGGGCTCATGGCGCTCGCCAGCCTGGCCGTCGGCTTCGTGGCCGGCTACGGGGCGGGACGCGTTTCGACCGGCACGCCGATCAACCCGCTCGGCTCCCTGGGCGGCGGGAGCTACCAGGACGGCTACAACGCCGCCAAGAAGAAGCTCGAGGACGCGCACGTCTTCCCGCCGACGCCGACCTCAGCCACCACGCTGAACGGCACGATCAAATCGGTCGGCAGCGATTCCCTTGTCATGGAGACGGCGCTCTCCTCGCCGAACCCCCTCGAAGAGCTCAATGTGCCGATGGAACGGACCGTCAAAATCGCGGCCGACACGGCCATCGATCGCCAAGTGCCAAAAACGCAAGAGGAACTCCAGAAAGAGGTCGCGAAGTATCAGGCGGATCTCCAGGCCGGTAAAAACGTGCCGCTGCCGAGCCCTTTCAAGCTTGAGAAGATCGCGCTTTCCGACCTGAAGCCCGGCGACACCGTCGATGCCACCGCCGATCACGATATCCTGCACGAGGCATCGTTCAACGCCACGGAAATCGACCTGACGACGCGGGCCACTCCGCCCGCGCCGACGCCGACCGGCGTGCCAAACGGCACGGCCGGCCCGACCGGCCAAACCGTCCCGAACGGCACGCCCGGTCCGACGGGAACGCCTCCGCCCTCCACCCCGTAGACAAGGCCAAAAAACCGCCCAATCATTGCTGATGGGCGGTTTTTTCATATAGGATGGCTCATATGACAAGACGCGTTCAACAACTGGCGCTGACCTTCTTCGCGACGATCAGCGTGGCATCGCTGGCGACGGCGGCCTATTTCTACGGCGCCAGCCGAGCCGCGATCACAGAAACCCTCGCGAGCCAGGCTCCGAGGCATCGCACACTCTTGCTCGGTCGCATTGTCCGCATCGAGCCGCTGCACGTGCATATCGAGAGCGCATCTCTCGGCCCTCTCCGCACGTATGACGTGCTGATCAGTCCGCAAACCAAATTCCTCCAGCTCGTGCCTTGGGCGCCCGGCGAGCGCGAAAAGGCGCTGGATGACTACGCCGCGCGCATGAAAAAACTGAACCCCAGCGCCGGGGATTCCATCCCGCCTCCGCCCCCGCAAATGAAACCGATCCTGCTCGATCCCGCCGCGCTCGTTCCGGACATGATGGTCGGCATCGGTTCGAACGAGGATATCGATCCCGAAAAACCGATTATTGGCGCCGTTATTCGCCCCTTAACGTCCGAGGAAGCCCGTTCCGGCCAGGTGGCAAACACGTTTCCCCTGTAACGAAAGAACGAGCCCGCGCCGGCTCGTTCTTTTTCTCTTATGGTTTGTAACAATAGACTTGAATGTCGCTTGCGGTCATGTTGTTGGCCCAGTGGAAGAACTGTCCGATGAACGAACCGTTCGGACATACGCAGTACTGGGCGGAACCTCCGCACGAAAGCCAGCCGCTCCCTGCTCCCCATGCGTTGTTCGGCGCGTCGAGATCGCCGCTCACGTAGGCCCTGCCATTGGCATAGAGCGCGTAGCCGGTGCCGCTCGAGCCGAAGAGGCCGTAGCCGCCATTGCTGAAGCCATAGACGCCGTAGGTGCCGCCGCTGCCATAGACGCCGTAGAGCGCGCCGCCGCCGTAGACGCCCATGCCGCCGGAACTATTGTCCACGCCGTAGACGCCAACGCCGGACGTGCCGGTCTGCTGGCCATAGACGGCATAGCTGCTCGCGGCGGAAGATCCGAAGTAGCCGCCGTACGACGTGCCTGAACCGTTCACGCCAGTCGCACCGCCTCCTCCATAGACAGCCGTGCCACCCGCATTCACCACGGAGCTGAGGCCGGTCGTGGTGCCTCGCAAGGTCAGCGCCGTATCAAAGGAGCTCGCTCCGATGCCGGTGTTGCTGATGCCGATGTAGGTGTTGATCTGGCGACCGCGCGCGGCGACGGTATCGAGCGTATCGACGTCCGTGTAGCCCAAGCAATTGTTCCAGGCGCTATTCTCGAAGCAGCGGAATTTATTGGTCGTCGTGTTGTAGTACGACATGCCGTTGGACCCGGCCGGATCGGACGCGAAGGCGCCGAGCGTCAAGGTGTTGGTGAGCGTCGTCGCGCCGTTCACGCTGAGCGTGCTGTTCATGCTGACCGGACCGGTGAAGTTCGAGGAGCCCTGAGCCTGGAAGGCGTTGCCGCCGGCGCCATTGTAGGCGAGCAGCGCGTACGAAGTCGCCAGGTTCGCCTGGAAGTAGCCGCCCATGCCGTTATTACTGCTCAAGCCCGCCACGCCCGCGGAGTTGTATGAGGTGGAAGGTGTCGTGCCGTACACGCCGTAGGCGGTGCTGGAAGACGGGACGGTGCCCATGACGCCCATGCCGCTGCTGGTATTCACCGTGCCGGAAACGCCGTAGAGCTGACCGGTCGCCTGCACGCCGACGCTGCCGGGCGCCGAACTGACGCCGACGACGCCCGCGCCGCCGCCTTGGCCATACACGCCAATGCCGGTCGTACTAAGACCGGCGCCAAAGACGCCAGTGCCGTTCGGCGCGTAGTTCGAAGTCCCTGTGATCGCGTACGCCAGGTTGGTCGGACCGGCCACGAGCAGACCCGTCGCTGAGGGCACCGTGCCGACGCCGACGGTGACGCCGTTATCCTGCATCACGGAGGTTCCAAGCGTCGTGCCGTTCGGCGTGAACCTGGCGACGTAGCCGGACGTGCCGCTGCCACCGATGCCGGTGGCCGTGTTCGTGATCGTAACCGATCCAGTCGAACCGGACAGGCCGATGCCGGCTCCGGCGATGAGCGAGGTGACGCCCGTATTCTGCACATAGACCGCGCCAGAGGTCGGGTTGACGGAAATGCCCGCGCCCATCGCGTTGACCGAAGAGACGGCGCTGGGAGGGCAGTTGGTGCCGTTCAGGACGCAGACCGGCTGGCCGCCGGAGGTGATCGTGCCGGTCGTCGCGATGCTGCCAACCGTCGTGATGTTGCCGTTGATGTCGACTACGAATTTGTCGACCGAGTTGTTCTGGAGTTCAAGCAGGTTGCCGGCGCTGGTCGAAGCGACGTTGCCGAAGAGCAAACTCTGGCCGGCCGCGACGGCCAAGGAAGCGCTGCCGAAGGTCGAGCGGTTGGTGTAGGAGTTCGCGCCGCTCAAGGTCAAGGCGTTCGAATACGTGCCGGAAATGCGGCCGCTCGGCACCGTGCCGCTCGTCAGCTGCGAGGCGTTCAATGCCGTCAGGCCCGCGCCGCTGCCGGTGAAGCTGTTGGAGGCGTTCGAGAAGGTGTTCACGCCGCTGAAGGTCTGGTTGACGTTGGTGTACGCGACGTTGGCCGGAAGCTGTGACGAACTGATGGTGCCGCTCGTGATGTTGGAAGCGTTGATGTTCGTGAGGCCGGAACCGTTGCCGGTGAAGACGCCGGAAGCGGTCACGTTGCCGCTCGTGTCGACGCGGAAACGGTCAGTATACGTGCCGCCCGAGTAGGTCTGCAGCAATTCCAGGCTGCCGGCCGATCCGCCGACGGCGAGACCGTACAGCACGTTCTGACCGGCGACCGGCGCCAGAGTCGTCGCGCCGAACGAGGTCATGCCGGGGACCGTCACGGCACCGGTCCCGTCGATGCGCATGCGCTCAGTCGGCGTGTAGTTTCCGGGCGTGCCGCCCTGAGCCAGGTTATCGACGCGGAAAGAGATATAGCCGGAATGCACCAGGACCGTGGAGGGCTGGATGTAGCCGTTCTTGGTGTACCAGTTCGTGCCGTTATAGAAGGCGTTCAGGCCAAGCGCGTTGCCATAGCTGCCTCCGCCCACCGTGTCGTTCGCGTCCTGTTCGCCGAACATCGAGGCGAAGCCGCCGTTGCCGACGCGCACGCCAGGATTGTTGAAATTCGTGGAATACAGCACCGAGCTGCCATCTGCCTGGCTCGAGTTCGCGGTGGCGACGGTGACTTTGCCGACCGTCGTGGCGGTGCCGACGCCGATGTTCGTGCCGTCGTCGTAAATCTGGGAGTTGCCGAGCGTGCTGCCGGCCGTGAATTTCGAAACGTAGTTGGCCGTGCCGGCCGCGCTGGCCAGGCCGCTACCCGTGATCGTGCCCGTGACGGTCAAATTGCCGGGAACGCTGATGTTGCCGGATGAATCGATCTGGAAGCGGCTGATGCCGTTCGTCGCGATGTTGAACGTGTCAGCGGCGCTCTCATAGATGCCCGTGTTGGAATCGCTGGTAAACGTGTACGAAGGCGCGGCGGCGGTTCCGGCCGATCCGGATTGCACGCCGAGGACGGTCTCATTGCCGGAGAGGTCGACGCGGAAACGATCGGCTCCTCCCTTCTGCAGCAGCATCAAGGCGCCGGCGGATGACGTCGCGCCGACGTTGCCGTAGTAGAGGTTCGATCCGGCGGAGGACAGGACGGGCGCGGCGGCGCCGGTTTGAAAGGTGGCGCCGATCTTGGCGTCGCCGCTGACGTTAATGCTGGCGTTCTGGGCCGCGCTGCCGATCGCGATGTTCTGAATGACGGCCGGGCTGCAGTTCGGCGGCGTGCAGGTCGGGGCCGTGAATTGCGCGTGCGCTGCGTTCGCGCCGATCGCCATCGAAACTAAAACGGCGAGCGAGGCCAAAAGCTTGCGGTCGGGCGAGGCGATGCGCATAAGCGATAAGATTTTGAGGTATCGCCAGTATACCTTTTTCGCTTATGTCTGGCCTTGGGGATAACTAAAGCTAAATATTCTCTTCTCGCAGTTGATCCAGCAGCCGTTTCGCCTTTTTTGAAAGATGCTTGGGCGTCCTGACGCGCACGCGGACAAAGTGGTCGCCGCGGCCCGAGGCGCGGAGGCGGGCAATGCCTTTCGTTTTGAGACGAATCTCCTCGCCGGATTGGATGCCGGCCGGGATCTTGATCGTGAGCTTGCCGTCGAGCGTCTCGATCTCTTTTTCCGTGCCGAGTGACGCTTCGGCCATGCCGATATCCAAGTTGGTGTAGATGTCGTAGCCGTCGCGCTCGAAGCGCGGGTCGGATTGGACGCGGATATGCAGATACAGGTCACCCGCTTGCGCGCCGCGCGGTCCGGCTTCGCCGCCGTTCGGCACGCGAATCGTTTCGCCGTGATCGATGCCGGCCGGGATCTTCACGGTCACGGAACTTTTCTCGCGCTTCACGCCCGCGCCGCCGCAGACGGCGCACTCTTTTTCCGGAACGTTGCCCGTACCGTGGCAGCTCGCGCAGGTCGCGACCGCTTCGAAGCTACCGAGAATCGTGCGCTGGATCTGGCGCACGCGGCCTTGGCCGCCGCAGGTTTTGCAGGTGATCATTTTCGCGCCGGGCGGAATGCCGGTGCCGGAGCAGGCCTCGCAGGCGACGGGCTTGTAGAGCTCGATCGTTTTTTCCGCGCCGAAGGCCGCGTCGTGGAACGAAATATTCACATTGACTTCGATATCGCCGCCCCGGGACGTCGCTCGCGAGCGACGTCCCGTGCCGAAACCAAACATATCACCGAACGCTTCGGACAAATCCCCCATGTCAAAACCTCCGAAGCCCTGGCCGTTGAAACCGCCGAATCCGCCCGCGCCCGGTTCCGCGCTGCCGAAACGGTCATACTGCGCGCGTTTCTTCGCATCACCCAAGACTTGGTAGGCCTCGTTCACTTCTTTGAACTTGGCTTCGTCCCCGCCCTGCTTGTCGGGATGATATTTGTGCGCCAAAACCCGGAAGGCCTTTTTGATCTCGTCTTCCGAGGCCCCCTTGCTAATTCCGAGGATTTGGTAATAGTCTTTAGACATCGAAGCTCATTATACACAGGAGGCTCCGTGACCGCCGATCCCCCGTATCTGCTCTGCGCCACGTGTCTCGGCATGCGCGACTGGGCGGAGGACCCGGTCGTGCGCGCCAAAGGCCGCCAGAATGCCGAATACTTCCGAAGCGAAGATCCAACCGCCAAGGCCAAGACGCATCATTGCGGCGGTCAGGTCGGCCGGCACCGCTGCAGGCAGGCGATCAATCCCTTCATGAAGATCTGCAAAGGCTGCGCGACGCGCGACGGTCATTGCCAGCACTGCATGAAGCCGCTTGGCGCGACCGACGAAGTGGGCGCTCCGCTTCCCGACCTCTCGCTCGAGCGCTTGATCGATCTCTTCACGGTCCTCGTGAAGACGTACGGCTATCAGGCCGCCTCCGATCTTCTCTTCGCCAAGCGCGAGGAGATCGGCGGCCCGATCACCGAAGCGCTCGCGTATTCGCTCGACGCGATCGACGAGCGCATCAAGGCTGTCAAAGCCGGAGAACGCAGCGTGATTCGAATGCTGTTCGGCCAGGCTCAGCGCGGCGACGTCGCTCCGCGCTGCCTGCAATGCCCCAAGCCGCATCGGCCGCCGGCGATGTGCCGAGCGGAACGCTGTAGTCATTGGACGCACGGCCTCGCCATGGCTTGGTGCCTCTTCTGCGCGGTCGAAATGAGCGAGTGCGCCACCTGCGGCGTTCCGACAGTTTCCACGGTACCAGGTACTAAGGTACCTGGTACCAAAGAGTCAGATGAAAACTGACTCTTTTTTATTTCTTGTCGACGACTTCACCTTCGATCGGGCCTTCACCTTCTTTTTTCGGCTGCTCCCCCGCCGGAGGGTTTTCCTTGTACATCTCGCCGCCGATCTTTTGCGCGAGGTCGGTCAGTTCGTTGGCCGCTTTCTTGATCGCTTCGGTGTCCGCGCCGTCCTTCACGACTTTGAGCGCGCCGACTTTTTCTTCGAGCGCTTTCTTGTCGTCGGGCTTCATCTTGTCGCCCATGTCCTTCAGCATCTTCTCGGTGGTGTGGACCATGGTGTCGGCGTTGTTCTTGAGATCCGCCATCTCGCGCTTCTGCTTGTCGTCCGCCGCGTGGACCTCGGCGTCCTTGCGCATGCGTTCGACTTCTTCCTTCGAGAGACCGGTTGAAGCGGTGATGGTGATCTTCTGCTCCTTGCCGGAAGTCTTGTCGCGCGCCTTCACGTTCAGGATGCCGTTGGCGTCGATGTCGAAGGTGACTTCGATCTGCGGCACGCCGCGCGGCGCCGGCGGGATGCCGTCGAGCATGAAGCGTCCGAGCGATTTGTTGTCGGCCGCCATCTCGCGCTCGCCCTGAAGCACGTGGATCTCGACGCCCGGCTGATTGTCGGCGGCAGTCGAGAAGGTCTGCGTCTTGGCCGTCGGGATCGTGGTGTTGCGCTCGATCAGTTTCGTCGAGACGCCGCCCATCGTCTCGAGGCCGAGCGAAAGCGGCGTCACGTCGAGCAAGAGCACGTCTTTGACGTCGCCCTGGAACACGCCGCCCTGGACCGCCGCGCCGATCGCGACGACTTCGTCCGGGTTGACCGAGACGTTCGGCTTCTTGCCGAAGAATTTTTCGACCGTCTGGAGCACAAGCGGCATGCGGGTCATGCCGCCGACCATGACGATCTCGTTGATGTCGGAAGGCGAAAGCTTCGCGTCCGCGAGCGCTTTCTTGGTGGGCTCGAGCGTCTTCTCGACCAAATCGCCGACCAGCTCCTCGAGCTTGGCGCGCGTGAGTGTCATGACGAGGTGCTTGGGGCCGGTGGCCGGATCGGAGGCGATGAACGGCTGGTTGATTTCGGACGTCGCGGCGGTCGAAAGCTCGATCTTGGCTTTCTCGGCCGCCTCCTTGATGCGCTGCAAAGCCAGCGGATCCTTGGAGAGATCGACGCCTTCCATTTTCTTGAACTCGTCGACGATCCAGGTGATCAAGCGCTGATCGAAATCATCGCCGCCCAGATGCGTGTCGCCGTTCGTGGCTTTGACTTCGACCGTGTCGGCCGAAACTTCGAGCACGGAGACGTCGAAGGTGCCGCCGCCCAAGTCATAGACGACGATCTTTTCATCCTTCTTCTTGTCGAAGCCGTACGCGAGCGCGGCGGCCGTCGGTTCGTTGATGATGCGGCGCACTTTCAAACCCGCGATCTCGCCCGCGTCTTTTGTGGCTTGGCGCTGGGCGTCGTCGAAGTAGGCCGGCACGGTGATGACGGCTTCTTCGATCTTTTCGCCGAGCTTTTCTTCCGCGTCAGCTTTCAGTTTCTGAAGAATCATCGCCGAAATTTCTTGCGGCGAATATTCCTTGTCGCCCATCGCGACTTTCGCGCCTTCACCCGCCTTCACGATCTTGAAGGGAAAGAGTTTGGCGTCGCGCTGGACTTCAGAATCATCCCAGCGGCGGCCGATCAAGCGTTTCACGGAATAAATCGTATTGGTCGGATTGACGACGGCCTGGCGCTTCGCGAGCAAGCCCACCAGGCGCTCACCCGCTTTCGAAATCGCCACCATCGAAGGCGTGGTGCGCGCGCCCTCCTTGTTTTCGAGAACCTTCGGCTGGCCGCCTTCGATCACGGCCATGCACGAGTTGGTCGTGCCGAGGTCGATACCAAGAATTTTTGCCATATTACTTCTGCTTTACTTCAATCTTGATTTCCTTCTTGTGGCCGTCGTCGGCTTTCGGAATCGTGATGCGCAGGAGGCCGTGCTCCGATTCGGCGGAAGCCTTCTCGCCGATCACCGCCGCAGGCAGCGCCACCTTGCGCATGAACGCGCCGTAGCGGACTTCCTTGAAAAGATAATTCTTCTCATCGACTTCCGTACGATGTTCCGTCTTCCCCCGCAACGTCAGCACGCCGCCTTCGACGGTCACTTCCACGTCTTTCGGATCCACCCCCGCCAGCGGCGTCTCGACGATCACGTTCGCGTGATCCTCATACACGTCAATCGGCGGAATAAACCCTTTCGAAAGATCCGAGAGGCTATGTTCCTCAAACGGACCGGTATTTTTTGGTAGGAGGGACATGCTTCCAAATTATTTCACGCTCGCCTTGAACGTCGCCCCAGCCGTATCAAACTTAATCAGCTTGTCCGCGGTTTGGATGCTGAGCTTGGTGGCGTTGATGCCGGCTTTGAATTTCGGGAGGTCGGCCAGGCGGATTTTTT
>CAYOJH010000007.1:14754-43350 GCA_964404275.1 uncultured Gammaproteobacteria bacterium | reverse complement strand
GACCGATCCGTTTGGCGTAGTCAGGATCGAGCCGTTTGATCCGCGCCAGGATCCAGCCTGTGCCTTTTTTCTGGAGAAGCGCTCGATATTTCGGGTCCGGAGCCACTTCGGGGATTTCCAGGTTGTCGAGCAGCGCGCGCACGTACAAGCCCGTGCCGCCGACCATGATCGGCAGGCGTCCCCTCTTCAAGACGTCGCGGATCGCTTTCAAGGCCAGGCGCTTGTAGGCGGCGAGCGTAAGCGTTTTCGAAGGCGGAACGACGTCGATCAGATGATGCGGGATTTCCCGTTGTTCTTTCTTCGTCGGCTTGGCGGTGCCGATGTCCATGCCGCGATAGATCAGGCGCGAATCGGCCGAGACGATCTCGCCGGCGAAGCGTTTCGCCAATCGCAAGGCCAACGACGACTTGCCGGAAGCCGTCGGACCGACGATCACGAGCACGCGCGGAAGCGCTTTCATAGGTTGACAACATCGCATTTTTTTGGTAGACTGGCAAGTACTAATCCCACGACCTATGGGCATTGAAACGCCTTCGCAGGAACAGCCGAAATCGGAGCTGGAAAAACTCCAAGCCGAAATCGAAAAGACGCAAGCCGAAATCCTGGCCATGGACCCGGACGCGCCGGAAATGGACTGGCTGAAGGAAAAGCTTCAAGGGCTCGATACGCGCTTGAGCACCATGGAAAAGCCGAAGCTGCGCACGCAGCAAGACTACGGCATCCCGTTGTCCGAAAAGCGTCAGCGCGAAGAAGCGGAGCTTGACGAAGCGGCGCAAACGATCCGCAAAGGCATCGAAGAAGACCAAGAAAATACGCGCGAGGCTTCGTGAGCGAAAAACCGCCCTTTCGGGCGGTTTTGTGATATACTTGGCTTGATTTCATCCACATCCTTATGGTCGCGACGCACGAAGCCTTTCCGCAAGAAGCGCCGAAAAAGCGCTCGAAGAAACCGATCACGTCCGAGGGACGGAGGCAAGCTTCCGTTTTCGGCGAGATCGAGATGCCCTCCGAAGCCAAAACGAAACGCCTCCGCGGCGTCTCGGATGCGAGCGTTTCCGGACGTTTCGACACGACGGACACGGAAGACGTCGCCGCCCTGCCGATCGAAGCGCCCAAAGTTCCGGAAAATCAAGCGCCACGCGGCCGCCGCAAGACCGTAAAGGGTCCGTACGGCGCGACGCGTCCGCCGACGGAACCGGCCCGCACGAAATCCGGCGAAATCAACGCCAAGCCGAACGAAGTCATTGAAGACTTGACCGATTTGGCGATCGAAGAAGAACCGCCGAAAAACATCGAAGTGAACGAGGAGGATTTCCCCGAAATCACCGTCGTCGAAGAACCCGAACCGCCGCGCAAGAAGCGCGCCAAGCGCATCACGCTTACCGCGCAGCAAGCCGCCGAGCTGAAACAGCAGGCCGGCGACTCCGGCATGGCGGCACGCGTCGATCAGGCCATGCAGCGCGAGGACGCGGCCGAAGAAGCCGAGCGGCACCCCGAGTACCGGCCCGAAGAACCGAAACCGTACACCGTCCAGGAAGAAGCGTGGTTCAAGCGGGGCGAAAATGACGCGCAGATCCAGGCCCAAGCCGATCGGCAGGAAATGGAGGACGTGCGCCGCCAGATCGCGTCATACGAGCCGGCCAAAAAGGAAACCGTCATCGATACGCAGGAAGAGATCGATGCCGCCGTCGGCCAAGCCGAGACGATGCTGAAGAGCGACGAATTGCATCCCGATCTCTTCAACGTCCGCGACTACGAGTTCCTGCTGACGCAGCAGGCGCGCATCGATCGCGAACTCGAGCATGCCGGTTGGTGGAAGGCCCGCGGCCTGCGCTCCGAATTGCGCGAAACGCGGCGCCAGCTCGAGGATTACGAGCAGCAGATCCAAAGCGTCATCGGCGAACGCGCGAGCGGTCGCGCGGATGGCGCGTTGACCGGCGCCGAAAAGGAACAAATCAAGCAGCCGTCGCGGCGCGAAACCAAGCCTGCGGCCAAGCCCGGCAGCGGCACGACCCTCAACAAGCCCGGCTTCTTCGCCCGCCTGTTCGGGAAAAAATAAGGAGACAACTCCCCCTGCCCCCTCTTTAGCAAGGAGGGGGGTTTTAAACGTCCTCCCCTTTGCTAAAGAGGAGGTGCCCGAAGGGCGGAGGGGTTGTTATGGCCCAAGCTTCTTATTCTCCAATTCGTCCTTGAGGCGGGCGGAGAAATCGCCGAGCGTCATTTCGACGGCGTCCTTGGTGCCGCGCACGCGCACGGCCAGCTTCACGTCGTCGCTCCAATTGCCGTCGGCCGGGATTTCCTTGTCGCCCAGCACCAGGCTATACGGGATTTTCATCTTTTCGGCGCCGCGGACTTTCTTGCCGACGGATTCGTCGGAGGCATCGAGCCAGGGGCGAGCGCCGAGCGCGCGGAGCTTGGCCTCGAGGCCGCGACAGGCTTCGCGATGCTTCTCCCCCACCGGCAGGAGCGCGATCTGCTCGGGCGAGAGCCAGAGCGGGAACGAGCCGGCGAAGTGCTCGATGATGACGCTCATGAAGCGCTCGATCGAGCCCATGATCGCGCAGTGGATCATCAGAATCGGCTCCTTTTCGCCCTTCTCGTTGACGCAGGTCAGGCCGAAGCTGCGCGGCTGGTTGAAGTCGAGCTGGATCGTGGCGACCTGCCAAACGCGGCCGATCGAATCCTTGGCCATGAAGTCGATCTTCGGACCGTAGAAGGCCGCTTCGCCGAGCCCGTCGATCCATTCCACCTTGTGGGCTTCGAGGATCTCGCGGAGCGCGGCTTCGGCCGCGTCCCAATCCTTCGGCTCGCCCATGTATTTTTCCTGATGTTCCGGATCGCGTCGCGAAAGGCGCAGGCTCAGTTCGAAACCGAACGCCTTGTAGAACGTCTCGATGATCGTCCAGACTTTTTCCGCTTCCTCGCGGACCTGGGACAGCCGGCAGAAGACGTGGGCATCGTCCTGCGTGATCGAAAGCACGCGCGACAGGCCGGAGAGCTCGCCGGACTGCTCGTCGCGGTAGACCATCGTCGTTTCGGCGTAGCGCACCGGCATGGCGCGATACGAGCGCGGTTCGCTGTCGAAGATCTGCGCGTGATGCGGGCAGTTCATCGGTTTCATGGCGAAGACGTGGCCTTCGCGGGTATTGATCTTGAAAAGATCTTCGGCGTACTTGGCCCAATGGCCGGACGTTTCGTAGAGATCTTTCTTGGTGATGTGCGGGATCGTCACGCGCTGATAGCCCTGCGCCTTGCGGAGTTCCCAGACGTAGTCGTTCAAGAGCTCGCGGATCATCGTGCCGCGCGGCGTCCAGAGCGGCAGGCCCGGGCCGACCAGGTCGGAAAAAACGAACAGCCCCATCTCCCTGCCGAGCTTGCGATGATCGCGCTTCTCCGCTTCTTCCAGCATCGTGAGATGCTGATCGAGCTCTTCCTGCGTGCGGAAGGCCCAGCCGTAGACGCGCTGAAGCTGCGCGTTCTCCGGCTTGCCGCGCCAATACGCGCCGGCCAGCGACTTCAACTTGATCGCGCCGACTTCGCCCGACGATTTCACGTGCGGGCCGCGGCAGAGGTCGACGAAATCGCCCGTCCAATACAGCGAAGCGGTCTCGGAACCGTCGAGATCCTGAGCCTCTTCGTCTTTCAAATTGGTCGTGCCGTGTTTCTTGAGATCGCTGAGCAGCTCCACTTTGAAATCCTGGCCGCGCGTCTTGAAGAATTCGATCGCCTTATCGATCGGCATCTCTTCGCGTCGGAATTCGAGATTTTCTTTTTTCAGCTTGCCGATCTCCTTTTCGAGCGCGGCGAAATCCTCCGTCGTGAGCGGACGGGGCAGCTGCATGTCGTAATAGAAGCCGTTCTCGATGACCGGGCCGACGCCGAGCTTGGCCTCGGGAAACATCTTCATGACGGCCGCGGCCAAGAGGTGCGCCGCGGAGTGGCGCATCCGGTCAAGTTCATCGTAATCGGCAGGCTTTTTCGCTCCCATACCGTGGATTTCAGGGCTGATTTACCGGTTTACCTTAGCACGCTAGGCCTAAAATCGAAAAGCCCTTTTAAAATCCCCCTCTTGAGGCAAGAGGGGGTAGGGGGAGTTATGGGTCGTGGGGGTTATTTCTGGATCTCGAAGTCGATGCGATCGGGCAGGAGCGGCATCCGTTTCAACCAGAACGGCCGGAAGATCACCTCCACGCGCTCGACGCCCTCGATGCCTTCGAAATAGGCCTGTACGCCCTTGAGATCGAGGCCGCGCAGTTTGCCCGCGTCGAAGAGCGGGCTTTGGAGCGAGACTTGGGATTCGCCGGTCAGCGCCACGCGCAGCGAAGCCGTGCCGGCTTTGGGATCCGCCTGGTCGACCGAATACGAAGCGTTGTCGGCTTTGACGCCGGTCAGCTCTCGGTCCGTGGTCAAGCTGCGTTTCAGGTCTTCCGCCGCCGCGGCGATTGCCTTGGAGCGGTCGAAGTCGACTTCGCGGACGCGCAGCGTCAGGCGCACCGTGATCCCGTTGGCGGTTTCGCCCGGACCGGCGCTGACGGAACGGCTCATCGTTTCGGCCAGCATCGCCTGGCCCGTCCAGGCACCCTTGGCGCTCTTGTCCAGCTCCGCCTGAGCCTGCGCGACCAGATCGCGCCGAAGATCGGCTTCCGTTTTGTCGATATCGGCCGACGTGACGGCTCCGACCGTGACGACGCCGCCGGTCATCGGCGCGTCGGATTTCGCGTAAATGACTTTTTGCTGCGAGGCGTTCAGGCCCGGGATGGTGAATGTCGTCGGAGAGATGTTGCCGCCCTCGCCCGCCTTGTCGGCGTAGACGTCCGCCGTCACGCGGCCGTGCGCAGGCACGCTGGCAGACGACTTCAGGCGGAAGAGCGTGCCGTCGGGCGCGAGCAAGCGCGTCGTCGCGACGAGCGCTTGATTCTTGGTCGAGTCGTTGATGAGCGTGACCTTTCCGGCGGCGACGCCGTCGGTTTTGGTCGAGCTGGCTGGCGCTTCGGTTTTCTCGCCTGCCACGGTGACTTCGGAAACGGCGCCCGGAATTTCGTCGGGACCGGCCGGCGCCGCGTCGACGGTCAGCGCCCGTTCCGTTTTGACTTCCGTTTTCTGCGGATAGACGATGACGGCGGCGTGCGCGTACACGACGTACATCACGCCCGCGCCGACCAGGAGCGCCAGAACGGCGAAACCGAGCGCGATCCGGCGATACGCGCTCGTGCGGACCGGCGGCCGGAAGACGCTGCGGTCGCGGCCTTCCTCTTCGGCTTCATCGGCCAAGAATTCCTCGAGGTCGGTTTTCGGCGTCTTGCGGCTCTGGAGCAGCGGCTTCGGCGGAACGGAAAGATCGACGTCCTTGCGGGACGAAGGCGTCCAGGCGTCTTCGACTTCGCCGACGCGGATGTCCGGCTCGATCGTGATGCGCTGGGCCGGCGGCGCCGCCTTGATCGGAATGATGGCCGGGATGCGCTGCCCTGCACCGGCCGGTGCAGGGCGCTGCGGCGACGGAACGGGCATGGGCGGGAAGACCGGCGTGGACGCCGAAACGGCGGGCTTCTTGGCCCGCGGCGCGCGCTTCTTTTTCGGTTTGGGTTGAGACGTAACGGACGGGTCCTTCGACTCCGCTTCGCTCCGCTCAGGATCGCCGGCAGAGCCGACGACTTTTTTCCTCCGTGGCGGCATAGCGATCCAAGTATAACACGTTAGGCGTTCGTTCGATACTTTTTGCGAAGATCACGCATATTTTTGCCGTAGGCCGCCTCATCCATCAGGCCTTGATCCATCAGCTCGTCCAGTTTCGCCAGCTCGGATTCCAGCGTTTCACTGGCCTTGATCTTCATGGCCATTTCATCCAGCTTGGCTTCGAGCACGCGGGCTTCGCTCGAGCGCGCGAGCACCTTGGAATAGAATTTCTCTTCCGGCGTCGACTCGGCGGCGCGCAGGCCTTCCTTGTAGATGTTCTTGTTCTCGAGAGCGGGCTTGTCGGCCGCGTCCCACATGCCGCCGACGATCTTGTCGAGCGCGCGGCTGAAGCCGTCTTCCTGCGTCAGAGGCTTGGTCGAATGCTCGAGCGCGGAGAGCATGCCTTCGTAGAGCGTCGCGCCGCCGCCAGGCGCGCTGGCGCGCATCTTGAAACCCGGCGGAACTTCTTTGCGGACATCGTCGAGCTTTTTCCGGCGCTCGTCCGGCTTCATCAATTCGAACTGCTTGTCGGTGATGCCGGCGTAGCGCAGAAGCGTCTTTTCGTCGCTGAAATCGACGATGTCGGACACGTCCATGCGTTCGACCGCGGCTTCGTACATCCGGAGCGCTTCCTCGACGGCTTCGGGCGCGATCGCTTTCTCCGAGCGGATGAGGATGCTGTATTCATCGCCGCCGGCCGTGACCGGCAGCACCTCGTCGATCCCCATCTCTTTCAGACGCTTGGCCTCGGGGCTTTCTTTCGAAAAGTACACCTCGGCGATGCGCTTCAGGTATTCAGTGCCTTTTTCGTGCGAAGCCGAAAGGTCGTTGGCGGCCTTGAGACCGTTGGCGTCGAAGTTGAGCAGCGCGACTTTTTTCAAATCTTCCGGCGTCGGCGAGTCGCCCAGGATTTCTTTCAAATGCGAGATCGCCTGCTCTTTGGCGTAGCCCTTGTTGAGCATGTGCTCGCCCTCGCCGACCGTGAAACGCCGGTCCTGGTAGGTCTGCTCGAAGGCGATGATTTTTTCTTCGGCCAGTTCCGCGCGCTTGGCGGGATTCTCGACGCCGGCTTGGACGAGCTTGCGATCGTAGGCGCGGATCTCGTCTTTGGCGCGCTGCGGCAGCTCGGCCACGCGCTCTTCGAGCCAAGCTTCTCCGCCATCCTGCTGTTCGGCGCGTTCGGCTTGGCGGCCTTTGAGCAGGGATTCAAAAACGGCTTTGACCCGTTCCGCGCGCTTTTCTCCCTGTTCGCGTTCCGGCATACGGAGATAAAAAAAGTGAGCTTTCGCTCACCTTTATACCATGGAATCGCCTTGGCCGGACAGCGGATCGGGCTCGGCCGGAGGCTCGACAGGCACGACGGCGCCAAGCTGCTCGAGCAGGGAGGCGATCGCCTCTTCCTGCTCGGGAGTGGGTTGAATCGGCCGATAACGGGGCCGGGGGTCGGGAGAACTGCTCATTGCAACTCCAAGGTTAGATCGAGAAAGAGCCCCTGTGGGGCCTCCTTCCCCTTTTTTCAGGACAGGCGACCTTAACCTAAGCGGGCTCCCATGTCAAGATGCGTCCATTATACAAAAAAACCGCCCGAATCACAGGATTCAGCGGTTGTGGACTTGCCAGACATAGCGACAGACGGGAACGGATTGATCGCTGGGCTCATCGCTCATATACACGGTATAGCGAGCGTCGAACCCCTCGGTCGTAGCCGAACCTTGCATAAAGTGGAAGAACGGAACGAAGATTTCTCCTCCCCGATCGAAGGCCTCCGACGTCCAGCTTTCGAAAGACCCGTCCTTCTTGAAGGTGACGTTCAGCAGCTGGAAACGGATGCTGGCTTCCGGAATGACGAAGATCTCGAAGGCGAGATCGAACGCGTCGGACGCGGCGCCGGCGGCGGTCGTCAGCGTGCCATCCACTTCGTGCATCGAAGGCTGGACCGTGCCGTCGCATACCTCTTCTTCTAACGTCAGCCTGAGATCGTAGGACGTCTCGAGGCGGAATTCGGAATCGGCGGCACAGGCGGCGAGGAACGGGATCAGAGCGCAAAGAAACGACAACCGCATGGTTCACCTCCTTGGTGATGCGGACCGTCGAATATAGAGGAAAAACAGCCTTCTGTCAAGCTGGCTGGGTGACTTTCACGTTGCCCATCCCGACCTGCTTTTCGATGGCGGCAACCGCGTCGGGCGTGGGATCGATCAAGAACGATGTTTCGACCCTTTGATAGCCGCCTTCGGAACGCACGTCGAGCGCCACCAGCGTCTTGCCGGGAAACTTGGCCAGCGTGGTTTTGAGGGCCGCCACGACGGCTGGCGGCAGCTTGGAGGGCAGCTGGATGCGGACTTCCCCGCTCCCCGGCTTGGCGCGCGGACGATGCATCGAAAGCATCATTTCGGAACTGACCTGCTCGCCCTTGAAATGCGCCTTGTAGACCGGAATCGTTTCCGGCGTCAGCGACCAGCCGCGATCCGCCAGGATCTTGAACTCGTCATCCTTGCGCGAGACGCGCCCCGTCACGGCCAAGTTCGCGCCTTCGACCCAGACCGTGCCGTTCTCCTTGAAGACGCTCGGGAAGACCAAACATTCGACGCTGCCCGTCGGATCGGAAATCGTCGCGAAGAGCATCGGCTCGCCGGATTTCTTGGTGACGATCTGCTTGACCGTCATGACGGTGCCGCCAACGCGAACGGGAGAGCGTTCCGGCAGCGAGAAAGATTTCGTGATCGGCATCAGCAACTCGCCGAATTCCTTAGCGGCGTCTTCGAACGGATGCGCGCTGACGTACAGACCGAGCAGATCCTTTTCCCAATCGAGCTTCTGGCGCTGCGAAGCGGGCGGCGCGTTGCGGAGCCCGAGCATCGGCACGAGCTCGGTGCCGGACGGAACGACGAACGCGAACAGCGTCGACTGGCCGTTCTCGCGCTCCTTCAAGAGATTCTTGTTGTAGGTCGTGAGCACGTCGAGGTTTTCCAAAATGCGATTACGTTCCTCGAAGGCGTCGAGCGCGCCGGATTTCGCCAGCGCTTCGAGCGATTTTTTGTTGAAGGCTTTGCCGGAAATGCGGCCGGCGAAATCGGCCAGATCCTTGAAGGCGCCGTTCTTCTGGCGTTCTTCGATGATGGCTTTGACGGTGTCTTCGCCCAGCCCCTTGATGACGCCGAGGCCGAAGCGGATGTTCTGATCGTCGATGTACGTAAAGCCGGCCTCGGAACTGTTCACGTCCGGCGGCAAGACCCTGATCCCCATCGACTCGCACTCCTTGACGGCCAGGGCGACGGTGTCGAGGTCGCCGGATTCCGCCGTCATGAGCGCCGTCATGTATTCGGCCGGGAAGTTGGCCTTCATGTAGGCCGTCTGATACGCGACGATGCCGTAGGAAGCCGCGTGCGCTTTGTTGAAGCCGTACGCCGCGAACGGCTTGATGAGATCCCAAAGCTCCTCGGATTTCGCCTTGGTCATGCCGTGCGTGATCACGCCCTCTTTGAATTTGATTTCCTGCTTGGCCATTTCCTCCGGGATTTTCTTGCCCATGGCCTTGCGGAATTTGTCCGCTTCGAGCCAGTCGTAGCCCGCGAGATTGATGGCCGTCATCAACACGTCGTCCTGGTAGACGAGCATGCCGTACGACATGCCGAGATATTCCTTCATCCGCGGATCGAGATACGTGATCAGTTTCGGATTGTGCTTGCGCTTGATGAACTCCGGAATGATTTCAATCGGGCCCGGGCGATACAGCGCGACCATCGCCATGATGTCTTCCAGGATGGTCGGCTTGAGCTGCATCAAATATTTCGTCATGCCTTCGCCGTTCAGCTGGAAGAGACCCATCGTCTTGCCGGCGGCGAGCATGTCGAAGGTTTTTTTGTCCTTCCAATCCATGTGGACCAGATCGATCTCGGCGCCCTTGGTTTTCTTGGCCAGATCGATCGCGTATTCCAAAATCGAAAGGTTGCGGATGCCGAGGAAGTCCATCTTGAGGACGCCGGCGGCTTCGACCGCATTCATTTCGTATTGCGTGATGATCGCCTCGCCGCCCGCTTCCCTCTGCAGCGGCGTGTACTCGACGAGCGGCTTGTCGGAGATGACGACGCCGGCGGCGTGCACCGAACAGTGCCGCGCGTTGCCTTCGATCTGCTTGGCGAGATCGACCATGCGCTTCACTTCCGGCTCGGTGTCGTATCTTCGCTTGAAGTCCGGCGTTTCCTTAAGCGCGCGATCGATCGTCATCGCGAAACCCTGCTGGCCGAACGGAATGATCTTGGCGATCTGATCGCAGAACGCGACCGGATACCCGAGCGCGCGGCCGACGTCGCGCATCGAAGCGCGCGCGGCCATCGTTCCGAACGTACAAATCTGCGCCACGCGATCCACGCCGTATTTCTGCTTCACGTAATCCAAGACTTCGCCGCGCCGATGGTCGGCGAAGTCCATATCGATATCGGGCGCAGACGGACGCAGCGGGTTCAAGAAACGCTCGAACGGCAAATTGAAATCGAGCGGATTGACCGTCACGATGCCGATCGCGAAGGCCATCAGCGATCCCGCCGCCGAGCCTCTGGTGGTCGAGATGATCCCTTGCGCGCGCGCCCAGGAAGCGTAATCGGCCACGACCAAGAAATACGTCGCGTAGCCTTTCTTCTCGACGATATCGAGTTCGTAGGCAAGACGCTCCTTCTCAACATCATTCAACTCACGCTTCAAAAGCTGCGGCAACCGCTCGTACGAAATCTGCTTCAAATATTCAATCGCCGTCAGGCCATCCGGAATCTCGTAGACCGGGAAGTTCCATTTGCCAAGATCGAGCTGCACGTTGCAGCGCTCCGCGATCTTCACGTTGTTCTCAAGCGCTTCGGGAATATCCTTAAACGCCTCCTCGATCTCCTCCGGCGACGTCATCGAAAGATCGTTATCCGCCGTCACCGAACGCTCGCGCTCCTCAAGCGTGCGGTTATCCTTGATGCACAACAACAGCGAGCGGGCTTCCGCTTCATCCGGTTTCAAGTAATAGACGTTCCGCGACGCCACCACGCCGACGCCCAATTCTTTCCCGAGCGCGACAAACGCATCGTTCGTCTCTTTCTGCGTCGGACTGTCCGGCTGATGGATCAGCTCGAAATAAAAATGCTCGCTCCCCAAAATTTCCAAATACTCTTTCGCGCGCTCGCGCGCCTTCTCGAGATCGCCATCAATCAACCACTTCCCGATATCGCTCCGCGGCCCCGCCAGCGCGATGATCCCCTTCCCATGCTGACGCAACAAATTCCGATCAATACGCGCGCGATAATAAAAACCATCGAGATACGCGACCGACGCCAGCTTCATCAAATTCTTGTACCCCTCCATCGTCTCGGCCAGCAGCACCAAACGCGTATTCTTATCATCAATCCGATGCCGCTTCATCTCAATCGTCTCGACCGCCACGAAGGCGTCGTACCCGATAATTGGTTTGATCTCCGCCTTCTGACACTCCTGCACGAACTCAATCGTGCCGAACATGTTGCCGTTATCCGTCAGCGCCACGGCCGTAGACCCCTGACTTTTCGCAAATTTAACGAGTTTATCCACCTGCGGCAAAGCCTCCAATAAGGAGTAGTGGCTGTGGGTATGTAGGTGGGTAAATCGGGCGGGCATAGCTCAAGTGTACCCGATCTTACAGGACGAAGGGCGAACGGGACAAACCCGCACCACAAGAAAAAACGACCCTTTTGAGGTCGGATTATTCCGGCTTGAGGCCGGCGGCGCGGAGGGCGCGGGAGACGAGCTTGAGGGGTACGCGCATGAAACGTACCGGACCGCTCTTGCGGAAGACGATGGGCGTCTTGAAGCGCACCGTGTCGGTGAAGAAGTAGCCGAGGTCGAACGGGATGACGGCTTCGCCGCCTTTCGGGTTGAAGTTGCGAACCATCCTGACCCACTCCACACGAGTCAGCAGGCGAACGTCGTGCAGACGCGCGGCGCCGATGATCGCACCGAGCGCGCCCTTCTTGCGGTCGTAGCCGTGCACTTCTTCCATGGTCGGCTCGACCGTCAACGACGTGTAGAGCAGGGTCACCCCGCGGTGATTCCAGTTCCTGCTACCCGTCTTGACCCCGAAGTCGCCGACCGTGAGCTTCCCGTCGAGAAGCATGTCGTTATATGGGAACTTGTTGATGAACGCCGGTACGGTTTTCTCTTCCACGAGTTTTCCTTTCGCTGCGGTGCTTGCGGTATACAAGAGACCGGCTGCGATGTCAATGGTGCAGGTAAAACATAAAACTCCTCGAAAGAGGGGTTTTATTGCATCATTTTTTTCTTGAAATCGACGACCTTATCGTCCTCTATTTTAATCCCCTCTTTCTTATAAAGCGCCAACCTTTCCTTTCGATGCTCCGCATTAATCCAAATCCTCCCATCGGCGTAGACGATGCGATGATACGGAATATTTTTCACGCCGCGTTGTTCGGCTTTCCACAAAATCGCGGTGATGCTTTGGGCGGCCATGGTGCCGCCGCCGGCTTCGCGGGCGATGCGGCCGTAGGTCGTGACGCGGCCTTTGGGGATCGAGAGGACGATCTCGAGCACGCGCTCGCTGAATAACAGGCGTTTCTTCATAGTCCGAGTGTAAACGAAAACTCCCCTTTCGGGGAGTTTTCGTTCGGCTTTCGCCAAGGCGACCAGACTTGATACTGACGTAAAGATACGCCATTCACCGCAAGTTTGTCAACCTGCGGTGGTGGACCGGCGGGGAATCGAACCCCAAAGCCGAGAGTATCAAGTCTGGCTGCCACCTTGGCTGCCGGCCCACGGCAATGTCCTAGCAGAAACTCTATTTTTCACGCAAGAGATATACGCAAAAGAGCGTCTTTCGACGCTCTTCGCAGGGCCCGAGATTTTCCCGGCGTTCCACCAGCCCGGTTTGCACCGGGCATTCAAACGCTAACACTGTTCGCCATCCATCACGCAAGAGGCTGCCTAGAAAGACCCCGTCTTCACTTCTCCGGCGCGGGCGTAGTTGGCGAAGATGACGCCGGAGGGCGTGACTTTGCTGCTGATCAGCTTGAAGGCGGCGGGGATTACGCCCTCGCCCCAAAGTTTCTTGCCGGAGCCGAGCGTGACAGGATAGGTCTTGAGCCAGAGTTCATCCGCCAGATCATGCTTCAGGAGCGTCTGAACGAGCTGGCTGCTGCCCCAGACTTTCAGATCGGGGCCATCCCCTTCCTTCAGCTTCTTGAGTTTCTCCACGACATCGCCTCCGATGAAGACTGAGTTTTCCCACTTCGACGACGTGAGCGTGTCGGACACGACGTACTTCGTCGCCTCGTTGATGCCGGGCCAGTTCTCCGCATGCTGCGGCCAGTAGGACGCGAAAATTTCGAACGTTTTTCTTCCAAGCAGCAGGTCGGCTGCCGGTTTCATCTGTTCGCCCATGAGCGCGCCGGAGACGTCGTCAAAGTACGGAACCGTCCAGCCGCCGTAGGCGAAACCTGCCGACGTGTCTTCTTCCGGTCCGCCCGGCGCCTGCATGACGCCGTCGAGACTGATAAATTCCAAGATGAGGATTTTTCTCATAGTCTGAGTTGCATGTTGTTAGCGATGTGGGCAGCCGGCCCAGCAGCACGGCCGGCGCATGCCGCTCGACATTTTTGAACGCGCCTTTTCGATTCTGATTTCTCTCGTTCCCTCCATCTTGCCGGAGGTGACCCAGCAAATCCATTCGTTGCGCGCGAGGGGCGTGATGTCTTCCCAGACGGCTTTCGCCTTCGGAGAAGACGCCAACATCTTGCGCAGGTCGGGTGGCACGGCGTGCACGGGACCGGAAGTTTTCATAGGCGTCTTCATTTCTTTTTCTCTTCGACTTCTTTCTTGAGCGCGCCGAGCATCATCTTCCAGCCGCCTTCGGAATGCGCGCGGGCCTCTTCGGTGGCGTTGTTGCCCTGCACAAGATCGACGCGCGTGGTGCCACCCTCGTCGGCGAGTTCGATGCGCACGACGTGATAGTTCTCCGGCAGGTCCGGCTTGCCCAAGAGCGGGCTGAAGTGACTGTACTCCAAGACGCGGGGCGGTTCGTTTTTCAAAATGACGCCCTTGTCTTCATACGGCTTGCCGTTCCATTCGCCTTTCCAGGTGATCGGGCTTCCGACCTTCCAATCCGTCGCGACGTCGGAGCCGAACATATAGCGTTTGACGCGGGCGAGATCCGTCAGCGCGTCCCAGACGCTTTCGACGGGCGCATTGATCGTGATCGAGGCATTGGCGATGAGACCGTTCATATCAGGCTTTGGAGAGATGCGCGTCGAGGTTCACGAGATGTTCTGTCCAGCCCTTGCGCTGGAGCTCGGCGGAGTTGACCGTTTCGAGCGTCAGCGTGAGATCGATCTTGGTCTTGTCGTCTTCATCGGAGAAGTTGACCCAAACTTTGCGGCCGTCGCCGATCGTGTAGACGATCTTTTCGTTTTCGACGAGCTCGTCGTAGGTGCCGGCGAAATCGAATTCTTGCTTGCCGTCGCCGGATTGGTAGCCGATGTGGAACTCGCCGCCTGGCCGCGCGTCGATGCGCGCGTAGGGCGTGACCCAGCCGTCGCCGGCGTGGCTCCAGTGGACGAGATCTTCCGGCGTCAGGAAGGCTTTGTAGACCCGCTCGCGCGGCGCGCTCACGACGTAGCTGATGAGAATCGTTTTGTTTTCCATAGTGTGTGTATTCTATACAAGACTGCCGAACGGAGCCAATCTTTCACAAAAAAACGACCCGACGTGGTCGTTATGCTTCGGCAGAGCGGAGGACGAGGAATCGGCAGTTCTCTCTCCAGCTCGCGCAGGTGCTGATCCAGCTCAACGCGCGGAGATCTCCTCGCATTCTCAGGCAGGGAAAGCGCGTCTCGCCGTTCGAAAGCCGGGTGAAAGACGCGAGCGCCACGATCGGAAACTTCCGTTGCGCTTCGGGGTGGCATTCGCCGAAGGCCAAAAGAAATTCGATGGTGAGCGGCACGTACGCGCAACGCGTCATGCTGTTCTTGATATCCTGGGTCGTCAGATGCCCATTCACGCGCAGAAGCGCGAGGAGCATTGCACGCGGTTCGGACGGTACGCTGAGGCTGGCCGGGAAGTGCTTTTCCGTGATCGACGCGTGGACCACGTCGTAGTGCCCGGCCTCGATCCTTTCCGAGCGAGACCTGGCCGGGTGAAACATGACCGCGTGCGAATCGAACATGCAGGCGGGACGCTGAGCGGTGTACATGGAAGCCAATGGACGTTCTCCTTTCGACAAGAGGCGCCAACTCTTTCACGAAAACGCGTTTCTGTCAAGCGTCCGGGTCAAAAAAGAAAAACGACCCGGGCGGGGTCGCATTACACGCGCGCGAGTTCTTTGATGCGTTCGCGGGCTTGGTCGTACGTGTCGGTCATCGCGCTCGGCGGCCAGTCGGGGTGTCCTCCGGAAGCCGGACACGGGCTCATGAACGGCGTCTGCATGATCTTGTAGGCCGGGCCGACGAGGTCGCCATAGGCCAAACCGTGGTCGCGGAGATCTTCGATCGCCGTGACGACCATCGCGAGGATCTCGTCGAGCAGCAGCTCGCGTTCCGAAGCGTCATAGACGCGCATGCGCCACATGGCCTCGTACTCGTCCGCGCGCTCGCGCGGCGAGAGGCCCGGCAGGAAATTCTTGAGGCCGAAGGTTTCGGCCGCGATTTTCTCGCTGGACGGGCGGATGATCCGCCAGCGCATGAACAGCGAGAACATCACTTCGAGCACGCCGCCGACGGAATACTGCCAGCCGTCCATCAGGACGTGACGACCGGCGAGCTCGCCGATCACGCGGTACCAGAGCGACATATAGGCATCTTGGGACCAGCGCCACTTCTTCGCCTCGAAGACCGAGGGCGCGATCCAGAGCAGGTCGTCGCGCGAACGGCCGAGCGCATCGGCGAAAGCGATGCCGTCCTGGATGTTCGGACGAATGACGAGTTCCCAGAGCGCATCCTTGCCCAGCTTGGCATTGAGTTCCTCCGCCGAGGTCACGCCGTGCTCGACGCAGACGTTCCGGAGACGCACCCCGGTCGTGATCGGCATGCTGGCGTACGCCAGGATCTTCCGGCGCGGCCCGCGGAACGAGCGATACGCTCCGAGCACGATCCCCAGGTTGTCGAGTTCCCCTTCCGTCAGGCGCGCATAGGCGCTCTGCACGCCATCAAGCGATTCCGACATGCGATCCTCCTTAAAGAGCGTTCGATGCCCGAACGCTACCAGTCAAAAAACGCCGCGTCAATCGGCGCGGCGCGCTTCTTGCTTCTTCAGGTAGTTCCACTCGTACCAGGTCAGGCCGATGACGATCACGTCGAGCGCGGTCATGATCAGGAGCCAGAGGGAATGCGTGACCGCGTAGCGTCCCATCTGGTAGTCGATGAACAACGCGAAGATCGCGATCGCGAGCGGATAGCACCAGAGTTTTTTCTTGAGCAGGCCCAGAATCAGGAGCAGCTTGAGGAGGCCGTGCGTCAGGAGATACAGGATGATGAAATGCTGCTGGTTGATCGAGAACTGCTGGGCGTACTGGATCAGCGCGTGCGAAAGGCGGTCGCTGGCGTCCTCGGCCCGCTCGTTCTGGGTGACGTAGAGCATGAGCCGAAGCAGGCGATCCTGGGTGACGAACATGGAGAAGACTCCCGCCAGAATCTCGAGCGCCGCGAACGAGGCCTTGATGACGAGGCTGAGGCGAAAAGCCTGGCGGATGGTGTTCTCTTTGACCATGGATCCATTGTAGCAAGAAAAAAACTCCTCAGCGCGTGTCGGCTTCGGAGTCGGCGGGCACCGTGTAGGCGGCCACGAGATAGAGAAGGATCGGGAGTCCGGGCAGGAGCAGCGCGCCAATGACGAAGGCCAGGCGCACGCGTCCGGGCTTCCAGCCGAAGCCCTTGGCCAAGCCAGCGCACACGCCCTTACACCAGCCTTCCGCCGGGCGCCGCTTCCACGGCAGCCTCTTGAGAGCCATCTCGCGCCGGAGTGCCGGCGGAGTCTGTTCATCCTTCACGGCGCCTCCTTTCGCGTGGTTTTCCCAGGCTATCGCTTTTCAAGCTTCCGGTCAATCAAAAAGACGGGCGCATGCCCGTCTTTTTACGCTTTCTCTTAGAGAACCGCGTCCTTCATCGCCTTGGCGAGGCGGAACTTCACGACCGTCTTCGCCGGGATCTTGACCGGCGCGCCGGTGGCCGGGTTGCGGCCCATGCGTTCCTTGCGGTGCATCTTGACCAGCTTGCCGAAGCCCGCGAGAACGAACTCGCCCGTTTTCTTCACTTCCGATTCGGCGAGCTTGGCGAGGTTCTCCATGAACATCGCGGCGTCCTTCTTGGACATGCCGGACTTTTCGGCCATGGCGGCCACGACCTGCGACTTGGACATCTTAGGCATACGGTCTCGATTGTGGATAAGTCTTAATACGCTAGGAAGTATAGCAATTCTTCGCGCGGAGTCCAATGAATATCGGCTTTTTTGTCAACGGTCCTCACATCAAGGGCTCGTCCTGGGTTCCCTGCTCGATATCGTCCTGATCTTCGCCGTGTTCGGCGCGATTTTCTTCGATATCTTTTCCCAAATCCGCGTCTTCCTTGAGATCTTCGATGTCCGGCGCGGCCGGCTTGCACCATTCGTCGAAACCGCCCAGCAGGAATTCGACGTTCGCGTAGCCTTTGCTCTTCAGCGCTTCGTGCGTTTCCGGCGCGAGGCCGCGTTCTTCGCCGATCACGATCACGTATTCGCCTTTATTGGGCACGACGCCGTCGATATTGCTTTCAAGCTCGTTCAGCGGCACGTGGACCGAACCTTCGACGTGCCCCGCTTCGTAATCCGCCGCGTCGCGCACGTCGATCAGGACGTGCTTCTTCCCCTGTTCCTGCAGTTTCCGAAGCTCCATGCAGCTGACCGCCGGCAATCCGTGTGGTGTTTCCATATGCGGAAATCTTAAACCCCGGCACGGGCCGGGGTCAATCGCTGTCTTCTTCCAGTTCTTCTTCAATCCGCTTTTTTACTTTCATTGCCTTCTTCTTCAACTTCTCGGCGACCTTCTGCACTTTGGCAGCGGCTTTTTCTTTGCGCTTTTCGAGATAGCCGCCCAGCATCTTCATGCCGGCCGCGGCGACGCCGAAGGTGCCGAGAGACGCCTCGACCCTCGCGCGCACGGAACGGATGGCATGGTCGATCGCCTCGATCTTGTCATGAATTTCCTTCATGACGTACGAAGCGTCGCGCAGCATGCCGATGACGTACCAGAGCGCCCAGCACGCGAAAATCGTGAACCAGAGCGCGCAGAACGCCAGCACGAGGAACAGGATGTCTTTTGAGCTTGCGATGACCATATCCTCCTTTATGGCTTCATCCTATCACTTTTGCAGGCGTTCGGCCAAGGCTTCTTCTTTGGCCGCCAGCTCGGAGAGCGTGTCCTCGTATTTCACGAGGTCCTCGTCATCGACGGTCAGCATCGGAGAAAGCGTGTCGATCGTCTCTTCGACGTCTTCAAGCGCGTCGCGCATCTCGTCATCGGACGGTTCTTGCCTAAGACGTTCCTCGATCGCGCTCAAATGGGCCTGAAAACGGTCGGAGAGTTCTTTGACTTCTTCGTGGGAGGACATATCAGGCCAGTTTTTTGGAGAATTCGGCTTCCCGTTCCTGCCAGTGCTCGATCGTCGAGGCGTACTGGACGAGCTCTTCCGGATCGACGCCGGCATTGTCGAAGTCGGCCAGGACCGGCTCGAGCGCGGCCACGCCGGCGCGCGCGTCCTCGACGTACGGCTGCCACTCTTCGGCCTCGCCGCCTTCCTGCAGCTTTTCTTCGAACGCCATCGCGTGCTCGCGGAGCTTTTCAAGCGCGTCGCGGACTTCTTCGTGCATGCGCGTCACCAAATCGTTGCGGGTGGTCATAGGTGTTCAGGATCGGACTTCGGCGCCGAAGTCTTTTTTGAGGAGGGCGCGGAGCGCTTCGAGCACGCGATCGACTTCTTCGGCCTTGAGCGTGCGGTCGGCGGCTCCGAATTCGAAGTGGTAGGCCATGCTCTTCTTGCCTGCTCCGAGGTTCTTGCCCTCGTAGACGTCGAAGAGTTCGACCTTGGCGATCATCGGATCGGCGTTCCGCAGCTTGGCCGCAATGACGGCGTGCTCCGCGTGGCGCTCGACGACGAAGGCCAGGTCGCGCTTCACGCGCGGGAATTCCGGAATCGGCGCGTAGAACTTGGCGGCCGAAGCATACGCGCAAAGCTTCGAAAAATCAAGGCTGATCGCCGCCACGCGGCGTTCGATGCCGAATTTTTTGAGTAACTCCGGATGAAATTCGCCGAATCCGCCGAGCATCTCCCCGCCGAGATTGACGGCGGCGGAGCGTCCTGGGTGCCAGATCTCCGATCCTTGCCCGGGCTCGATCTTCGCGCCGCGCACGCCGAACTCTTCGAGCAGCGCTTCGACTGCGCCCTTGATCGCATAGACGTCGCGGCCGTCCTCGTGCCGGCTCCAGGAAGCCATGACGAGGCGCGGCGATTCGATCGGCAAGCTTGCCCCGAGCGAAGTCGAGGGGTCGCCTTTGCGCGGAACGTAGATGTTGGCGAGTTCGAACGCGCGGCCCTCGACGGCTTCTTCCTGATTTTCGGCAATCACCTTGAGCAAGCTACCGATCAGCCGGTCGCGCATGAATTCAAATTCCTCGTTCAGCGGATTGGAAATGCGGAGCATCGATTGCTCGCCGCAGTTCGTTTTTTCGGCCAGCTCCTTCGAAAGGAAAGAGTAGGTCATGAGTTCGGTGTAGCCCCAATCCTTCAAATGGCGCTTGGCTTTGTCTTCCAGCGCGAGCGCGTTGTCTGTTTCGACCTGCGGCAAGCGTCCTTCCGGCAGGATGGACGGAAGATTGCCGTAGCCGTAGACGCGGGCGACTTCTTCGACGAGATCGCGCTCGCCTTCGATGTCATGATCGCGCCAGAACGGCACTTCCACCTTCCAAGCCTTGCCCGAGCCTTTCACCTTGAACTTCAAAGCGGTCAGGATGTTCTTCATCTTGGCTGACGGAATGTCGACGCCGATCAATGCGACGGCGCGTTCCGGACGGAACGGAAAGACGAGCGGCTTGTAGGTGCCTGCGCGGACGTCGATGATTTTGGAAACGACTTCGCCGCCCGCAAGTTCGGTCGCCAATTCAGCCGCGCGGGCGAGTGCGGGATCCGTGCATTCGGTAGACAGGCCTTTTTCGTAGAGCTTTGAGGAATCGGAATGCAGGTTGAGGCCGCGGGCGGTGCGGCGGACGGAGACGGGGTCGAAGGCGGCGGATTCAAAAACGATCGTGGTCGTTTTTTCGGTTGTGCCGGTCGCTTCGCCGCCCATCACGCCAGCCACGGCGACGGGATGCTCCGCGTCGGCGATCACGAGCTGCCCCGCTTTGAGTTCATAAACGTTGCCATCGAGCGCTTTCAGCTTCTCCCCCGCTTTGGCTTCGCGCACGACGATCTTCTTGCCATTCAGCGTGTCGTAATCGAACACGTGCATTGGCTGTCCGAGCTCGAGACGGACGAAGTTGGTGATATCGACGAGATTGTTGATCGAGCGGACGCCGGCCGAAGCCAGGCGCTCCTTCATCCAGGCCGGGCTGGGCCCGACCTTCACGTTCCGCATGACGATCGCCTGATAGCGCGGGCAAAGCTTCTTGGATTCGATCTTCACGTCGAGCGGCAGCGCTTTCGTTCCACCCTTCATCTTCGGCGATTTGGCGGGCTTGGAGAGCATCGGCGCGTCCAAAATCGCGGAGGCTTCGAGCGCCATGCCGATCATCGAATAGGCGTCGGGGCGGTTGGAGGTGACTTCAACGTCGAAAATCACGTCGTCCATCTTCAAGGCTTCGGCCAAGGGCGTGCCGGGTTTCAATTTCAACGAGGACAGATCGACGATCTCTTTTTCTTCTTTTTTCGGAAAACGATCCGTGAGGCCGATCTCGTCGGCGCCGCAGATCATGCCGTAGGACGTCACGCCGCGCAGCGCCGCTTCCTTGATTTCGATCGGCTCCCCTTCCCCGTGCCATTTCACCCAGGAACCGGGCAGCGCCACGGCCACGAGCTGGCCTTCCGAAAGATTCGAGCCGCCGCAGACGATGTCTTTCGTCATCGATCCCAAATCGGTTTCGACGACGCGCAGCTTGTCCGCGTTCGGATGCGCGCTGACCTTCAAAATTTTACCAACCACGACGTTTTCGAGCACTGCGCCTTGCGGGTAGATGCGCTCGACCGAGGGGCCGGAAAGCGAAAGACGCGCCGCGAATTCCTGCGGCGTCTGTTTCAGTTTCACGTACTGCTTCAACCAGTTGTAGGAGACGAGGAGGTTCATATCAGTTTGTCATTCCAGCGAACGCTGGAATCCAGTTCATTATGGTACTGGATCCCTGCTTGCGCAGGGATGACATGAAATCATTTCACATTAACCAGCACGATCGCAGCGACGGCGAAGGACACGCCGAGCCAGTTCCACCATGTCAATTTGTCGTGGAAGATGATCAGGCCTGCGGCGGCGGCGAAGATGACGCCGCAGACGGAGAGCAGAATGATCGCGCGCGACAGGTCCGTTTTCGAAAGGCCGTACATCTGGAAGATAAAGCCGGTGCCGGAGATCAAAAAGGTGAAAGCGAAGGCCGGGTTGATGAACGTGCGGAAGGAGAAGCCGAGACCGCCGAGCGCCTTTTTCTGGAAGACATCGGCGACGGTGTAGAAGATTTGCGCGACGAGGATGGCGAGAAGACCCATATCAGAACTGCTGCAGGAAACGAAAATCGTTCTTATAAAGACGGCGGATGTCGTCGATCTTGAGGCCTTCGCGCATCATCATCGTGCGTTCGACGCCCCAGCCGAAGGCGAAACCGCTCCATTTTTCGGGATCGACGCCGCCCGCTTTGAGGACGTTCGGATGGACCATGCCGGCGCCGCCGAGCTCGAGCCAGCCTTCCTTGCAGACGCGGCATTTCGCTTCGCCGATCTTGCCGGTGCCGCCGCAAAGATCGCAGGAAATATCGATTTCGAAGGATGGTTCGGTGAAGCGGAAATGGAACGGGCGCAGGCGCGTTTTTCGGGACGGTCCGAAAAATTCATGCGCGAAATGATCGAGCACGCCTTTCAAATGCGTGACGGAAACGTGCTTGTCGATCATCAGGCCTTCGAACTGATGGAACATCGGGACGTGCGTCACGTCGCTCTGGCGACGGTACGTCTTCGAGATGTTGATCATGCGGATCGGCAGCTTGCCTTTCTGCATTTCGCGGACCTGGCCGGATGAAGTGTGCGGCGTCAGCACCATCTTGCCGAGCTTCGGATCTTCCGGCGCGTCGATGAAAAACGTTTCCCATTCGTCGCGGGCGGGATGCTCCTTCGGCATGTTGAGCGCTTCGAAGGCGTACCAATCCCATTCGACTTCCGGATAGCGCACGCGCGTGAAGCCGATCTTCGCAAAAATATCCGTGACGGCCGCGACGGCGTCGGTCACGAGATGCAGATGCCCCTTCGGAGGGCGGGCGCCGGGCGCGGTCAGGTCGATCCACTCTTCCGTCGCGAGCGCGCCGAGTTTTTCCGCTTCGAGTTCGCGCTTGCGTTCGGCCAGCGCGCGATCGATCACGATCTTCACTTCGTTGGCGAGCTTGCCCATGGCGGGGCGTTCATGCGACGGCAAACCGGCCATGCCTTGCATGAGCGCGGCCATGGAGCCCTTGCGTCCCAGGTATGTGATCTCCGCGGCTTCGAGTTCCGCGGCGTTTTTGGCGGCCGAGAAAGCCGCGGCGGCCTCGGCCTGAAGCCGTTCAAACTGCTCTTTCATACGGCCACTTTAAGGGAAAGCCGCGATTTTGTCATCCCGGGCTTAGCTCACCCCGATCAAACTCCCAAGCGCGTGCAGGATTTTGGCGCCGTATTGGCTGAGGTCGTGGACGGTGACGAGCACCACGATCGCGAGCAGCAACAGGAAGGCGACGCGGTGGATGACGGCCTCGACGGCCGGGCGCATCGAGCGGCCGCGGATTTTTTCGATGATGATGAAGAGCAGGCGTCCGCCGTCGAGGGCCGGGATCGGCAAGACGTTGATGACGGCCAAGTTGATCGAGAGCAGCGCGGCGAATTGCAGGAGATAGGTGAAACCGAGGCGGGCGGCGCGGCCGGTCAGAACGGCGATGCCGACCGGGCCGGAGAATTCGACGCCGGATTTCTGCCCGACGAACAGGCCTTTGATCAGGTCGGCGAAGGACAGCAAAATTTCCTTGAGATAAAAGCCGGTCTCCTTGATCCCCTCGACGATCGCCACGTACCACGGATACGAAACGGTGGCCGCTTCGATCAGCGCGACGCCCATGACGCTCTTGCCGAGCTGTGAATCGTGGACCGGCGTCAATTCCTGCGCGAACGTTTCCCGCCCGCGCCGGATTTCGACGCGGATCGGGGGCTTCGCCGCGTTGACGTAGGCTTGGACGTCCGCGATTTTCGTGAAGGACTTGCCGTCGATCGAGACGAGCGTGTCCCCCGGCAGAAATCCGGACGAAGCGGCCGGCGTGCCGGGCAGGACTTCGACGATCTGGACCTGCGCGTCGCGGATGCGCGCGTTCGCGGGAAGCCCCTCCGTCGCGGTCGGCATCCCGATCGTGAGACCGATCGCGAACAGCAGCGAGGCGAGCACCAGGTTCATGAAGACGCCGGCGCCGATCACGATCGCGCGGATCCAGGCCTTCTTGTGTGAAAACGTGCCGGGACCGGTCGCTTTTGGATCATCTTCGCCTCTGATTCTCACGAAGCCGCCGAGCGGGATCCCGTTCAACGAGTAGAGCGTCTTGCCCTTCTTCACGCCGAAAATCCGGGGCGGAAAGCCGAAGCCGAATTCCTCGACGTCGATGCCGAAAAGACGCGCGCTCAGGAAATGCCCGAGCTCATGGAACAGGACGAGGACGGCGAGAACGACGATGAAGAGCAGCGCGGACATTTACGCGGAAAGGCGGGCTTGGGAGACGACAATCTCCGTGCCGAGCCAGCGGGAGCCGAGCGACGAAAAGGCGGGCGTCGGATCGGTCGTGAAATATGACGCGCGGCCGGACGCGTCGAGCGAAGCGGCCAAGGCGCGATCTTTTTCAAGTGTAGCACAGAACTCCGCCACGACCGCTTCGGCGGAATCGACGAGTTTGACGTGCTCCCCCATCCCTTCGGCGATCAGGTCTTTCAGGATCGGATAATGCGTGCAGCCGAGGATCAGCGCGTCGACCTCGGCCTCGCGGACCGGCGCGAGATATTTTCCGACGATCGTTTCCGTTTCCGGTTGGTCGATCCAGCCTTCCTCGACGAGCGAGACGAGCAGCGGCGCGGCTTGGGCGACGGTCTCGATGGCGGGATCAATTTCTTTCAAGCAGCGTTCATAGACTCCGCTCGCGACCGTCGCGCGCGTGCCGATCAAACCGATTTTTTTCTTGGTGGAAACGCGCGCGGCTTGACGGACGGCGGGACCGACGACTTCGAAGACCGGCAGTTCGGGGTGCCGCGCGCGCACGTGCTCCGCCGCGAGCGACGAGGCGGTGTTGCAGGCGATGATGATCGCCTTCGCGCCCTGCGCTTTCAGGAACGCGACGGCTTCTTCGGCGTAACGGCGGATCGTTTCGGGACTCTTCGGCCCGTACGGCGCGCGGGCCGTGTCGCCCAGATAGACGTACGACAACTCCGGCCGCGCGGCCCGGAGCGCGCGGACGACGGTCAATCCGCCGATTCCCGAATCGAAGAGGCCGATCATATAAACTAGCCTAACACCCATGTCATCCCTGCGAAAGCAGGGATCCAGTACAGTAATGAACTGGATTCCAGCGTTCGCTGGAATGACATGAATAAGAAAACTCCCGCGTCCGCCGCACGGCGGACTATTGCGGGAGCAGGTGTTGGATCGACGTCAGCTCGAAGTCGCCGATCGTCCGGCCTTCGGGAATGACGTGGTGCGCGACGCGTTCGAGCTCCTCTCGCGGAGAAAAACGATGCGGCGCGCCCACGACGATCATGCCGGCGTCGCGCGCCGAGATCGCGCCGTGTGGCGTGTCCTCGAAGGCGACGCAGCGATAGGCTTTGACGCGCAGTCTCTTGGCGGCCAGCCGATACGGTTCGGGGTCCGGCTTGAGCCGCCCTCGCAAATCCTCGGTGTCGGCGGTGATGATCAGATGGAAACGCCGGCGTATGCCGAGCGCGTCCAGGATCGCCATCACGTGCGGTTCCTGCGCGGAACTCACGAGCGCGAAGTGGGCGCCCGATTTCCCGTAGCGGAACTTGTCGAGCGCGGCCATGGCGCCAGGCATGAACCGCACGTCCTGAAGGCGGGCCTGCAGGCGCGCGTGGCGTTCCCGGCGATAGGCCTCGGGCTCTTCCTTGAGACCGAAGGTTTCGATCACGATTTCCGCCGCTTTGAGCGAGCCCTGGCCGACGATCGTCAGATAGTGGGCCTCGGTGAACGCGTGTCCGCGCTCGGAGAGCATCTCCTTGTGCACCTCGAAGATTTTTTCCTCGGTCGCATACAAGGTGCCGTCGCCGTCGAAGCAGAAGCCTTCGACCTTGGAATGCAGCACGTAGTCCGCGTCGGTGGGCATCAAAGAACCTCGTTCACGCTTGATCGCGTGAGCGCAATACTACAAGCTCTTCGCAGGAATGCAAGATGCCTGCCTGCCGGCAGGCAGGTGGATAACTTTCAGCCGCAGATGATCGCTTCGAGTTCGGCCCGGCGAGCTTCCATGATCTCCTTCGTGGAGCCTTCGACGTTCAAACGGAGCAGCGGTTCGGTGTTCGAAGCGCGCACGCCGCACCAGCCGTCGGAAAAATCCAGGCGCAGGCCGTCGATCTCAGTCACTTTGACCGCTTCGTCGGCAAAACGTTCTTTGATCGCGGCGATTTTTTCCTTCGCGTTTTCGACGCGGAAGTTGATCTCGCCGGAATGCGCGTAGCGGCGGAAGGGCGCGACGAGTTCCGAGAGCGGTTTTTTTTGCCGCGCAAGCAGCTGCAGCGTCAGCAGCATCACGTAATCGGTGCATTCCGCGCCGAAAAATTCGCGGAAATAGAAATGTCCGGAGAGTTCGCCGCCGAAGAGCGCTTCCGTCTCGCGCAGGATCGGCTTGATGAGCGCGTGGCCCGTCGGCGTCATGACCGGCACGCCTCCCGAGGCTTTGATCTCCTCGGGCGCGACGTTGCCGCAGCTCACGTTATACGTGACTGTTTCGCCAAGATGCCCCGGCAAGAGCACGTGCGCGAGCATGGCGATGATCTGGTCGGCGCGGATGACTTCGCCCTTCTCGTCGACCAGGCCGATGCGATCCGCGTCGCCATCAAAGGCAATGCCGACGTCGGCGCGCATCTCCTTGATCTTGGCTTGCAGCGCAGCGAGCGTTTCCGTCTTGAGCGGATTCGCTTCGTGATTCGGAAACGTGCCGTCCGGTTCCCAATACAAGGGATGCACCTTCACGTCGAGACGTTTGAAAATTTCCGGCAGGATCACGCCACCCATGCCGTTGCCGGCATCGACCGCGACTGTCAGGCCCTTGATCGTATCAGCCGGCACGAGATCGAACAGGCGCTCGAGATAGTCTTCCGTGATGTCAGTTTCGATCAGCGTACCTTCGGACGCGTCGGGGAACGCGTTTTTTTCGACCAGCGCCTTGATCTCCTCCATCCCGCTCCCCTTGCCGATCGGCATGGCGTCGCCGTGGACCATCTTGAAGCCGTTGTATTCGGCGGGGTTGTGCGAGGCCGTGACCATGATGCCGGCGTCGTGCAATTCGTAATCGGAAACGGCGAAATAGAACATCGGGGTCGAAACCATGCCGACGTCGACCACGTCCGCGCCCTGCTTCATCATCCCGCGCGTGAGGGCCGCGAAATACCCCGGCGAGCTGCCGCGCATGTCGCGACCGGCCACGATCACCTTGGCGCCGGTATGTAACACGAAGGCGCGCCCGAGCGTCTCAGCGAAGTCGTCGTCGAAGTCTTTTCCGACCAAGCCGCGGATGTCGTAGGCCTTGAAAATGCTGGGATTGTAGTCCATACTTGACGTATCTTACCTTCTTCCTTCAAAAAAACACCACTATGGGAATGTTCATCCTTCTCGCGATCGTGGTCTTGGCGATCTTGTGGCTGTGGTCGGTCTATAACAGCTTGGTCACGCTCAACATCCGCACGGACGAAGCCTGGTCGGACATCGAAGTCCAGCTCAAGCGCCGTTACGACTTGATCCCGAACCTGGTCAGCACCGTCAAAGGCTACGCCGCGCACGAATCCGGCATCTTCGAAAAAGTTTCGCAGGCGCGTTCCGCCGCCATGGGAGCGCAGACGCCCGCGCAGCACGCCGCCGCCGAGAACCAGCTCTCGAGCACGCTGAAGTCGCTCTTCGCGGTTTCGGAAGCCTATCCGGATCTCAAGGCCAATCAAAACTTCCTCGACGTGCAGCACGAGCTGCGCGACGCGGAAGACAAGATCCAGGCCGCTCGCCGCTTCTACAACGCCAACGCGCGAGACTTCAACATCAAGATGCAGATCTTCCCGAACAACTTGATCGCCAACGCCCAGAATTTCAAGAAACGCGATTTCTTCGACCTGCCGAGCGGCGACGCCGCCAACCAGCCGGTCGAGGTGAAGTTCTAGGAAAGAAAAAGGACCGCCTCACGGGGCGGTCTTTGCGTTCAGACCTTTTTCTTGTTGTAGGTCAGGACCGCGCGATGCTCATCGAAAAAGAGCTGCGCCCAGACGTCGGGTTCCCAGCCTGCCTGTATCCACCAGACCCAGAAGCCGAGCGCGACGGGCTGGCCCAGGCCTTCGCCCGGCCGAAGCGGATATTCTTGCCAGCCGGTCCGGTGGTCCGAAGCAATGAACCCCTCGAAACGCACGGCGCCGGTGGCGTCCGTTACCGTGAGATGATGGCCATCTTCCAAGAGATGCAGACCCTCGTATCCCGTTTTGCCGTCCTCATAGACGGCCCAACCGAAGCCTTCGGATCCCGTTTCGGCGAAGGCGTGGAGCTTGCCGAGGATGCGCACCTCCGGCAACGCCGCGAGTCGTTGCTGCGCTTCGGTGCGCAACGCCGCGATCCGCTCATTCGTCAAGCCGTCAGCTTGCGCGACTTCGAGCCATTCTTCCTCTTCGGAAGAACGGAGGAATGCCTTCAGCGTGTTGACGTAATGGTCCAACAGCTTCCGCATCGTCTCCGCGTCGAGACCGGGCCAATCCTTGACCAGGATATCGTCGTACATGTGCGCCTCCCTTCGAAGGAACTCTTCCGAGCCTAGCACACCGATGGTTTTTATAAAGCGTTCGTCTGCCAGCGCGCGCCCTCGCGGTGCGTGAAGCAGTGCGACCAGAGGCCGAGCGCATGTGATTTCGCGTGTTCCTGATCCGCTTTGAACTGCGCGGCCTTCGACGTGTCGGGTTTATACGGGTACGCAAATGCGTAGCCTTCGAGTACCAGCTTTTCATTGACGAAAGTGCCTTTCGTTCCGCCGGGACCGTCGAGCAGATACACAAAACCGGTCAGGCGGCCGTATTTGTCATGCTTCGAAACGTCCTGATAGAAGACAATCATTTTGCCTTCGACGAGCGCGCGATTCTCTTCCGCGGCTTCTTTGGCGTAGCACTGCACCGGTTTGCGCGGATCGACTTCTTCCGGCGTGTCCATGCCGATATAGCGCAGGCGCTCCCCTGTCGCGAGCACGATCGTGTCGCCATCGATCGCACGCGTGACCAGGATCGGCACGCCGGGCTTCGCTCTCGGACGGAAGGCGAAATGAAACGCCAGCGCAAACGCCCCTGCCACAATGACCGCCGCCAGTCCATACCAAAAGAGTCTTTTCATATGCGCCGCTCCTAGCAGAAGCGGCACTTTTCATGCAAGGCATAAAAAAGACCATCCCTTCGGGGATGGTTCAGCGTTTGCGCTTGCGATGCGATTTGG